>NZ_JAMYPW010000061.1:0-29479 GCF_040320565.1 Mesorhizobium sp. M0664
CCTCCACTCCAGCCAGCATCTTGAATCACAAAACAGATAAATCTGGAATCCCCTTTGATTCCGTCAAAGGGGGAACCGCTCTAGCCATTGCGGCGATCGCCTCAAAGGACCATTCGGAAATCTGCGGCATCCGATGCTTATTCGTCCTCGGCGAGAGAGTTAATATGAGGGCTGTCACGCCAAGGCGGGAATGTCGAGAATGAATGGCAGCACACGGTCGCCATTGCCAGGTCACGACAAGCGAAGTTGGCTGACAGCTATTCGCGACCGTCGAAAGGCACGCAGAGGCCCATGGCAGTTGCTGCCTCGAGGATCGCCTCGGTTAGTTCTTCGTCGGAGGCCACCAAATAAGGCGCAGCCTCCCGAGCTTCGCGTAGTGCCGCTTTGATCGAGACCGTGTCGCGACGGTCCGCCCTGTTGAGGAGTACAGTGATTGCTTGCTCTAGAAGCGGACCGACCCTTTGCGCGACGCTCATCCGGCCCTCCCCAGGGACACGCCGAAGGGGAATCTATCACTTCCTGACCGACATCAACGCCATGTACGAAACGTACGAATTGGCACGGTGCTAGGCCGCAACAGTCAGCAATTTTTAGCTCGAGTTTCTGATCGGTGATCGGATAATTGGCTCGCGCGCAGACCCCCTCCGACCATAGAGCGCGCTTCGATCCGCCTTTCGTCCACAACCTTGGGTCGAATCGTCCCGACGTATACCGGAGGGAAGAACCTGCCATCAGGCTATTCGCGAAGGTCGAACGCGACGAACATGCCAAAGGTTGGGGCAAGATCGACAATAAGCTCCACCAGCTCGCAGTCACTTTCTGCCAGATGCGGGCCGTCTCGGCGCACCGCTGCGATAGTCTCTTTGATGGAGATGATGATTTGGCCGCGCCGGGCTCGTAAAATCAGCTCTTCAACAAGCTCATTGGCAGCCACTTTGATGGGTCGGCAGTTCGTCCAAACGTTCATACCAGGCCTCCCACCTCAGCGAGAACCCACGCGGAACATTCATAACCCTCTGTCGGGAAAAATCAAGGGAATGTTTGTAGGAATTTCCAAGAGGGGACTAGAGAACAAGCACGCAGCGAGCCTCGGTACTCTTCCGCTTTGACGCTCACGCAGCCGGCTAGGGACCTTCTTCCGTCGGGGCCTGTTTGGCCCGATCAATAGCCGCAAGTAATGACTGTAGGGTTGGCGGCAGTTCTGGTTCGACCCCCAGATTTAAGAACGTTTGTACGTTATGACGATAGCCTTCGGAACGGATCAGTTTCCGAAACGCTTCGGAGACAGACTCATGGTCTGCTTTGTTGCTGGTTGTCATGTTCGGGAAGTCCGTCCGAATGAGCCGCAACTCGCCCGCAACGAATGGGTTCCATCAGGAGGTCGGAATATTTGGTAGAAATTTTTGAGCGGGAGATCGGATAACTGGCTCGCGCGAAGACCCCCCGTTGCTCGAGCGCATTACCTTCACCAACTACTTCGCGCGCGAGATTGCGTTGCCGGTCCGTGTCGACTTCCGAGACATGTTCGCGGTGCGCGGCACCACGCGTAGCCATCGCGGTCGTGCCCATGACGCGCTTATTGGTGAGGCAAGCGTCACATTTCGGTACGAAGGGCTTGATAATGTGGGGCGCCAGTCGGTCATTGCGGAGCCGGATCAGGTGCATTCCAGTTACGCCGAGTTCCGCATTGTCGTGCCGAGCCGTGACCGCAGGATCCTCCATCTGGATGGTCGGTCACGGCGAAGAGATTCCGTCCAGTGACCGGTTTCGTGCCGCCGCTGCGCGAGCGCGATGTGCGATTCGCTCAAAGCGCCGGCAAGGCGCCACCGTTTTCAGTTCCGGACGCGTGTTCAATGACTGGCTGGCCCGCACACGTGCCGACATCGCGCTCCTGACAACCGACCTCGAGACGGGACCATACCCGTATGCCGGCATTCCATGGTTCTCAACCGCCTTTGGTCGCGACGGAGTCATTTCTGCCTTGCAGATGCTCTGGCTCAATCCCGAGCTTGGCCGTGGCGTGCTGGCGTTTCTCGCCCGCTACCAATCGACCGAGACGCCCCACCAGGGCCGCATCCTCGCGACGACTCGGACCGTCTCGAAATGCACGAGCACTGTTTAAACCATCAGGACGGTGGAGAGGGCGAGAGCAGTAGCTATTCTGAAATCTCCAACGATGGTCGGCAAATCGATAATGGAAGCGAGCAGTCAGTCGGCGCCAGAATGGTTGTCGGCCACCTAAGTCGAAGAAATTCTGGAGGAGGAACAAGGCGTCCAAAGGAGAGGGGTCAATCACCGCCCAGCATACGGCTACGAGGTGTGGTTCAGGGGATTTAGCCGTAGTGCCAGTGCGGCTTTGGCTCGGTGCCGGTGAACATGACGCCGATGCGGTCTTCGCGACGCCAACGAACCACCGCCTTGTAGGCGATGCCGTCGGTCGGCACATAGAGCAGGAATTCGTCGGGGACGCGAGCGTCGATCGAGGCCTTCAGTTCGGCGCCGCCGGCATGCATGTTGCGCACCGTGCACGTGACCTCGGAATGGGTCATGCCGGTCAGGATTGTTGCGCCCTTGAAGACGCGCTGCCTGCGTTGGCGCCTCTGTTCGTCTTCAGCCATTTCGCCTAATTCCCGGCGTCTGTCGCTTCGTGTAGCTTTTGGTCTGCCAGATAATTGAGCGTGGCTGATGAACATAGCGTTATCGTCAGAGGCGGCGTGACATGCGGGATCGGTCGTGGAAGTACGTTTCAGGAGCATGCCGGCCTCCTACCAAAGGGCTTGCCAAAGCGGCCGGCGACCCCAATGGGTCAAGCCGGGGATCAAAGCCCGCGTGAAGCACCTTGCGGCAAGGAAGGGCTTCGCTGCAGGTTTTTTGATGGAGAACTAGCTGCGGCGTCCGACTAGAATGAGCCTTATGTTCCAATCAACGGAACCGTGACGGTTGTCGCATAATTAATCGGATACCGGTCGAAATACGGGAACTCGATCACGAACGCATATTTGGCGGTCAGATGTGCCATTCGAAAGCCGCCGCTGGGGGCGTCGATTGCTATTGTTACGTCGACGTCGCTCAATCCCAAACTCAGCAATTTTGCCGTGGCTATCGCTTCTATCTCTGCTTCGGTTAGCGAGTTCTTCATTTGCAGCGCACGTGAGGACGTTTCCAGCGTGTACCGAACACTCGACATGGCATTCAGAGCCCAGCCGAATGCGAAGATGCCGATCAAAAGCGTTATCAGAATAGGCGCGATCAGCGCGAACTCTAATGCAGCTCCGCCTGATGCATCCCCCGTGAAAGCTCTCGACTTAGCGGACACGAATCACCTGTTGATGACTGAGTTCGCGCGAGAAGGAAAACGCGCCAAAACTGAAGGGCGGTGACCAGGTGGCTGTCGCCTGTATTACAACGAAAACCGCGGGAGCTTTCAAACTGTCGCACAGGATCGATGGATCGGCCACGATGTTCCCGCACATGTATTTCCGGCTCACTGCCACCTGCGCGCCATCAGGATGGTTTTCCCAGCTCGAAAGAGCGACAGCTTGGATAGTCGTATCCTCGACTGCGCCTTGCATCACGAGGTTCGCCGCGGTTTTGACGCCTGCACGCATCGACAATGCGCTCGAGACAAAAGACCAGCCGTCGATGACGCCAAGAAGTACCAGGCAAAGGATCGGCACAATCAGCGCAAACTCTACCGCAGCAACACCCGAATCGCTCCGGAAGATCCGGGCTGATAATCGTTCCACGAAGATTACTCCACAAGCCGAACGGATTGCGTCGCCGGAATATTACGCATTCCGAGGCTCGTGCAATCCTGGCTGATGCTCGTGTTGCCGGACCACTGCAAGGTACCGGCGACGACCTGCGTGCAACCACCCTTGCCAGAAAAATTGCCGAGATAATTGACGTCCTGGGTTGGAAAATACAGAGCGCCGGTCAAAAGCGAATCCGCCGTGCCGTTTAACGTGTTCGATCCCGTCAGGTTACCTCTGTCGCCGTAAAACAGGACACCGGAATACGTGCCCGACGTGGGTGCACTAAGTTTGACGGTGGCGTTGCCGTTCATGGTGACGCCGGAGCTGCCGGCCAGATAGATGATGACTCCGGTGCCGGAAACATTGGCGTTCGCGTTCGCCTTGAAATCACCGCCTTGAATGACGTACACGCCGGGCGCGAGCGCAACATTGCCGCTCAAGCTCAGCCCGCTGCAGTATGTCCCGGGGTTCAGGGTCGACAATTTCGAGTTTTGACAGGGGGTTGTGGCTGGTGGCGCCGGCAGGTCGGCAAAGGGATCACCAGCGGGTAAGGCCTGGGTTATCGGGCTGGCGCAAACAGTCGTCACAGGGTTGTTCAACGAAACACCGCCGGCCGATATCAGGCAGTCGGCCTGAAGGTTTGCCGATCCCTGAAGCTTGATCGCATCGGCGGCAATGGAATTGGACATCACGGAGCAGCCCGTCATTTTTATGGTCGAACTGCCGGAAAACAGCGCCGCTCTCGGGGCGGAACGATTGAGCGACAAAGCGCAGGCCTTTGAGGCGTCAGTGATGAAAGCCACCGCTCTTGCCCGTGCGCCGATCGCGTTTTGCGTGAATATCGATGTGAAAAACCGATCGAGGGTCTGATGAACGATGACCTCGACGGCCTTTTGGGCGACATTCGGGCCAGAGGACGGGGAGTGAAGATTTCGATTGTGCCTGTTGACGGGTCCCAGCCGTTCGTCGTCGCTGACAGTGTCGCGGCGGCGACTATCGTTGGCTTGTCAGATCCCGAAACCTTTTCCAAAGCGCCAGCATAGGCTGCCGCATCCGCCACCGCCTGTAATTTCAGGCTGCTAAAATACCAGTAGGAGGTCTCGATACCGAGACCCGCTGCGCCGACGACAATCGGCAACGATAGGGCAAAAATAGTAGCAACGTTGCCGCTCGTCCCGACGCCTCGTCGCAAACACCGAACCAACCGATATAATGCGCCCCATTTCCATGGGGTATTTAACGAAAAGATGGATGAAGGAATGGCTAAGAATTTCGCTCCATTTGATATATCCGCTCCTTGGCGCGGCCGGCACAAGCTCCCGCGGCCGCACTCGGCGAGCACGCTGCTGGTCGCTGGCCCTATCTTCAACCGGCGGCGCCAGTCGCGTATCGGGTTAGCGTTTCCAGTCTCAATGATTGACTTTGCGAGTGTTTCGCCCTCGTGGGTATGGGATGCAGTGCAAGCCCGCAAGAAGCTTTATGGAGGCATGAAGCTCCATCACCGCCGACGGCCGAAGCACATGTTCTCGGGGCTCGTGCGGTGCGGCTGCTGTGGCGCTTCCTATACGGTGAAGAACAGGAACCAGCTTGCTTGTGCCGCGCACCGTGAGAAAGGCACTTGTACCAATAACAGAACGATCCGTGTTGCCGAGCTTGAGAAGCGTGTGCTGGAAGGCATCCAGCGGCGCTTGCTGGCGCCAGATGCCATTGCGGGCTTCCTTGCTGAATATCATGCTGAGCATAAGCGACTGAACGCCACGAACCGCGAGCGGCAAAGGGAAGTCGAAAGGCGGCATGCCGGCATCGACAGGCAGATCGCTAACATCGTCGATGCCATCGCTGAAGGTGTCGCGACGACCAGCATGAAATCGAAGCTACTGGACCTCGAGCGCGAAAAGGAGAATCTAGCCCGAGAGCTTCAGGCGATGGCGGCCGCGGAAAGCATTGTGGAGTTTCATCCGGCTGCGGTAACGGTTTACCGTCGGCAAGTATCCGAGCTCCAGGACGCGTTGCAATCCGACGAGTGTGAGCGGCACGAGGCGGCGAGGATCATCCGCTCACTGGTCACGGGGATCGAGATCATTCCGATGGAGGGTAGGGGACAGGTTGAGCTGAAAGTTCGCGGTGCGCTGGCGGAGCTTCTCAACCTGCCAAATCGTAAACCAGGAACAGCGCCTAGCGCTGCAGTGATGGTAGCGGGAGAGCGCTACCGCCTTCCCCACACTCATCGAACTCCCAGTTCCAATTTCGCTGCTGCGGCTGAGCGAGGCGCGCTATCCTAATTGCGGCCTGGCGGGTGACGGCATGGGGCCCAGAAGCCGACGTTCACGAAAGTGAAGTCAAGTTTGGACAGCCCCATCAATTTCCAATGCGATACGCATCAGCTGCTCGATAAAGTCGCTAACTACTCTCGATGGGCGTCGGTTGGGTGGCAACAACAGAAGGGTTCGGAAGGAGATTCCCGGGAGAAATGGACGGAGGCTGAGGTTTCCGTTGAGATAGGGAAGGGCAGTCAAAGGATTGACCATTCCGCATCCAAGCCCCGCATTGACCATCGAGCAGATGGTGGTGGAATAGGGGGTTTCTAGAACCACTTTGGGCTGGATGCCGTGATCAGCGAAGATGGCCTCTGCTTCCCGTCTCGTAGTGTCCTCCGGAGCCAACGCGATGAAGGCCTGCCCATGGAGATCGGCGGGACGGATCACTTCCCTCCCCTCTAGCGGATGGCCCTTGGGCATGGCGATCGCGACCCGGTAGTTCCGGAATGGGTGGGCTTCGACGCCCGCAAGATCGATCTCGTCCGCCGCCAGGCCGACGTCGAACTGGCCGGAGGCGACGAGTTCTTTGACTTCCGAGGATAGTCTTGCCTGAAAGGTGATCGCAACGTCAGGGTGACGGTGTTGAAAGCCTTTAATGCCTTTGGCATTACATTCGTACTTAATGCGGAGAGACTTGCGATCCGGATTTCCCCCGAACCGAAGTCGCGAATCCGCGCCGCGGCCCCTTTCAAATCGATGAGGCCGGAGAATGAGGTCTCCACTTCCCTGAAAAACAGGTTGCCTTCTGCCGTCGGCGACTCCGTCCTTTGATGCGGTGGAAGAGGCGAAACCGATGTCGCGCTCCAGTTCTTGGACGGCCTTGCTCACCGCAGGTTGTGAGATGCGTAGTATCTCCGCGGCGCGTGAGGCGGTTCCAATCGTCATCACGGCGTGGAAGACCTCGATCTGGCGAAGATTCATGGCGCAGCTATAACCTGAGAGAATAGCATATCCCGATCTTGATATTGGACGGAATAGGTTTTGTCATGCTGTAACTGTCTCCAACACATGAGGAGCAAGCATGAACGATCTCACCCAATGCGTTGTGACCCCCCAAGTCAAAACAGACGGCTTCGAGGCTCTGGGTGCAGCCGTCCATCGGGCTTCGACGATCGTATTCGCGGATGCCGCAGCCTACGCCACTCGCGGCCAGCGAGGGCCTGACGGCTATTCCTACGGCCTCTATGGCACCCCGACGACGCGTACACTGGAGCAAAAGATCACTCAGCTCGAGCAGGGTCACCGGACGCTTCTCGCGCCATGTTCGCGAACCCGCCCATCCGTACAGCCAGGCGCTGCTGTCCGCAGTTCCTTCGCCTGACCCGCGCATTGAGGCCGACCGCCGCCGCATCATCCTCGCAGGCGACCCGCCGAGCCCGAGCAATCCACCGCCGGGCTGCCGGTTCAACACGCGCTGTCCGGTGGCGATGGATATCTGCCGGTTGGACGAGCCCCAACTGCGTCCCGTTCCTCATGGCGGCGTCGCCGCCTGCCATCTGGCTGAGAGTGATCACCGCCCGGTGATCTGACAACGAATGGCAGTTGGTCTTCCGAGAATAACGTTAAGCGCCGTCTGCCGGCGTCTGATCTCGCTGCGACGGGATTAGGCCTACCACCACCCTCGCACGGCGGGGAGGCCGGAGCGGACGCGCGATTCGCGTCCGGGTGTGAAAAAGGTGAACTCCTGCGTGTCCAACAAGCCGTAGCGAGACGCGATGTCGTAATAGCAAGCGGCCTCAACGCTGGCGGCGGCCTCTGCTCCACCGATGCAGGCCACCGAGCAATCCGATCTTGAAGATTACGAAAAGGGCCACGAGTGCAATCACTGTGTAAGAGATCGGATTTGAGGCGTCGCTTAGACCGCGCCACGATAGCCACCAGGGCGCGCCTGCGTGCATGGCGATCAGCACGACGATGCCTAGCACTAGGCCTATGGTGTGCAGGTGGCTCATGGCTGCAGGCCGTGCCGGGCCTGAGGATTCTTCCGTGCCGAGAGCGACAAACCTATCGCGAATACGGGCGACGTCGGCGGCCGCCGTGGCTAGCACGAACTGCAGGTTCTTCGTGCCAACCGCGCCGCTAGCGACGATGTTGAGACCCGAGTCCCGGAATTCCGTTATGATGTCGTCGACTGTGCTGACGCCGTGACGGTGGAAACGATCGATGAAGCCTCCATCCTGTGGCGCTTGCACGAAGTCGACGGCGAGTACGCGACCGGATGGCTTCAGGACTCTGTGTATCTCATGAGCCATCTGATTACGTCCATCGCCAGAAAGATGATGGAGCATCAGCGTCGTCGTTACGACATCGAATTCGGCATCCCGGAACGGTAATGCCTGGGCGGCGGCCTTTTCAAAGGTGACCTTCAGACCGACTCTTCGAGCCTTCGCACCCGCCCTGGTGATCATCTCCGGTGACGCATCGATCCCGTGCACGGTGCCCGTCGGCCCGACCTGCTGCTTGGCAAGTATAGCGAGCGTTCCCGTCCCGCACCCTATATCGAGGACGGACTCTCCAGGTTCGAGCTGCGTCAACCGGAGGATCTTTTCGCGAAAGGCGCGTTCGCGGCCTAAGGTGAACAGCCAAGTCATCAGATCGTAGCGTGCTGCCCAATGTATGACGCGGCCGGGGGCGCCGGCTCCGCTGTTGTTATGCCCATGTTTTCTCATCAGAGACTCCTTGGCCACTCTCGCCGGTTGATGGACATCATGTTCGGAAACTGACATGGTATCCGGGAACGCGTCAACGACCATTCGCGGCAGAATGTCCGGTACCGCACGGTCCTCTGCCATCTGACCGGAAAAAGCTCATGGGAACGGAAAAGACGATAGACCGCCGTGTCGCCCGGACCCGGTCGACTCTTCACCATGCGCTGATCACTTTGATCCTGAGAAAGGGATATGAAGCAATTACCGTCGAGGACATCTGCAATGAGGCAAACATCGGCCGATCGACCTTTTACGCGCACTTCACCAGCAAGGACGACCTCAAGCGCAGCGGCCTGGACGATCATCTGCGCGCCATGCTGGTCGAACGCCAGCGGCATGCGCTTGCAGCGCCAGGCGAGCTGAAAGATCGCAGCTTGGGGTTCGTGCTCGGTATGTTCGAGCACGCGCGTGAACATATCGATCTCTACCGAGCTCTGGCCGGGGGCCGCGGTGGGACTATTGTGCTCGGCAGCATCCGCGAGATTCTATGCGATCTCGTGCGCGCGGAGCTTGCCGCAAACAAGGACAGGAAGCTTCCCGATGTCGTGCCGAACGAACTGATCGTCCAGTTCGTCGTGGGTGCCTTTCTGTCGGTGCTGATCTGGTGGCTCGACGGCGGCGCCAAATTGCCGCCGCAACAAGTCGACCAGATCTTCCGGCGTCTGGCCACCGAGGGCGTCCCGTCGGCTTAGATATCAGGCCGAAGAACTGTGAAGCAGTCAGTTGCAGTGCCGGCGTTGCCAATTCACCAACCACCGGCTTTGTTCGACGCATGTCCTTGAGGTCGCGATACACCGCCGTGAGGTCTGTCGACGCCTCTGATACGTGGCTTGCGGCCGTCAGACGGCCGTCGGCGTGGACAGCAGCCACAGCCCGAAAACCGTATATCCGACCATAAAAACGGTCAGCGGAAATTGGCTGAGCGCCGCGCGGCTGCGCGCCGGATGCAAACGGAACGCCAGCCCATGCGCGACCAGAACGGCAAGTATATGGCCGCCGATGATCGCCGCCGCCTGAAAGTTCCAGATGATCCACGCTGCATCGGAGCCCATGATCACTCCCGCCCCGACATTCATGTGCGCCGTGCCGAATAGGTTCCATCCCCGATCAAACGGATCCGAAATAGCGACGATCGCATTCTGGCCGTTCACCAGGAGGGCCGTCAGATAGTGGGAAAAATGATAGGCGAGCGCGATCGGGACGATCGACCAGACAAGGAGCCCGACCGCTTTTCCGAAAGAGATGCTCCCGGCCAACCGCTCACCGACAATCACTGCGGCGAAGAACACGGCGGCAAGTGCGATAAACATCAGCACAAGACCGGCGCTGTTGATTCCGACTAATGCCGAGCGCCCCGGAAATTCGAGCGGATTGACACCATTCGCGCCCAGCCAAGAGAAGGTCTTCGACAGACCGTCGAAGGACGCCGAGCTCAACGTCAGCAACAGAAAGAGCATACCGCTCGCCGGCAAGGCTTGCGCGCTCCACAATTTCGCTCCAGGCCAGCAGAGTGAGAGGGCGCGCCCCCCGCTTGGGTGGTCCGGCGTCGTTTCGACGATGGCGAAGCGTGACACCATGCGGAAGAACGCGGACAGAAACTCGCCGCGCCGGCTCCAGCCTTCGTAGCCGAAGATGATCATGCAGACGAAGGTCGAGAGCCAGTAGGCCATGAGAGCGAACGCAAGCCGCGCCGGATCTTCGGGCGCCGGATAGATCAGCTCGAACCAGGCGAAGCTTGCAAACAAAATCAACGCCGGCCAGTAAGCCAGTCCTTGTGGCATTGTGCGATCGCGGAATGCCGGGAAGACGCTGGAGAAAATGCGCCACGGTCCGTACCACGGGTTTGTCCACGACCAAACATTGCCGAATACGCCCTGAAGCAATGTCAGTCCGACCCAGACCAGCGTCCACACCGTTAGCGGAAGTGGATTCGACAGCGGATCTCGGCTGCCGAGAATTCCCGCCGCCACGAGAATGGCGAGAACCGCGAAGGCGAGCGTGCTGATCCAAATGCGCGCGGCGTCGCCGAATTGACCAATTGGCAGGCGGGATGCCGAAATGCGTTCGAGGAGCCTGGGCGGGAGGACAGCCAGAACCAGAAAACTCGCGGCTACGGCCACCGCCCCGCCCACGACATAATATCCGGTCGGCAGGAGCATGACATAGCCGCGCTCGGAAGCATGGGCAAAGGCTGGGGTTGTGAAATGCGGCACGAGGGCAGCAGCTGATAATGCGATGCCCAACGCTCTCGCAGAGATGCTTTTATGTTCGCTGTCCGCCGCCATCCATCCGTCTTGCCACATGGCATTTGCGAAGGAAAGCGGACTACTGCTCGCGCAAGTGGAGGTGCCAAAGTGGGTGCCCGACTTCGTGCTAGCCCCCAAAGCCCACTTGGTGAACAGGCCATATGATGCAGCTACGACTTCGAGTCGAGAGTTGCGTTGTGGACGACGTTCTCGTCCTCTGCCGTCTGCTGCAATACGTGGCAGCTGTGCCTGCGCCGGCCGGCGGCGCATTATCTTCGAAACAGGACCGGAGCGCCCACCGCCAGGATCGTCGACGTGCAGAAGTTGTGGGCCGAACATCTACTAATGGCCGGAACTCGCGGCGCTGTCGATCCTGTTTCGCGAACGCCTGGTGTATTCCTTCGAGAGTCGGCCGCGCTTGTTCGACATTATCTCGCGCAGCATCGAAGGCGTCGCCGGCCTGATCCTGGGCCGGCGTCGCGGTCTGGCAGGTCGCTGCGCGCTGACCAGGCTCCGGATGGATTTCTGATTTGCGTCTGCCCATCCGGCCGGCGCATGGGCTGGCGGGAGAGGTTCGCTAGTTCAGGATCTGGGCAAGAAACAGTTTGCTGCGCTGGTGACGCGGATGCGAGAAGAATTCGGAGGGCGTGTTCATCTCGACGATCTCGCCCTGGTCCATGAAGACGACGCGGTCGGCGACCTGGCGGGCAAATCCCATCTCGTGCGTGACGCACAGCATCGTCATGCCATCGTCGGCCAGCGCGACCATGGTGTCGAGCACTTCCTTGACCATTTCAGGATCGAGGGCGGAGGTCGGTTCGTCGAAGAGCATGATCTTCGGGCTCATACAGAGCGCACGGGCGATGGCGACGCGCTGCTGCTGGCCGCCGGACAACTGGCCGGGATATTTATGCGCCTGGTCCGGGATCTTCACCCGCTCCAGATAGTGCATGGCGGTCTGCTCGGCTTGCCCGCGCCGCATCCTGCGCACCCAGATCGGCGCCAGTGTCAGGTTTTCCAGAATGGTCAAATGCGGGAACAGGTTGAAGTGCTGGAACACCATGCCGATGTCACTGCGGATTACGTCGATCTGCTTCAAATCGTTGCTGAGTTCGACGCCTTCGACGACGATCTGCCCCTGCTGATGCTCCTCCAGCCGGTTGATGCAGCGGATCATCGTCGACTTGCCCGAGCCGGACGGACCGCAGATCACCAGCTTCTCGCCGCGATGGACGGTCAGGTTGATGTTCTTCAGCACATGGAAGTTTCCGTACCACTTATTCATGCCGGTCATTTGGATAGCAGGCGGAGCGCTGGGATCGGGCATGGACGGAACGCGCGTTGGGGCGGACGATAACATCAAGGCATTTCCTAGTGAGCGGTCGGGCCGCGCCGCTCCAGGAAGTCGGCGAAGCGGGCGAATGAGAAGGAGAGCGCGAAGAAGATCGCCCCGATAAACAGGAACGTCTCGGCCGCCGGCGACGGCCAGTCCGGGTCTGCCAGCGCCGCCTTACCGGAGCTGATCAGGTCGAACAGGCCGACCACCAGGACCAGGCTGGTGTTCTTGATCATGACGATGATGGTGTTGGCCAGCGCCGGGATCGCCACCTGGATCGCCTGCGGCAGGATGACGAGATATTGCGTGCGCCAGAAGGGCAGGCCGAGCGCCGCCGCGGCCTCGTATTGGCCATTCGGGATGGCCTGCAGGCCGCCGCGGATCACCTCGGCGAGATAGGCCGCGGCGAAGATGGTGAGGGCGACCAGCGCACGCACGAACTTGTCGGGCAACAAGGCTTCGGGCAGGAACAGCGGCATCATGATCGATGCCACGAACAGGATGGACAAGAGCGGCAGTCCGCGCACCGATTCTATCAGGACCACGGCGCCGATGCGTATCGCGGGCATGGTCGAGCGCCTGGCCAGCGCCAAGAGAATGCCGACTGGGAAGGCGACGCCGATGGCGACGACGGTGAGGATGAGCGTCACCGGCAGGCCGCCCCAGGACGAGGTCGGAACCTCGGTCAGGCCGAGGCCGCCGGCCATCAGCCAGAAGATCAACACGAGCGCCGCCATCCAGAGCGCTGCCAGCCGCGGCGCCCAGCTGGCGGGCCGCACCGACCAGGCAAGCAGCGCCAGGATGAGCAGGCAGACGATGGCGGGGCGCCAGCGTTCGTCGAGCGGATATATGCCGAACAGCAACTGCCCGGACTTGGCGTAGATGAAGCTCCAGCAGGCTCCGGTGGCCACCCGGCAGGCGCTTGGATTGGGATCGAACAGCACGGCGTCGATTACCAGCCAGCGCAGCATCGGCGGTACCGTGGCGACGAGCAGAACGCCGAACAACAGCGTCAGGGCGGCATTGAGCGGCGTGCCGAACAGGAGCTTGGCGGACCGCCGCAAGGCGCCGAAGCGGATCTGTCCTGGCATTGGCTCGGCCGGAAGGGGAAGAGACACGGCCTTCATAGTTCAGCGCTCCACGATGCGATGCGACGGTTGTACCAATTGGCCGCACTCGACAGGCTCAGGTTGAGGGCGAGATAGACGCCGAGGATGATGAATACGCCCTCGATCGAATGGCTGGACTTGCTGATGATGGTGTTCATGACCGCAAGGAAGTCCGGATAGCCGACCGCGATCGCCAGCGTCGAATTCTTGACGACGTTGATGTATTGGCTGTTGAGCGGCGGGACGATCACCCGCAGCATCTGCGGGATGATGATCAGACGCAATATTTTGCCGCGTGGCAGGCCGAGCGAATGACCTGCATCCCACTGACCGCGGCCGACCGAAAGCACGCCGCCACGCACGATCTCGGCGACGAAGCCGGTGGTGTAGATGGTCAGCCCGATCAGGATGGTGGTGAGTTCGGGCGTCAGGTCCTTGCCGCCTTTGAAGTTCGACCCAGTGAAGGTCGGCCAGTCGACGGAGAACTTCGCATCGGCAAGCCAGAGCCCGGCAATGCCAACCGCGAGGATCGCCGGCGCGGTCAGCGGTGGCAGCCATCCTCTTCTCGCCGCCGCCCAGCCAGCGGCCGCCAGTGCCAGGGCGAGAGCAATGACGAGCAATCCCGCGGTGGCGACGTCCATGCTGACGGCCGGCACCACAAAGCCGCGCATCGAGGCGTAAACGCCTGGCAGCGGATTGAGCGCTTCGCCGACCGGCGGCAGCACCTTCCACCACAGCGAGTAGAGAAAGATCAGAAGCACGATCGGCGGTGAATTGCGTGCAACCTCCACCCATACGCGGCAGGTGCCCGCCGCCAGGGGATTGCTGCTCAGCCGGGTGATGCCGACGACGAGGCCGAGCGCGGATGAAAAGACGATGACGACCGCGGAGACGAAGACCGTATTGGCGAGCCCCGTCGCGATCGCCCAGTAATAGGGGTCCCGCGACTTGTAAGTGAGGATTGCTTCGGAGATGACGATCCTTGACGGCATCATCAGGAAATCGAAGCCGATCGGGATGCCGCGTGCCCTAAGATTGGCGAAAGTCGTGCTGACGAGCAGGGCAGCGAAAGCGGCAACCGCGGCGGCCAGGGCACACTGGATGATGATCGATCTGGTCTTGGCATCGCTCAGCATGTCGACCTCGAGGGTTCGCGGCGTTGGCAGGGAAGGGGAGCGCCGGGCCCGTTCCCCTCCATCATGCGGCTCAATCCCAGGGGAAAGGATAGTTGAGGCCCCCGTCCTTCCACAACGCGTTCAGACCGCGTTCGACCTTTAGCGGGCTGTCCTTGCCGAGATTGCGGTCCCAGATCTCGGCGTAGTTGCCCATTTGCTTGATGACGTTGTAGGCCCACTTATCGTCCAATCCGAGCGGCTTGCCGAAGCCCGGTTCCTCGCCGAGCACGCGTTTGACTTCCGGACTGCCCGACACAAGCTTTTCATCGATGTTCTGCGAGGTGATGCCGTTGGCCTCGGCCCAGAACAGGGCATTCAATGTCCAGCGCACGACGTCGAAGAGTTGATCGTCGCCGCGGGCGACCGCGACGCCATTGGGTTCGGCGGCTTGCCGACCTTGATGATGTCGTAGTCGTCGGGGTTCTTGGCCACCGAAGCACGCTGTCCGGCTGCCGCAGTGCCGTCGGTGACGTATGAATCGCAGCGGCCGCCGAAGAAGGCGTCGCGCGCCTGAATGGTCGAGTCGTAATAGACTTTCTCCATCGCGATCCCGAACTCTTCCTCGGTTTCCTCGATCGCTTTCTCGGTCAGGCTGCCACCGCCTTGCAGGCAAACGGTCTTTCCGTCCAGCAGTTTGGGCTCGGTAATATTGTCGGCCTTGCGCACGAGCATGCCGTCCGTGTCGTAGAGATTGATCCAGACGAAGCGGACAACCGTATCGCGACTGTAGGTGATGGTGGATGTGCGCGACAGAACGTCGATCTCTCCGGTCTGCAGCGCAGGAAAACGCTGGCCTGCGTTAAGCGGCACGTAACGGATCTTCTCCTTGTCTCCGAGGATGGCGACCGCGAAAGTGCGGCAGATATCGGAATCGAAGCCGCGATAATACCCCTTTTCGTCGGGCCGGGAGAGACCGGGCACGCCCTGGCTGGCGCCGCAGCTGACATAGCCGCGTTCCTTGATCTTGTTGATAACCGCCTGCGCGCTGGCGTCCACGGCGCCCGAAGTCAGGCTGGCCAATCCTATCGCCAGACCCGTGAGCCATTTCAGACCTTGATGTTTCATAGTCATTCCCCTTCTCGTTGAGGTTCTAATCATTCGGCGGCCTTGGTGTCGGCTGCTGCGGTTCCGTTGCGCCGGGCTTCAGCAAAGAGTTCGAAGGCCTGGGAAAGGTCGGCCAGAAGATCTTCGAGCGCCTCAAGGCCGATCGACAGGCGCCAGACCGGGCCGGGCTTCAGCCAATCGAGGCTGGCGCGCCCTTTGCGCGGATCACTGACGGCAATCAGCGAATGCACGCCGCCCCAGCTTGCGCCGAGCCTGAACAGCCGCAGGCTGCGCAGGACATCGGATTGCAGTGGCGCCAGTTCCGGCCGCAGCACGAAGGAGAACACGCCCGCCGATCCGGCGAAGTCACGCTTCCAGACCGCGTGGCCGGGATGGCCAGACTCCGCGGGATGCAAGATCTGCGCGACTTCCTGGCGTTCCGATAGCCAGGCGAGGATCTTCCGCGCGGTGGCGTCGGCATGACGCATGCGCACCGGCATGGTCATCAGGCCACGCTCGCACAGCGCGCAATCCTCCGGCGAGACCCCGTAGCCGAGGAAGCGCGCCGTGTCCTTCAGGCGTCGGAACAGCGCCTCGTCGCGCACTGAGACTGAACCCATCAGGAGATCGCCATGGCCGCCGGCGTGCTTGGAAAGCGCCTGCATGGAGATGTCGACGCCATGGGCGAGCGGCTTGAACAGCAGATGCGATGCCCAGGTGTTGTCGGCCGCGACGAGCGCGCCGGCCTTGTGGGCCGCGGCTGTGATGGCGGGCACATCCTGGACTTCGAAGGTGGCCGAGCCAGGCGATTCTACCCAAACCAGCCGCGTTCTGCCGTCGATCATCGCCGCGATGCTTGCGTCCAGCCTTGCATTGTAGGAAACCGCCTCGATCCCGAGGGGGCCAAGAAAACGCTCGGCCATGTCGCGCGCCGGGCCATAGAGCGTCTCCGGGATCAGAACCCTTTCGCCGCCACGGCAGACAGCCATGGTCGCCAGCGTCATGGCAGCCATGCCCGACGGGACGACGAGAGCCCGCAATCCGCCTTCCAGCACGGCGATGTGATCTTCGAGCTGCCGGCTGGTCGGTGTGCCGTAAAGTCCGTAGCTGAACCCGTCGTACAGGCGCTCGACGCGACGCTCGAACGACTCCAGATCGTCAAAGACAACGGTCGAGGCTCGCTCGACCGGCATCGCCACCGCCTGGAACGGTTCCTCGGAGCGCTTGGGAGGATGGACATGTGAAGTGTCGTCGCGTCGGTTCATGGGCGAAACTTAGCGGGCTCATCCATTGCCATCTATGACCGCAGCGATAAAGTTAATTCGCTTTTGATATGGCTGCACTATGAACCTGCGCGACGTCGATGTCTTCAACGCGATCATGATCACGCGCGGCGCCGGCGCGGCGGCCGCGCTGCTCGACACCTCGCAGCCGGCCATCAGCCGTTCGCTAGCCAAGCTAGAGGCCGAGCTCGGCTTCAGGCTTTTCGACCGCATTCGTGGCAGGCTGGTGCCGACACGCGAAGGGGAGTTGTTCCATGCCGAGGTGAAAGCCAACCTGGTCGGGCTCGACCGGCTGAAGCTGCGGGCGGCCCAGATCAAGGAGGTCGGCACCGGTACCATCCGCGTCGCCTCCCTGTCGGCACTCGGGCATGGGCTGGTGCCGCGCGCCATCGTAGCGTTCTCGCACCGGCATCCGCAGGTGCGAATCAGCTATCAGGTCCGCACCTCCAATATCGTGCGCGACCTGGTCGCCTCTGGCAGTTTCGATATCGGGCTCGCGGCCGACGAGGTCGACACCAGCGGCGTGCTGCACAGCGTCTTCACCACACCGCGCGCCGTCTGCGTGATGCCGAAGAACCACCGGCTGGCGCGGAAGCAGATAATCACACCGGCCGATCTCGCCGACGAGGCCTTCCTGGCATTGTCGCCGGAAGATACGGCGCGGCTCGCGATGGACAAGATCCTGGCCGCGCATGGGGTGCGACCGCGCATCCTGATCGAAACGCCCTACGGCCTGACAATCGCCATCCTCGCAGCCAAGGGCATGGGGATCGGCTTGGTCAATCCCTCCGTCATTGCGGACGGCATGATCGGCAGTATTTTGGCCAGGCCATTCGAGCCAGCCGTCAATTTCCGCGCGCTACTACTGCGCCCGCCGGACGGCATCAATTCGACTTTGATCACCGACTTCATTGGCGAACTCTATGCCGCTCGCAATATGCTATCGAGCGAGGCATAGGGGCGTTGTCACGGCAACCGCGTGTCAGGGATCGCTGCGATAGATGCGGGGGATGAACACTTCGCAGATCAGCTACAAACGGCATCGGTTCCCACCCGAGATCATTGCCCACGCGCTGTGGCTGTATTATCGATTTCCGCTGAGCCTGCGTCATGTCGAAGAAATGCTGCTCGAGCGCGGCATCGTCGTTTCCTACGAGACGATCCGTCGCTGGGGCAGGAAGTTCGGGCCGGACTACGCCCGGCACCTGCGCCGCAAGCAGCCCAGTTGAAATGATATCTGGCACCTCGACGAAGTCGCCATCACGATCGCCGGCAAGAAGCATTGGTTATGGCGCGCCGTCGACCAGGACGGCTATGTGTTCGACGAGATCGTCCAGACCCGGCGCAACACCAAGGCCGCCAAGCGCTTGCTGATACGGCTGTTGAAGAAGCAGGGCCAGGTGCTCAAGCGCATGATCACCGACAAGCTCGGCTCCTATGGAGCAGCGCGGCGTCAGGTCATGATGGACATCGAGCACCGGTCGCACAAGGGCTTGAACAACAGAGCGGAGAATTCGCATGTGCCACTGCGAAAACGAGAGCGGATGATGCAAGGTTTTCGATCACCGGGGAGCCTCCAGCGTTTCGTCTCGACCTTCTCTGCAGCCCGCAATCTCTTCGTCCCGCCCCGTTCAAAACGCGCCCCCTTTCAGATCCATCTTCACCGCCTGAATGCCATGGCGCAATGGAAAGCTGCTGCCGGCGTGATCGCCTGAAATCATTCCCAAAAGTCACAACCACAGCCCATCTCCGTCTATGTGACATCACCGCCGACGCAGGTCCGCAGCAGTACTTGTGCAAGAGATCATCGATTCAGGGTGGCGGCATCGGCTTGTCACTGAGTGTGCGCAAGTACGCGATCAGGTCGACCCGTTCGGTCTCGTCCGAGACACCAGGTATCTCCATCTTAACGCCCGGCGTGGTGAGCATGGGCCCGAAGAGATATCTGTTCAGGTCCTCTTACCTCCACACGCCTTCCCAGCCGAGCAAAGCGTCGGAGTAACGCATTTTTGCCATGGATGCCTTATCGCGGCCGACGACGCTCCACAAGTTCGGTCCGTTTTGTTCCCTCCCAGTGGCTCGGCATTGTGGCAACGGTCACACGCGCGGGTGAAGTAGGTCCGGCCTTTCTCGACATCGGCAGAAGCCAACTTCGTTGAGATCGGGGCCGGTGTTGGCAAGACGACGCCGTGCGACATGAGATAGTCGGCAACTTCGCGTTGCCCCTGGCGTTTTGCCAGATGGAGTGGTGTCTTGCCGCCGGGCTCGACTGTGCGGTCATGCAGCGCGCGCCAGGGGTATCCGAGGCGCTGCAATTGCTACGCGGCTACCTCTGCACACTCGAAAAGCATCCACTCAACGGTTCTGCGGAAGCCCGTGAGATCATCCGCCGGCACATCTTTGATCTCGTTTTGCTCGCCATCACACCGCACGGCCCTTTGGGACAGACCAGTATGAGCGCGGTCGTCGCCGCGCGCCTGGCCGCCATAGTCGACTACATCACGGATTGACGGCAATCGTGGCATTCGCTCGCTCCGCGTCCGGCGGATTGGCGGCAGCGCCAGCTAAAGACGAGTAACGAAGGCCGCGGGGTGCGATTACCGATGAAGGCACGCCGTGATCAAAGACCCGATCCGGAGAAACGTCACTGCGAAGCATTTTCCGATACATCGGGCACGATGATGTAGCCCTGATCGATCAGTTGCAGCCTCGTTTCCTCGAAATGCCGCTTGAAGCCGCTCTTGATTTGCTCGGGTGGGTATCGCCAGCCATTCGCATAGGCACGGCGCAAGAGATCGGAATAGACGCGGTCGCTGGCAAGCCTTACCGCTTCTATGGAGATTGGCGTTCCCACTGGCGTCGTTTCGCCGGAGAGACTTGGCGCGGTCGAAAGAGCCAGCACCAGCATGCCGGCGACTGCGGATGACTTTCTCATGGATGCCTCCTGACATTTTGCCTGGCCTGGACAGTGAACCGGGCAACGTGTTGTGGATCCGTGGATGCTAGGAGCGGCAACGACTTGGCGGGATCGTACAGATGGAGTGTTTTTGGTGCCGCATCTGTAGTATTTTCGCTGTGTCGCGAAATCGGTACGTTCCCGACCATACGCGCCGCGGATCGGAATGACGCAATGCTTGACGCAGTCGGCAATCCTCTGACCGGGCTTTCGGACCGGGAGCGGGTGGTCGCTGCGAAATTCGCCGAAGGCATGACCTATCGTGAGATCGGCGAGACGCTGTTCATCGCGCCGACCACCGTTCGAACCCATCTGTCGGTGGTCTATCGAAAGCTTGGCGTTCGCAGCAAAGTGGCGTTGGCAAGCCTGCTCTCGAGTGAGAGCCGGCAAGAGTCCGGACAAGCTCGTTTCGAGGGTCTGTCGCCCGGCGGCTCCGGGCCACCGGTCATCGCGGTCCTGCCCTTTGAAAATTTGAGCTCGGACGAGCGTTGGGGAAGGCTTGCCGACGGTTTGTCCGCCGATATTATTGTCGATCTCGCGCGTTACTCCGCCCTTGCGGTGATTGCCCGCCAGACGATGCTGATGTTCAAGGGAAGGCGCGATGATCTGCGCTCCATCGGTCGGGAGTTGAATGCCGACTATTTGCTCGAAGGGAGCCTTCAGGCTACCGGCGAGCAGTTCCGCATTTCGGTGCAGCTTGTCGATGTGAGGAGTGGTGCCGGTCTTTGGGCGGCGCGATACGATCAATCGGCCGACAATCTGTTTGCTACGCAAGACATGGTCACCGAGAACGTCGTCAATGTCCTTGTCAGCTGCTGCGGCAAGCTTGCCCACCTTGGACGGGATGTCATCCGGCGCAAGCCGCCCGCCAGCCTGGGTGCCTATGACTACTATCTGCTCGGCGTCGAACAGCACAATGTGTTCACCCGCACCTCGAACGTGGAAGCAATCCGTCTCTTGTCGCGCGCAGTCGAACTCGACCCGGGGCTGGCGCGAGCCTGGTTGACGTTGGGATTTTCTTACGCCGTCGAAGCCTGGTACGCGAGTAATCCATCCGTCTCGCTGGAACGCTGGTACTCGTGCATGGAACAAGCTCTTTTGCTCGATCCGGGAGACAGCATGGCCCGTCAGGGCATGGCCGACATTCGCGCGGCGCGAGGCGACTTGGGAGCCGCTGCCGAGGAACTCGATCGCGCTTTGGCCGCCGCTCCAGACGATGCCGATACGCTGGCGATGATTGCCGGAAGCCGAGCACTGGTGACAGGTGATCCGCAGCAGGGCTGCGTGTTGATCCAGAGGGCTCTACGTCTCAACCCGCTAGCTCCGCTCTGGTACTTCAGCATGCTTGGTCGCACGAATTTCGTGGTCGGGCGCTACCGGGAGAGCGTCGTGGCGTTCCAGCAGAGCCCGCCCGACTCGCCGGCCACCCTGTTGTTCCAGTCGATGGGACATGCGATGCTCGACGAAGTACCACAGGCCGCGAAGATCGCCGCCCGATTGGCGAGCGAATTCCCCGGCTTTACCGTCGAGGTGTTCATCAGAACCTATCCGGTCACCAATCCGCCCGCGCTTGTCGCCATCCGCGAAGGTGCACGGCGGGCCGGATTGAGATAGCTTCTCCGCTAGCGCTTGCGGCCGGAGCCAGTTCTTGGATTGCGCTCCATTTCTTGCCAGCTTTCATCGATGAGTGCAAAATCGCACTCGTCAGAAAGACAGTTCTGAAGGCCGCCTGAAGAAGCACTGGAAATGTGGGTCAGGATCGCGACCTTATCGACCGTTCGTCTGTACGTCAGGATTTGGCGCTCCTTTCTCGTTCCAATCGGCGAGAGGGAAGGCAAAAAAACACCCAACCAAGTCGTTTGACGCTCATTTAGGGCGTTCTCGAGGGCGGATGTTCGAACCAGCGGGACGCGCCATTTCGCGCCATTCGAGTCGCGCCTCCTAAGCCGACCTTCACGCACTGGCCAGAGTCGACCCTAAGCAGAAGCTCGCTTGCTCCGGGTCAATTCACGGCCATGACCCAAAGCTGTCATTCCGCCCGTACGTGTCGTAGCTTCTAATGGCTTGCCGATGGGAGGCGTCATATCCGAGCGCCCGATTGCCCTGACATAAGGCGCTGGTATTGTGTAGTTGATTGGGCTCCAAAGCGGAGCCGTCACACGTGGGAGGAGTCCGAGCGTGGTCGAGAGCGCCGTGCAGCGCCGTTTGGCCGCCATACTCGCTGCCGATGTGGTCGGTTACAGCCGGCTCATGGGCCATGACGAGATGGGCACGCTGACTACGCTGAGGGCGCTGCGGGCCGAGCTGGTCGATCCAAAGATCGCCGAACACATGGGTAGGATTTTCAAGGCGACCGGCGATGGGGTTCTGGCTGAGTTCCCCAGCGTTGTTAACGCCGTTGCCTGTGCGGTCGACATCCAGCGGCGGCTGGAGGCGCGCAACGCCGACATGCCAGAGGACCGCGCGATCCGACTGCGGATCGGGGTCAACCTGGGCGATGTCATCGTCGAGGGCGAGGACATCTTCGGAGACGGAGTGAATATTGCGGCTAGGCTTGAGAGCGTCGCCCCGGCCGGTGGCATAGCGGTGTCGGGCACAGTGCGTGACCACCTGGGCAACCGGCTCGATCTGCAGTTCGAGGATATGGGCGAGCAGGCGCTGAAGAACATCGAGCAGCTGGTGCGCGTTTGCCGAGTGCGCCCAGCCGATACCTCTGCCTTGGTGCGTCGCGCACTGTCGCTACCCGATAAGCCGTGGGTCGCCGTCTTGCCGTTTGTCAATATGAGCGGCGATCCAGAGCAGGAGTACTTCTCCGACGGCATCACAGAGGACATCATTACCGAACTTTCGCGCTTTCGGTCGCTGTCCGTCATCGCCCGCAATTCCTCGTTCACCTACAAGGGACGGACGATGAAGATCCCCGACGTGGCACGCGACTTGGGCGTGACCTATGTACTCGAGGGAAGCGTTCGTCGCGCCGGGAATCGTCTGCGCATAACCGCGCAGCTCATCGACGCTGAGACCGGCAGCCACATCTGGGCGGAGCGCTATGATCGAGAAATTGCCGATATGTTTGCGGTTCAGGACGAGATAACCCAGAGGATCGTGGGCATGCTGGCGGTGGGCCTCGAAGACAATTCCTTGGAACGCGCTAAGCGTAAGCACCCTGAAAACCTCATCGCCTATGACCATTGGTTGCGCGGCAAACATCTCTTGTGGACGGTGGGTCAGAACAATCTTGAAGCGCGCCAACACTTCGAAAAGGCTGCTGCCACAGACCCAAGCTTTTCGCGCGCCTATTCCGGTTTAGCGGTGACCTACCAGATGGAAGCGCTTGATTTGCTAATTGCGGCAGAAGGTAGAGGCGCTTATGACATGGCCTTTGATTGCGCCAAACGGGCCCTCGCGCTCGATGAAGCCGATTATCAAGCCCACATCGCGCTGGCATGGCCTTGCCTCTATCGGGGCGACTATGAGCGCATGAAGAAACATGTGGATCGCGCCATCATGTTCAACCCTAACGATGCCGACAGCCTCGCCAATGCCAGCTACATGCTCGCAATGTATGGAGAAGGGGAAAAGGCGGTTGCCTGCGGCGAAGCGGCAATGCGTCTCAATCCACGATACCCCGATTGGTATATCGCCTTTCAGGCGACTGCCCTATTTACCGCAAGGCGGTATCCCGAGGCCCTAGCCGCGCGGATCAGAGTCCCCGACTACTTTATCGATTCGACTTTTTTCGGCGCAGCTATACTTGCCAAGCTTGATAGGCTTGCCGAGGCAAAGCTATGGGCGGAAAAAGCAGTAGCGAGGCTGAAAGCAAGGCCGGGGGGCATTGAGCAAGCAGCCAAAGGATGCCTCCAGCTTCTGCTCGACAACAACCCATTCCGTCGTCAAGAAGATCGTGATCACTTCGCAGAGGCGATGCGCATGGCTGGCGTGCCCGGATAGCCGCTTCGATCCATTCCGGCTGATGTACGTCGAACAGAGTGTTTAGGAGGTAGTGGTGAAAGCACTCACTTTACTGATGGTGAATGATTACCCTGACTATATCGACGCGGGGGAGTGGGCGCGATCTCTCAAGGCGCGCGTTTCGGGCCTCGACTTCCGGTTATGGCCCCATCACGGCGATCCCGGCGACATTGACTTGGTGCTGATCGATAAGGGTACGCCGCGCAGGTTTTTTGAAGGTATGACGCGATTGCGTGCAGTTGCCTATCTCGGCGCGGGCATAGACGGCTTGCAACTGGGTGAGCTGCCTGCGGGCGTTGGCGTCGTACGTTTGGCGACCCGCGAACTTGCCTCTGAGGTTGTGCAGTACATTGTTCTCAGAGTACTGTGCCGGCAACACCATGTCGTTGAATATGCTCTCCAACAGACCCAGAAGAGATGGCGCCCGATCGCGCCACGGAAGACCAGCGAGACCCGCATCGTTATCCTTGGGGCTGGGCGTATCGGTGGATGGGCCGCGCGACTCTTCGCCGAGCTGGGATATCGCACGGCGGCATGGTTCCCGCAACCCTAAGCAAATCGCCGATGTGGCCTGTTACGCTGGTGCCCCAGCGCTTAAGGAGGCCTTGGCTGAACGAGACTTCGTCGTGTGCGCGCTGCCGCTGACCACCGAAACTCGAGGAATACTTAATTCCGAAACTTTCCGTCTGATGAAGCGCGGCGCCTACCTCGTTAATGTCGGACGCGGAGCACACGTCGACGAGGCTGCACTTCTGCACGCCATTGACGCTGGGCAACTGTCAGGCGCCTGCCTCGATGTTTTTACCTCGGAACCGCTCGACCAGGCGAGTCCGCTATGGGCCCATCCGAAGGTGACCATCACACCACATGTGGCAAGCTATTGGGTCGATTCGGGCATAGCGCAGTTGGCAGGTCTGTGCGAGCAGATCAAGTTGGGCAATGACATCACCAATCTCGTAAATCTTGAGCGGGGCTACTAAGGGCCCGTATGGCAATAACTGCTTCAGTTCCTTGACGGGATTCGGCCAATTGCCGCGGCCTAATGAACCTAATCGATTCGAAAATTTCTGTACGGACCCTAAGTGCGGGCTAAGAATCCCCTCTTAGTCCGTTAATGGCGCTGCCTGCTCGTTCCGCTCGACGAGACAGACGGCAGAGAACCACCCAACCAAGCCGTTTGACCCGCACTGGCGGCTGCTGAGTAGGCGAAGTCCGCATCGCCTCGATCGCGCCAAGAGCGGACATGCGCCTTAGTCGTTCGTGAGAGGCAGCCGCCCAGTGTCATGGCTAGCTCTAGGCGTGCGACCAGGCGCCTACTTCCGAACGGCTCACGATGACGCTACCCGCCTCGATTTCGCGCTGCATGCGCTGTCCCAAAGTTTCAATATCGACCTCAGCGGCCGTCGCAACGCCCCGGCTCTGGATTTCCGGCAGCATCGTGACAATGAGTTCGGCGGTCTGGTGTGACCAGTCGAAGCCGCCATTGGTTCCCCCCACAACCGCCTCCATGCGCATTGAGGGCGCGGTCAATCCAGCCGCGCGGAATGCCGCATCGAGCTTGATACCCATATTGGTCTCGATACCGCTGCGCCGGAACGTCTCGACGATCCATCGACAGCAGTGGTCGTAGGTCGGCGCCGGCGGGCTGGATCGACAGCCGTCCCAATCCGGCTCATGGAAGACGATGGTCCCTCCAGGCCGGAGATGACGAGCGACGCCACGCAGCATGGCCACAGGATCGGCTTGAAACATCAAAACGTAGCGGCCGATCACGGCGTCGAACGGTCGGTCGAACGAAAGTGCCGCGGGATCGCCTTCACGGAAGCTGACATTCTGGATCGGATGCGCCGCCGCACGCCGCTCCGCCGCCGCCAGGGCCGCTGGAGCCCGATCTGCGCCAATGACCTGACCTCCGCTGCCAACCATCTCGGAAACCAGGAATGTAACGTCACCCGCGCCACAGCCCACGTCGAGCAC
Source organism: Mesorhizobium sp. M0664 (assembly GCF_040320565.1). NCBI lineage: Bacteria > Pseudomonadati > Pseudomonadota > Alphaproteobacteria > Hyphomicrobiales > Phyllobacteriaceae > Mesorhizobium > Mesorhizobium sp. M0664. The sequence continues at coordinate 25,880 of NZ_JAMYPW010000061.1, forward strand.
GCGCATCCCGGGGCTCATGCCCGCAGAGAGCAAGATTCTTCGCGTGATCGGGTTAATGATGCCCGCCTGATGGCTGAGACGCCTGATCTCGCGATCGGAATGGACGAGAATATACGGGACGTGAACGTCGGCACCAGCGCCACCGGCGACTTCCATGGCCTGCCTCCCCTCATACGACTGTTCCCCAAATGGGGCATCGTGCTGGTCGACGACTATGCGCCGATGCGGCAGCCAGTCAACGAGACTCGCTGTCCACCTCAATGCGAATGTCGCTTCAGGGTCACGACCGCCGGTTCCGCTAAAGGTCAGCTTTCGGGCCGCCAAATCGCCCCGGGAAGGGTGGGTTCGGGTCATCGGCGTGAATTCGCCCTCGACGAACGAACTTCCGCTCGGGGTCGTCTTTGCCCGTTGGCGCGCTGTCGCAAATTTGGGCGCCGCCGCATCACGATTGGACCCTCAATCTTTCGCCATTCAACTCTGCTTTCCCCCCCAGCAACCGCGGCGCAGTGTTGCCATGCGTGCGTAATATGCGCAGTCCAATTGGGGTCGTCCTTGGTGAGTGCAGCGGACGTCAATACGGGCAGCCATCGTGACATCAAGCGCCAAGGATCTCATCGCCAAGGGCTATATCGGCGAACTGTCCACCCATTCGCGCGGATCGACAGTCGAGGTCGCGATCGCGCGGACCGACCACAAGAGCGCGCCGAAACCGGCCTGCGGCGCGACCGATGTCGATATGCTCGATTTCGGCACTGGCTTCGAGTGTTCGACCCGGCGAGCGAAACGGCTCACCGACCGCTCGCTAGTGAAGTAGCGGCAAACGCGAAAGACTTGTCGAGGCGATGCGCGCCGGCGGCTTCAACAATTATGCCCGCGAATGGTGGCACTTCACGCTGGAAAACGAGCCGTTTCCAAGAGAACGCTTCAACTTTCCCGTCGGCGCCGAGTAGCTCCGCCGGCCACCGTGGGATGAAACCCTCGTTGACCCTGCGCGGCCATTGCCGAAGGGCTGGCGGTTTCTAATTATCGCCTCCGGGAGCCCAGGATCCCGAGTCACGCTGTGTGAGGAAAAACATTCCTCATTTAGAGTAAAATAGGCGAAAAATTGCTTCACTAGGCCAAAAAAGGCAACATTGAATGCATCTAAATTCTATCAATTCGGTAGATTTGGCGCGAGTTCAACGGAGGCGGAAATGACCAAACCTCATTTCAGGAAACTGCTCGGCGCGCTGGTCGCCACATCTGTCCAGTTCGGCACGCTCGGTTTCGCGTTTGCCGATACCACCATTCTCAACGTGTCCTATGACCCGACGCGTGAGCTCTACAAGCAATTCGACCAGGCCTTCGCCTCTCACTGGGAGGGCGAGACGGGCGAGACCGTCACCGTCCAGCAGTCGCATGGCGGATCCGGCGCCCAGGCGCGCGCCGTGATCGACGGCCTCGACGCCGACGTGGTGACGCTGGGGCTGCAAGGCGACATCGACGCGATCGTCTCGAAAACGAAGAAGATCAATCCCGACTGGCGGACGAAGTTCGAGAACAATTCGGCTCCTTATACCTCGACCATCGTCCTCCTCGTCCGCAAGGGCAACCCGAAGGGCATTCACGATTTTGGCGATCTCACAAAGGACAGCGTCCAGGTGATCACGTCCAATCCCAAGACCTCCGGTGGTGGCCGGTGGGCCTACCTCGCGGCCTGGGCCTGGGCCAACACCAACGATGGCGGCGACGAGGCCAAGACCAAGGAATTCGTCGGCAACCTCTATTCCCATGTTCCGGTGCTTGACACCGGCGCGCGTGGCTCTACCGTGACCTTCGCGCAAAAGGGCCTTGGCGACGTGCTGATCGCCTGGGAAAACGAGGCCTATCTGGCGCTGGACGAGTTCGGCGCCGATCAGTTCGAAATCGTCATCCCGCCGACCTCGATCCTCGCCGAACCGCCGGTCGCCGTTGTCGACGCCAATGTCGATGCCAAGGGCACACGCAAAGTTGCCGAAGCCTATCTGGGCTATCTCTATTCCAAGGAAGGCCAGACGATCATCGCCAAGAACCACTACCGTCCGGCGAAGCCCGACCTGGTGCCTGCGGAGGATCTCGCCAAACTGCCGGAAATCAAGCGGATCAGCATCGACGATCCAATTTTCGGCGGATGGAAGAAGGCACAGCCTTATCATTTCGGCGATGGTGGTATATTCGACCAGATCTACAAACCGGCCCAGTAGCATTTAGATCAGGACGACATGACCACAGCACCCGCCAAGGCGGGGTGGCGATTCAGGCAGCCGAGCGTCATTCCGGGTTTCGGATTGACGCTCGGCTTCTCGCTTGCCTACCTCACGCCATCATCCTCATCCCCCTCTCAGGGTTGGTCTGGCGATCGGCGGCGCTCGGCTGGACCGACTTCTGGGCGATCGTCACCGACCGCCGCACCATCAACGCGCTTGAAATCAGCTTCGGCACCGCCTTCATTGCCGCCGCCGTCAACGTCGTCTTCGGCACGATCGTCGCCTGGGTGCTGGTGCGCTACAGCTTTCCCGGCCGCCGCATCGTCGATGCCATGGTCGACCTGCCCTTCGCGCTGCCGACGGCGGTCGCCGACATCGCGCTGACCGCGCTCTACGCGCCGAATGGCTGGGTCGGCAGCCTATTGGCGCCGCTCGGCATCAAGGTCGCCTACACGCCGCTCGGCATCGTCATCGCGCTGATCTTCATCGGCCTGCCTTTCGTCGTGCGCACCGTCCAGCCAATCATGGAGGAGATCGACAAGGAGGTCGAGGAAGTGGCCGCCACCCTTGGCGCCAACCGCTTCCAGATCATCGCCCGGGTTCTGCTTCCGGGCCTCGCGCCAGCCATTGTCACCGGCTTCGCGCTGGCCTTCGCGCGCGGCGTCGGCGAGTACGGTTCCGTCATCTTCATCGCCGGCAACCTGCCGTTCAAATCCGAGATCGCGCCGCTTCTGATCGTCATCCGGCTGGAGGAATATAATTACGCCGCGGCGACCGCGATAGCGGCGATCATGCTGGCGCTGTCCTTCGTCATGCTGCTGGTCATCAACCTGGTGCAGACCTGGAGCCGTAAACGCTATGGCTGACCCGGAGATCAAATCCTACGCGCCGCACCACGAAAGCCGGTCGGCGGCGGTGACCGAGAGCCGGCCGGCGCAAGCCGTGCTGATGGTGGTGACGTTTGCGTTCCTCGCCATTTTCCTGCTCCTGCCGCTGATCATCGTCTTCAACGAAGCTTTCGCCAAAGGTATCGAGGCCTACACGCAGGCGCTGGGCGAAGCCGACAGCCGCTCGGCGATCCGCCTGACGCTTCTGGTCGCGGCGATCTCGGTGCCGCTCAATGTGATTTTCGGCATCTCCGCCGCATGGGCCATCGCCAAGTTCGAGTTCAAGGGCAAGGCGTTCCTGACCACACTCATCGACCTGCCCTTTTCGGTCTCCCCGGTCATTTCCGGCCTGGTCTATGTACTTCTGTTCGGCGCGCAAGGCCTGCTCGGCGCCTGGCTCAAGGCGCATGGCATCGTCATCCTGTTTGCCGTGCCGGGCATCGTGCTGGCCACCGTCTTCGTCACCTTCCCCTTCGTCGCCCGCGAAT
>NZ_JAMYPW010000062.1:0-28133 GCF_040320565.1 Mesorhizobium sp. M0664
AACCACCATCCGCCACAACGATGTCCATACTGCCGTATCCGGTTCCGAATGACCCCAAAATCAATTCTGCCAAAGTAGTGCTAGGCCGTAGACTCATAAGCGCGAAGCCATAGCCTGATCGAAGCGAGCTGGATCATGGCGAGGAAGTTGGCAGCCAGCTTGTCGTAGCGGGTGGCGACGCGACGGAAGTGATTCAGCTTGGAGAAGAACCGCTCGATCAGGTTGCGCTCGCGATAGAGCCGCTTGCTGAAGCAGGGTTTCCACTTCCGGTTGCGCTTGGCCGGGATGTTCGGCGTGGCACCCTGCTGCTGGATCAGCTCCCGGATGCGGTCGGCATCATAGGCCTTGTCCGCCAGCACGATGGCGCGCGGGCCGAGGTGGTCGAGGAGTGTATCGACGATCTGCCCGTCATGGGCTTGCCCTGCTGTCAGGCCGAGCCGGATCGGCAGCCCGCACGCATCGACGACCACGTGGATCTTGGTCGTGAGCCCGCCTCGGGAGCGGCCGAGACATTGATCTGCATCCCCTTTTTTCCTGTCGCAGCCTGCTGGTGCGCCCGGATAGAAGTGCTGTCGATCAACTGGATTTCACCGTCATGCACGGCACTGACAGCGTCCATGAGCCGATGCCACACGCCTGCTTTTCGCCATCGCACGAAGCGGTTGTAACAGGTCGTGCGCGGTCCATAACGCTCCGGCAGGTCGCGCCACGGTGCGCCTGATCGTAGCACCCAGAAGATGCCGTTCAGCACGCGGCGGTCGTCCACGCGCGGCACGCCTCGCGGCTTGTTGGGCAGGAGCGGTTGGATCACGCGCCATTCGAAGTCGGTCAGATCATATCGGCTCATACAGCCGCTGAATCACATCAGCGACGATATTGAAAGGCCGGCTTCAGGGTGCCTGCTGTTCTGAGAAGGGAAGCGCTATGTCGTGCTCCAGCAGTGTAACCTTATAATGGTTGAGATATGACCACAGAGCGTTGCGAAGATCATTCAGTTCGTCGTAACCCGGCGAACCTCGCCCGACTTCCTTGCAGGCCAGATCCGCTCGCTGACACAGAATATAAAGGCTGTCACCCTGAACGAGAACGCCGGGGAAGGCCCGACCAGGATGCCGCATGACAGCGGCATTGGTCTTGTCCGATAGTATCTCGACGTTCTCGCTACGCATCAGTGTCTCGCGGATCGGCTTGCTGCACCGTCAGAGCATGAGCCCGCTCACTCCGCAACCCTTTATGGGTTCACGACCTAAAGGCGGTAAGTGCGGTTGATCGTGACGGCTCGAATCGCTCGCTTGTCGAGCAGTTCGCCATCGGCCCTTGACCTGAAGTTCGCCGAGCCTCCTTGCATGCTGCTTTAACCATTAACAACAAAACCTCCAAACATCTTTACGGAATCTTTACGAATGCAAGGCGGCGACAGTGATATATTTAAACAAAGTCTGAGGTCAGCCACGGCTGAAAAACTGCTTTTCGATTTACGCTCAGACGGCTATGCAACAAGCAATGTCGGAGTTAACAGCGATGGCGAGAAGAGTTCTTATCTTGGTGGAAGGCGCAAGTAATATGCTGCGGTACGTCCAAGCAGCACAGCATCATGGCCTACATCCAATCATCCTGTCGGCTAACCCAACCCAGTACGAATATCTTGCGTCGGAAAGCGTTGAAATAATTCGTGTCGATACAAACAGTATCGATGCACTGATCCACGAATGTTCCCGGCTGGATGCAATCTATGACATTGCTGGCATTACGTCCGCCATGGAATTGACCTATGCGACAGTTGGCAAGCTCTGCCGGCATTTCGAGCTACCAGGGCCGAACCCTGAGTCTATTGAACGATGCTGCGACAAATTCGTTCAACGTCAGCTTCTCGCCGGGGTCGGCATTCCGATACCGGCTTATCGCTTGGCAGCGAACGCGACGGACGTAGAACGCTCCGCCGCGGAGATCGGCCTGCCGGTGATTGTAAAGCCGGCGGCGGGCAGCGGGAGCAGGGGGGTCCGATTGTGTTCCAGCCTCGATGAGTTGGCCGAACATACGACCTATCTGTTGGGCGGGAAGCACATATGGCGGTCTTCGCCGAGGATACTGGTCGAAGAATTCGCACTAGGTCCCCATTATTGGACCGAGATAATGGGAGATGAGGTCATTGGAGCTGGCACCTGTGGCTTCGGTCCACCGCCGCATTTCGTCTACCATCAGTATGTCTTTCCGGCTCCGCTGACTGATGCCGAGCATGAGCTTATCGCCGATGTTTCGCTGAGTTGTCTGCGGGCTCTCGGCCTTGGCTGGGGGCCGACAAACATTGAATTCCGGTGGACGAAGCGCGGTCCGGTCGTCATTGAAGTCAATCCGCGTCTTAGCGGCGCGCCCGTGCCTGAAGTGGTTCAAGCGGCTTGCGGTGTCGATCTCCTCACAGAGCACATCAAGCTTGTCATCGGCGACCAATGGAATTTGTGCAGAAGCCAATCGCAGACTGGGGCTGCGCGATTCTTGGTTGCGGATCGCGATGGCGTCCTCGATTGGATCGATGGCGTCAGTCGGGCAGCTGCGATACCAGGTGTCGTCCAAGTCAAATTGTATGTTGAACCAAAAAGACCCATCGTTAGGAAAGGCGATGAGCGAGACTGTATCGGACATGTCGTCGCCGCTTCACCCACGCCTGCTCGGACCCAGGCGATACTTCAGCGGGCCACCGACCTAATCGATTGGTCGATCACATCATTTCCGGCCCGCGGCGAACATTAACAAATCTGCCCCTCGGACGTAATAGAGGATAAGCCTTTTTTGTTCCCTCTATGATAACTCCTCCTCAACCAAGTATTGATTACGCGCAGCTTCAGCGGAAGTGCGTATTCCGACGAAGCCGGCCATCGATTCCGATTTGAAGCCGGCCGGTCATTCCGATTTCAATCCGGCCGGTGTTCCGATTTGAAGCCGGCCATTTTTCGGACTGATCCTGGGTCTCGTTGATGTTTGGATTGGGTTTCGTTTCAGGTCAAGCTTGAGCTGTTTCAGACGCTCTTGGCGAGCGCTGTTTTCGCATGCTTTCACCGGTGAGATCGATGCGATAGGCGTTGTGAACGAGGCGGTCCAGGATGGCATCGGCCAGAGTTGGGTTTGCAATGATCTCGTACCAGCGATCCAGAGGCAGCTGACTGGTGACGATTGTCGATCGGCGTTCGTAGCGGTCTTCAATGATCTCAAGCACATCACGCCGCTGGTCATCATTGAGTTTTTCCGGTCCCCAGTCATCGAGAATGAGAAGGTCGGTTTTGGCAAGTTGCTTGAGGATCCGGCCATAACGTCCGTCGCCTCTGGCAAGGGCAAGAGTTGCAAACAGCCTGGGAACGCGGTGATAGGCGACGGAGAAGTCTTCGCGGCAGGCCTTGTGGCCGAGAGCGCAGGCCAGCCAGCTCTTGCCCACGCCCGCCGGCCCGGTGATGAGAAGACTGTGATGCTTTCTGATCCAGTCGCAGCCGGCGAGCGCCATGAACAGATTGCGGTCAAGACCGCGTGCGGCACGGAAGTCGGCATTCTCGATCTGTGCGTCATGGCGCAGCTTTGCAGCCCTGGCGCGGGCTTCGAAACGCTTCTGGCGGCGCATGGTAGCCTCGCGCTCAAGCAGCATGGCAAGCCATTCGCCATGCTCGAGGCCGCGTGCTTCGGATTGTGCGTCGAGCTCCTGGAAGGCGGTGGCCATGCCATGAAGGCCGAGTTCGCGCAGCATGTCGATGGTGGGATGGATAAGCATTGGTGTGTCTCCTCAATGAAAGTAATCAGGGCCACGCAGATTGGCGTGATCGACGATGGCGGTCGGTTCGGTGGAATGCCTTGCGGCCTTGTGATTGGCGATAAGCGAGGCAATGCTCTTGCAGTTCAGGCCACCGATCTCGACAGCGCGGGCTGACACAGCTTCGGCGCGATCGCGTGTGACATCGCGAAACAGGCGCAGGACACCCAGGCATGTTCGAAAGCCTTGTTCAGGATGTGGGCGGCTGGCGAGGATTGCGACAATCAAGCCTTCCGTCTCGGGGCCGACGGATGCGGCCCAGCGACGGAAGCGATCTGGCGTCCACTCGGCATAGCGCCGGTGGGAGCTGGGCATGTGATCCGGATCGGTTCCATGGCGAGGACCGCCATAGCGGCGCTGATGCACCGCGACGCGCTTGCCGCGGTGGAAGATCTCGATGGTGCGTGCCGTTGCTCTCAGATCGACCTGCTGGCGAATGAGGCTGTGCGGCACGGAATAAAAGAAGGTCTTGAACTCGACGTGGTAATCCGTCGAGACGCGGGCCAAACGCCATTCGGCAAACTCGTAATCCTCCAGTGGAAGACTGGCCAAAGCCGGGCGCTCGACACTCTCGAACAGCTGCCGGCGACTGACGCCCAGCCGGCGCATGACGTGATCATTGATGCGATCGAGTGCCTGGCGAATGGCGGCATTGGCCTCGGCCAGCGAGAAGAAGGTCTGATTGCGCATCCGCCCCAGAATGCATGATTGGGCGAAGCGGACGCCGTTCTCGACTTTGGATTTGTCCTTCGGCCGTCGCGGCCGTGCCGGCAGGACACCGACACCATAGTGGGATGCCATCATGCCGTAGCTGCGGTTGATCTCGGGATCGTAGAAACTGGCGCGGCTGACGCCAGACTTCAAATTGTCGGGAACGACCAACCGGGGAACGCCCCCGAAGAAACGAAACATCCGAACATGCGAGCCGATCCAGTCGGGAAGTGTTTGTGTCCATGTTGCTTCAGCATAGGTGAAGCTGGATGCGCCGAGCACTGCCACGAAGATCTCTGCCTCGCGGATCTCACCGGTCTTGCGATCAACAATCGGGATCTTCTTGCCGGAATAGTCGACGAAGACCTTGTCGCCGGCCGCATGCTCCTGGCGCATCGTCGGCGAAAGCCGCTGCTCGAAACTGCGAAAGAGTTCGCAGAAGCGACTGTAGCCGTATCCTTCGGGATGCGACCCACGATACTCCTCCCAGAGGATGAGCAAGGTGACACCGGGCTTCTTGAGCTCGACGGCAAGATCGGCCCAGTTTGGTTCTGTGCGTCTTCTCGTGCCCTGTTTGACGCCGTTGCGAGTGAAGAGTTTGTTCTCGAGCGCATCGTCGGTCAGTTCGCCCGGCAAGGGCCAGCTCAATCCAACCGCCGCTGCGCGCTGCAGATTATCCTGCACCGTGCTGCGCGCTATTCCCAGACGACGGCAATCTCGCGGGAGCTGGTCCCGCTTCCGGCAAGCCGCAGCATTTGTCGTAACTGTCTCATGGTCAGCCTTCTCTTTGCCGGCATCAAAATCTCCCCGTTCATCGCGGGGCATTTGATGCCAAAGTTGCTGACCCAGGAGGTAATGTTCAGTGCCGAAAACTGGCCGACTTTTGATTGGAATGGTGGCCGGCTTCAAATCGGAATGGTGGCCGGTCTTTGATCGGAATGGCGGCCGGCTTCACGTCGGAATCCGCAGCGGAAGGTCGATTCAAGCGTTTCTGCGCCGCGCGAGATTGCATGGGGTTCATCAGCAGGTCGAGGCCGCCCCTGAGGCGCGGACTCCGGGAATAAGCGTCTACTCGCCTTCCCCGCGTCGTTTCGGCCTGCAGCGCTTGGGACTCCCGTGTGCATTGAAGACTTCGCCACGCCGCGGCCTCGCTCGTCGCAAAACGCCCGCGGGTGCGCAACCTCACCACTGGATGGCGGGCGACGGTAAGGATCTCCAACCCGACCTCGACCGACTTCATCGGCACATCGTTCACGACGGCGCTCGACAAGAAGCTCTATCAGCTTCCCCGACCACCAGTTCGAAATCCTCGCGGCCCTGAAGGTAGCCCACCTGATCTCTCCCTGGGTCCCAATGTGCTGCACAAGAACAACACCGGCTCGAAAGTGTGGGCCGACACGGCCTATCGCTCCAAGAAGTACAAGGCATGGCTGGAGAAGAACGGCTACGTCTCCGACATCCACCACAAGAAGCCGAAAGGCCGACCGATGAGCGAGGCGACGTCGCGGGCCAACGGCCGGTGCTCCACGATCCGCGCCTTCGTCGAGCACGTCTTCGCGCAGCAGAAATCCCGCATAGGCCTGTTCGTGCGAACGATCGGCATGGCGCAGGCCAAGACCAAGATCGGCATGGCCTACAATCTCACCCGCTTCGTCTGGCATCAAGGGCGCACTGCGCCCGCATGATGCCAAAGGCGGTCGATGCCGCGCCGCAGCGGCGTCACGATCGGCCCCGAGCATCAAAATCATCGACCAAAAGACCAAGCGCTCGGGGGGTATCAGGTTGTGCCCGACCTCATCGCGGGCCTAAACCCTGCGAAATGACGGTAGTTCGAGGTGTCCAGTTGGATTGGAGCTCGAAGACCTCGTCACCTCGGCGACCGAGGATGAACTTGCCGCGCAGGCCGCGGCGGCGAAGACGCAGACGGTGCGCCCCTTCTCGCGCAAACGGCCGATGCGCAAGCCATGGCCGACCGACATCGAGCGCGAGCGCATCGTCATCGAGCCACCCAGCACCTGCGCCTGCTGCGGCGGATCGCGGCTGTCCAAGCTGGGTGAGGACGTGACCGAGACGCTGGAGGAGATCCCGCGCCGCTTCAAGCTAATCGAAACGGTGCGCGAAAAGTTTACCTGCCGCGATTGCGAGAAGATCACCCAGCCGCCGGCGCCGTTCCATCTCACGCCGCGCGGCTTCATCGGTCCCCAACTGCTGGCGACAATCCTGTTCGACAAGTTCGGCATGCATGCTCCACTCAACCGCCAGAGCGCGCGCTTCAAGGCCGAGGGGATCGAGCTGCCGCTGTCGACGCTGGCCGATCAGGTCGGCCACGGAACCTTCGCCGTCATGCCGCTCTTCCAGCTGATCGAGCGCCATGTGCTCGCGGCCGAGCGCCTTCATGGCGACGACACCACCATTCGCATCCTGGCGAAGGGCAAGTGCGCGACCGGGCATATGGACCTACAAGGCGCAACTGGACCTTCGCCGGTTCCCAGCGCGGCGCCGACCGCGCCGCCGTAATGCTTACCTTCATCACCACGGCACGCCTCAACGACGTCGACCCAAAAGCCTGGCTCGCCGATGTCCTGGCCCGCATTGCTGATCTTCCCGCCTCGCGTCTGCACGAACTACTGCCCTGGCAATGGAAGCGCCTGCCGAAAAGCCCGCCGATCAGCAGGCCGCCTGGTCACCCACCGCCATCATAGAGCCCGCCGCGCCCACGCGCATGTGCGAATCATGCGGCCTTCGTCGGATGCGTAACTTTGGGCTTGCTTCATCCAGATGAACAAGTGGTTCGTGTTCATATCGTGACGCCGCCACAACCGACACCGGATCACCGGACCCCTGCCCCTCACGCACGATCGCCAGCTTCTGCTCGACCGTCCAGGAGCGGCGGGTTCGCTGTCGGCCCGCACCCGTCGGCAGCGGCAGGGCCGCGGACGAGCTCGCTTCCACCATCGACGGCTGCTCCATAGCCAGATACTTCATTCGCCAAGCGTCCACTTAATCTAAGCGGACACTAACGCCTCAAGGTACGCGTGAATAGCCGGCCTTCGTCGTATGCATCCCAAGAACGCCATCGATGCCCGTTTCAAAGACGTCGAACCGGTGACGGTTGTCGACTACACGCGTGACACGTCATTGACGTCCATACCGACGAAGAAAGCCTACCGAATGGATGCGGTTCATCTCCATATGGACATCTTGAACCTCCGCTGACATGCTCGAAAGCACCGACGTCGAGGGCGAGACCTGTCACAAGAGGACGCTCCGCTTTCTCAATCTTCAGTAAAGCCGTACGCAGAATCTTAGCGGCGTCGGATGCCCTGCGTGTCGATTTTCACAACCAGCGCCTCCACGCGGTTGTTAGGACGCTGCCCGACTGCTCGATATCGTCAAGACTGGGGGCCGCAACTCGCTGGCGCGCAAGCCCAGCTTGGCCAGGACCATCAGAATCGCATAGTCTCGATGCGCCATTGCCGCGGTCCGATCGCAGGCATCGAAACCTGCTGGACCTTCTTGGCGGCAGGAAGGTTGGGAAACCCGCAAGCCGCTATCGGCCGATGGACGGCACGCAATCGGCCAAGGCTAACGAAATGAAGGCCTTCAGACGCAAATAGCGCAGGAAGGCGCGCACCGCACATCGCCTTGCCGCTGTCGGCGGAGCCATCAAGAGCATGTCGCTCGACATTACCGATGACGATCTTCGGGGTGAGCGCTGCAAACCCATCTGCGCCAGCCGGACATATCGACACGCACTCTACAGATCCTTGCTCCAGCAATGTAACCAAACGCCAGCACATGTCTTCTCGTTGCAAGTCATGGCGAAGGAATAATTTGTCGCATGACCTTTTCTTGCCGTAATCGCCGGTGCCTATTGGGCAATAGGCGGATAATGTCACCATGATAGTCGGGAGGATTTAAACTCGTGACACCAGTAGTTGCTCTAACGGGAGTGTGGTTTCACGCCCCAGCGGGAAATGGCATCTGAAGCTGTGCTCGCTGTCTTCTGGGCTTTTTGAAGGTTCGGGGAACACGCGATGACAGATATCCTGCGCATAACGACAACGGGTGTGGAACTCGCAACCGGATGGCCGCCTCATCAGGCTCGGCAGCTCACCCTTGAGTTCTATTCGGTTCAGCACGGCATCCGGGTCAGGCTCGGGATTGGCCGCAAGCAGCGCCTCGGTGTAGGGATGACGCGGGTCCTCAAAGATACGCTCGGTCGAACCGACCTCAATAAAGCGGCCTAGATACATGATCGCCATGCGATCGGTCATGTGGCGCACCACGTTAAGATTGTGCGTGATAATCAGGATCGCCATGCCGAGTTCATCCTGAAGCCGCGCGAGGAGGTTTAGCACCTCGCCCTGCACCGAGACGTCAAGTCCTGCGGTCGGCTCATCGGCAATGATCAAATCCGGATTCAGCGCAAGAGCACGCGCGATACCAACGCGCCTGGCCTGACCTCCGGAAAGCTGATGGGGGTAGCGGCGAGCAAAATCCGGCGGTAAGCCGACCATGCGCAGCAGGCGCTCGGCTTCGCCTCCGGCATCGCGCTCCTTCAGCCCATGGATCCGGAAAGGCTCCGTCAGCAATGATCGCACGGTCAGCCTTGGCGAAAGCGAGCCGACCGGATCCTGGAACATCATTGCCATGCGCCGCAGGTAGGGCTTGCGTTCCGTCCCGCTTAGCTCCTCAATTTCCTGTCCGTCGAAGCTGATGCTGCCGCTCACAGCCCGCTGCAAGCCGATGATCGTGCGCGCGATAGTCGATTTGCCGGAGCCGCTTTCACCAACAAGGGCAAGTGTCTCGCCCTTACGGATTTCAAAGGACACACCGCATACTGCGTCGATGAAAGGGGCTTTCGTCCCGGTTGCGAACGCCTTCAGCGGACCCACGGTGCGGAAGCGGATGCGCAGGTCCTCAACCCGAAGCAGCGCGCTCATGCCGAAACCAACCGTTCTTCGTCGAGGAGATGGCATCGCGCGACTTGGTCCACCCCGATGCTGTATTCGACGGGGTTCTCTTGCACACAGCGGTTGTACCCATGTTGGCAACGTGTGCGGAAAATGCATCCCACCTTGCTGCCGAGGAGACTCGGCACCTCGCCGGGAATGGTCGGCAAAGTGCGCGTGCTTTTTTTGATCCGCCCCGGATCGCATTCAAGCAGCGCGCGCGTGTATGGATGAGCAGGATTGTGGAAGATGTCCCGAACCGCGCCCTGCTCCACTACTTCGCCCGCATACATGACGACGACCCGGTCGCACAACTCAGCTACCGCGCCGAGGTGGTGGGAGACGAAGAGGATCGAGCAACCAATTTCTTTTTGCAGATCCTTGAGCAAATGAATGATCTGCACTTCCAGTGTTGCATCGAGCGCGGTGGTTGGCTCGTCGGCGACGAGTAGCGTTGGCTTCACAAGAAGCGCCATGGCAATGCAAACGCGCTGACGCATGCCGCCAGAGAAGTGATGCGGATAGGCGCGGATACGGCTTTCCGGATCCGGGATTCCGACCCGGTGAAGCATTGCTAGGGCGCGAGCGCGCTTTTCGCTGCGGCTTCCCTGTTCGTGGTGCTGGATGTCGATCATCTGGCTCTCGATGGTCCGCACAGGATTGAGTGCGGTCATCGGGTCCTGAAAGATCATCGAGAGACGATCGCCGAGCAGGCTGCGACGCGCTGGAGCGGGCATTTTGAGCAGGTCTCGACCTCCGAACAGCATGCTGCCGGCTGTGACATCTGCATTTTCTGGAAGCAGGCCCATCACTGTATACGCGAGCGTCGACTTTCCGGATCCGCTTTCGCCGACTATGCCAATCACCTGGGCGGCTGGGACGTCGAGAGAAACATTACGCAGCGCATGGACGCGCCCGCGCGGCGTGCCAAAATCGAGATTTAGGCCACGGATCTCAAGAAGTGGCCGGGGGGACGTATGTTGTGTGAGATCGTGGCGTCTCATAGGTCTTTCCGCAGCTTGGGATCGAATATGTCGCGCAGCGCCTCGCCCAGGAACGTGAAGCCAAGCGTCGCCAGGACGATGGGAATGCCGCCGGCGAGGACCATCCAAGGTGTCCTGTCGATAAAGTTATAGCCATCGTTGAGGATACCCCCCCAATCAGGCGTTGGTGGGCGAACGCCCATGCCGAGAAAGCTGAGACCCGCCTCTACCGCGATGACGGCCGGCACGTCCATGCTCACCAGAATGAGAAGCGGACCGAGGACATTGGGCAGTACGTGCACGGCCAGAATACGCGTCGTGCCGGCCCCCATGCTGCGCTCTGCAGCGATGTATTCACTGCTGCGTAGTGCTTCTGTCTGGGTGCGCACGACACGCGCGTAAATGGGCATAGACGTGATCGCGATGACTAGAATGACACTCGCCAGACTAGGCCCCAGAAGCGCGATCATAGCCAGCGCGAAAATGATACCTGGAAACGACCGGATCGTATCGAAGATGAGCAGAAGCAAATTATCCAGCCAACGCGGCCCGAAGCCTGCGATGAGACCAAGCACCACGCCGACCCCCAGCGCACTGCCGAGAGAGGCGAAAGCAACAAGGAGCGGCATGCGACCGCCCATGATGGTGCGAGAAAACGTGTCTCGGCCCAGTTGGTCCGTACCCAGCAGAAAATCCAGTGAAGGTGCGGCGAGACGCGGTCCGACCATGATTTGGATCGGATCATGAGTGATTATCAATGGAGCAAAGATCGCGCTCGCGAACACGAACATGACGAGCACGGCTCCAAGCACACCCAGACGGTTCTTGCGAAGTTGCCGCAGGAAGCGAAAGGCGCTGGCACCCGTGGCATCGCTGAGTTCGGGACGGATGGCTTCAACGCTTACCATTTCAGAGCTTCTCCCGGGTTCGCGGATCGAGGAATGCGTTGACAAGATCCGAGAGTGTCGTAGCGGTAACAATAAGGAACGTTGTGACGAGCACAATGCCCATCACAATCGGATAGTTGCGCGCGTTGACCGCGTTCACGATCAGCGCGCCGATACCAGGCCTTGCGAAGACCACTTCGATAAAGACGGCCGACGAAAGGAGCCACGCTATGCCCACGCCGAGTATGGTCACGGTCGGCAGGATCGCCAGCGGAAGCGCGTAGCGCGTAACGATGCGCCATTCCGAGATTCCGAAAGAGCGGGCCATGCGCACGTGGTTTTCACCCAAGATTTCGAGCATGGATGCGCGTACCAGTCGGGAGATGTAGCCTACCCAACCGATTCCCATGGCGAATCCCGGGAGAATGAGATGCATAAGTCTGTCCCCAAAGCGATCGCCAGCGCCGATTGCGGGAAACCACCCTAGGGCGACAGCGAAGATCAGCAGTGCATAGACTGCCATAACAAACGGAGGAATAGCGATCGTAGCGACTGCAAGGACCCCGACAACCTGATCGACTGTGGAGTGACGCCGCACTGCCGAGTAACAGCCGAGTGGTACGGCAATTGCCAAGGCCCACAGGATCGATACTGAGATCAGCTCAAGCGTATAAGGCAATTGCTCAAAGACTATTTGCCCAACAGGTCTTTGGCTGATCACGTCATAGCCGAGGTCACCATGAAGTAGCCGGCCAAAGAACTTAAAAAGCTGCAGGAAAAGCGGCTCATCCAGCCCCATTTGCTGGTGGAGTTGCGCCTTCAACTCAGGCGTGGCGCGGGGGCCAAGCAAAGCCACGGCCGGATCGCCGGGCACGGCACGAATCATCAGGAACAGAAGCACCACCGCGGTGGCGATTATGGCGGCCGCGGGGCCCCATGGGTTTAGGAAATAGAACCAAAAGCGACAAGGGCGGCTTGAAATCGAGATACAACGGCGCTCCATCTGGGCGGGTGGCTGCGTCCACGATTTGGGTATTGCGGGACATGATCGGCATCGCCCCGTTGGTCAAGAATCGGTAAGCCCCTGACTCTTCCATCAGATCCTGTGCCTCATAGTAAAGCTTCGCCCGTGCGACCGGATCTTCGATGGTGATCGCCTTCGCGACAACCTCATCAAAACGCTCGCTACGGAAGCGCTCCCAGTTCCAAACGCCTACCTGATCTTGCGTGAACGATTCCACCTGGTAATGAGGATCGGGCAGGCCGATATAGTGGTTGAGGATGAGTTGCACTTCCTTCCAGCGCTCGCCCTCCGACTCCATGCCGATCGTCCAGAATGTGCTGTCATCCAGGGCATTCACCTCGACGGTAATGCCGATGTGCGACAATTGTGCCTGCACCATCTGGGCTATGTTTGTCGTGAGGCTGTCATTTGAGCAGTCGAGAGTCAGACGCAAGTCGCTCACGCCAGCTTTCTCCAGGAATTCCTTGGCCTTCATGAGATCGCCCTCTGGCGGGACGATCGCCTTCGCGCGGTGTCCGACGATCGCCGGAGCAATCGTGCCGGTGGCCACATTGACTTGACCCGAATAAGCAGCATCCAGAATCTGCGGCACATTGATCGCCCATTGAATGGCCTTGCGGACATTGATGTCCTTCAGCTTCGGGTTATCGATGTTCAGACCCAGCCAAGTGTAACCGATCGAGGGCTTCTCCTCGACCTTGGTGTCAGCAGGTGGAGTGCTCTTAAACCTAGCAAGAGAATCCAAACTGATACTGGTGAAATCAACATCCCCCGCCTGATAAGCGCGCTCCGCTGCCTTGTCGTCGGAGATCGGCAGGAGGCGAATTTCATCAAAGCCGGGCTTCGGGCCCGACCAGTCCGGGTTGCGTGTCAAAAGTGTATATTGATCGGGTTTCCAGTCGGCGAGCACATACGGACCAGAGAACGCCGGCGGTTTCATGCCGAAGTCACCGCCCCTAGGGATTAGCCTCACTACCGCGTCCTCGGAAAGGATATGGCCGCCACCATAGGGAAGCGCAAGGAGCCAAGCCGGCACGTATGGGTTTTTGAATACGATCACGCCAGTATAGTCGTTCTCCAACTCGACATGATCGAACGAACCCCAATCAAGCTTCGCCGATCCATCGAGCTTCATCACGCGCTCGAAGGAGAATTTGACGTCCTTGGCGGTCATCTCGCCGTAGCCACCTGTAAACTTAATGCCTTTCTTCAGGCGGAAGCGGATATGCGTCGGATCGACCTGTTCGATCTTTTCTGCCGCTTCCAGATCCCAGCCCCATTCGGAGCCCGGCTTGTAGCGGGTGAGCTTCGAATAAATGCAGTTCATCACGTCCACGTCGCCCTGTGACGAGTAGAAAGCAGGATCGAGCTTGCGCAAGAAATTAGAGCGCCCCTCGAGCACCTTGCCTTCGGCTGCCCAGATGGCTTGCGAAAGCGGCATGCCGGCAGCGACAATGCCGCCGCCGAGCGTTGCGCCCGCTTTAAGAAAAGCCCGGCGACTCACACCGCCTGTGATAGCATCCATATCAATCTCCCATTTTTTGAGCGACTTCGAGTTTCGTTTGCTTCTGAACGCGCAATTGGAACAATATTCCAGATAGGATGCTGCGTCAAACTGTTCCTGGCGGTCTTAGATTAGGGGCCGAACGGTAAGCGGCTGCGCGGCTTGGCTCCGTACGGCCACTGGCGCACGCTGACCTTCCTCGGCGCGCTGCGTTGCGATGGGCTCGCGGCACCTTGCGTCTTCGACGGGCCAATCAACGGCCAATGCTTCCGCGCCTTGTCGAGCAACAATTCATCATCGTGTTGAAGCCCGGCGACATCGTCGTCATGGACATGTGTGGACGCCCCCGTTGGTGCAAGAACAGAGCGCGTAGCGTGGTCGGGTGCTGACATGTGTCCGGCCTCTGTTGCGGCTGTCACATGCCGCGGGCCCGTATGGGACTTCGCGGATCGGGTCCAATTCAACCTAGCGCGCTCAAGGCGCGCATCCATGATCTGGTTTTCCCGATCCCATCTCGTTGACCGTTGCGCCATACTCTCCGTTCGACCTTCTCACACCATGGCAGCCCGCTCGAGGAGCGGACTATCCTGCTATGGCCGGCGTTCGATAGGTTCCGCCTTTGGCCATTAATGCCCACACGATGCGCGCCGTCTTGTTGGCCAAGGCGACGATGACCAGCATGGGTGGCTTGCGCTCAAGCATCCGCGAAAGCCACGGGTCCCCGGTCGCGCCCTTCCGCATGGCCCAGCGCACAGCGGCGCTGGCCCCAATGATCAGCAGCCGTCGCAGGGTTCGCTCGCCCATGCGGGATGTCTCGCCGAGCTTTTGCTTGCTGCCCGAAGAACGTTGCAGCGGCGTTAGTCCGAGCCATGCCGCGAAGCCCCGGCCTCTCTTGAAGGTCTGAGCGGACGGGGCCAACGCGGCAAGCGCCGTCGCGGTGATCGGTCCTATACCGGGAATCGTCATCAGGCGCTTGGCTTCCGCATCCTCTCTGGCGCGCCGGCCAATCTCTCGGTCGAGCTCGGCCACTCTCGCATCCAACGACCGCAACTGCTCAAGGAGGAAAGACAGGATCGGGCGGGCGGCTTCGGGCACAGTGGGGTCCATCTGCTCGATCGCCGTAACAAGTTTAGTGACGTGGAAGAGGCCTGCGCAGCCACAAGTCCAAATTCCGCAAGATGGCCGCGTATTGCCTTGATCGTCTGAGTGCGCTGGCGAACCACAAGATCGCGGACGCTGAACACAATGGCCGCGGCCTGTTGCTCTTCGTTCTTCACCGCCACGGCAGCCATCATTGGGCGCGGGAGATCGCGAAGCTGGGTCATGGCGTCCGGCTGATCGCTCCGGGCTGCGTCAAGCCTTTCGTCGAGCGGCAAAAGAATGATGCAGCCGACGCGGAAGCGATCTGCGAAGCGGCCCAGAGGCCGACCATGCGGTTCGGCACACGCCTCCATCGCCACCGTGCAAGCCGGCTGCTCAGCTAGGAACCGAAGCACCTGATCACGGCGCAACTTTTTGCGGAACAGGGTGGCTCCCGACGCATCCGAGCCGTGCGCCTGAACACGTTCTTCGCCAGGTCCAATCCGATTGTGTTAACTTCCAACATGGACGCCTCCGTTCAAGTGATGATCAACGACACCACTTTGGCACAGCGATGCCGTGAGGGGGCGTCCACCCAATCTCGGAAGTCATAAGTCGGCGGCCATCAGGCAGATGATCAAGGCTGCCGGCGCCAGGCTTTGGTACCTGCCGCCATACTCCCCGGTCCTCAATCCGATCGAGCAGGCGCTTCGCCAAGATCAAACATTTGCGCCAAGCTCAGAAGCGTACCGTCGAGGACACTTGGCGCCACATCGGTCACCTCGTCACAACCATCGAACCCGGCGAATGCGAGAACTACTTCGCAACAGGCGGATACGCTTCTGTCAAAACGTGAAAGACTCTAGGCGTCGGTCGCCGGTCGGCACCCGGCCAGGCGGCGACGGTTCGTGTACAGTGATCTGTTTTGAACACCGGTCCAATATACGTTTCACTGGAAAGCAGGCCCGTTCCGAACTACAACGTCGCCACGCAACGAATGGACTTTTAGCACCTTGGATGGAGAAATATGAAAATTGCGCTGGGGCCGAGACCCGTTATACCGCTTGCCGAGGGGACACGTCTGGCTGCAAAATCTGGTTGCCGAAGGATGCGGCGTCCGATCCGGTTCCGGCGATTATCGACTACATTCCCTACCGCAAGCGTGATGGAACGGTTCAGAAGGACGAACTTATATACCCTTATTTGCATCGCGCGGGGACGCAAGCATCCGTCTAGACATCCGCGGTACGGGGGATTCCGAGTGCTTTTACCAAGATGAATACGTCAAGCAAGAGCAGGACGATGCGGTTGAGGCCATCGAATGGATCGCGCGACAGCCCTGGTGCAGCGGTAATGTGGGGAGATCGGCATCTCGTGGGGTGGGTTCAGCGCATTGCAAGTTGCCGCGCGCCGGCCCAACGGCCTGAAGGCGATCATTACCCACTGCTCCACTGACGATCGCTACGCCCATGACGTGCACTACATGGGCGGATGCCTTATCAACGATACATTGGTTTGGGGTACAGAGTGTTTCCTGCTCATGGCTCAGTCGCCCGATCCCGAAATTGTCGGCGAGGATCGCTGGCGCACGATGTGGATGGAGCGACTGGAAAATGCCCGACCGACAATGATTGATTGGCTCTCTCATCAGTGTCTGGATGATTTCTGGAGGTATGGTTCGGTCTGCGAAGATTACGGTGCAATCGACTGCGCGGTTTTCGCGGTCGGTGGATGGGCAGATCGCTATTCGACCCCAGTATTCCGGCTTCTTTCTGCGTATTTCGGAAATTCGCGGACTGGAGTGCACCCCCAGATTGAGACAAGGAAAATCACGGACAGTTTTCGGGAGCGGATTTAGCGGTCGGTTCTTGGCTGCGCCGTTCTGGCAGTTTGGCCTCTCACGAGGGGCCATGCCGAGACGGAAGCAAGCGAGACGAACGAGCGTGAGGGATATCCAAGCGATCTTGCGCCTGACCCATGAGCAGGGTCTTTCGGTGGGTGAGGTGTCGGAACGGCTCAAGATCTGTAAGACGACAGTATCGACCTATTTGCTGCGGGCGCGGGAGGCCGGGCTGTCATGCTGGCCGCTGCCGCCGGGCCATGACGACGCGACGCTTGAGCCGCTACTGTTCGGCCGTGCCGGTCGTCCGCCGCAAGATCTGGAGCGAACCGGACTTTGCGCTGATCGCCCGGGAGTTGAAGCGCAAGGGGGTGACGCTGACGTTGTTGTGGCAGGAATACCGCGCGGCGCACCCGGATGGTTATGGCTACACCTGTTATGTTGCGGCCAAACTTATGTTGCGGTTGTTGGAGGCGAGCCAGAGATGGCGGCGGTTTCCCTGGCCCGGCTCGCAACATAAAGGGCGACGGTTGGAGTCTACAAGGCTTTCAGGAATGCCATCAATGACGGCAGAGAACGTTGACGAGGTGACTCCCTCAAGCCGCTGATATCGACCTTGGCCAACGCCTTGGCCTTTATTTCGAGGTCGACCTCCGCATAGATGTGTGTGGTGTCCAACGACACGTGGCCGAGCCAGGCACGGATCGTGTTGATATCGACGCCTGCACGCAGGAGGTGGACGGCTGTCGTGTGCCGAATCGTATGCGGGCTGACGCGCTTCGTGGCCAAGGTCGGCACAGTTTGCTCGCCGCGGCGGCATATTGCGTCACGACGCGGTGTATTCCGAACCGTGTCAAAGGCTCCTTCGTCCGCCCCAGAAAGACTGCATCGCTCTTATCCCGATCGGTCACGAGGCGGGTCAATGAGGTTGCCGTCGTTGGCCACAATGGGCAGATCCGGCCTTGTTCCCTTGCCATGAAGGCGCACTGACGGAGACGCGCCCAGTTGAAGATTGCCAACCGTCAATTTTGCTGCCTCATCGGCGCGAGCACCGCTGTTGTACAGGAATAGCAGCAGGGCATGGTCGCGCACCCCAAGACCCGTACGCCTGTCGGGAGAGGAGCGCATCCATCTCGGGCTTTTCGAGATATCCGATCGCGGTCTTTGCCGTCTTCTTGAATGGTATTGCCCTTATCTCGGGACACCAGGCCAGTTGGACCGGCGAACGCATGCCGATGAAGCGTGCCAGTGAATGAATGGTCGCAAGCCGTTGGTTGCGGGTTGCTTCGCTGCATCGGCGATCACGTTCCAGATGTTCCAGGAACTTGCGGACAATTGCCGGCGTCAGCTCTTCCACTGTCATACGATCGACGGCGCAGCCTCCCTTTTTGCTGGCAAACGGCAGCAGCAGTTTAAGCGTGTCGCGGTAGCTGGCTTGGGTGTTGCGGGAAAGATTGCGCTCGGCGACCGATGTTCCAACAGGAACCGGCGGATCCACGGACCAAGGGGGCTCTCATCCTACATGGTCGGCCCCCATCGCGTATTGCGCAAAGCGCTGACTGGCCGCATCGAGGAGATCCGGCGTCATGTGCAAATAGCGCTGTTGAACGTATATCGATGTGGCCAAGAAAGGTTGCGAGTTGCGGGAGCAACCGTTGCACGTCTTGACCGGAGCGATACCAGGCAATCACCCGGTGCACGGCGGCCGTGTGACGAATATCGTGCAGCCGTGGCGGCCGGGTCTCGCCGACAGGGCAACCGGAACTCGATCGCTTCCGTTGTCCGCGACTTAGCGAAACGCTTGTCCGCGATTTACTGAAACGGCTGTCCCAATTTAGTGAAATCCGCAGGCGAATCGGTAAAGGCCACTCAAGACCTGTATGCAGCATCCAGGTGGCACTGAGCGGGCCACTGCCTGGAGAAACAAGGCTACCGCCTCGGGGGTAATCTCGTTGATATCGCGATTGTCCATCACTCGGCAGAACCGACCCAGCAGAACCTCGGCGGACTCGAAACGCATGCCCAATGACCGCTGCTTGGCCAGGTATTTGTCGATGACATCGGCCAGCATCATTGGAGCTCTCCCAGGTCGAATGCACCGACTTCACGAAGGGCTGCCAAGTTCACCTTGGCGTAGATACTGGTTGTCGCCGCGCTGCGGTGTCCCAAATGGTCCCGATCTCCTTCATCGACAGACCTTCGGCAAGAAGCCGAGAGGCGCAAGCATGGCGCAACGCATGGCCACCGCGGTGAGCAGCGTCGATCCCAAGCGCGACAAATCTGCGGTTCGCGACATCATAGATACTCCCCGCCTTCAGCGGCCGACGGGGCGCTTGCATGCAGAGGAATACTTCCGGGCACGATGATGGCGGCCGCACCGTGTCGATGTAGCGGGCGAGCGCCTCAGCCGCAGAGGGTACCAGCGGGTAAATCTGCGGCTGGCGGCGCTTCAGGCGGAAAAGCTGTAGAGTTCCGCCGGCCCAGTCGATCTGATCGAGGCGCAATGCCGCCACTTCGCCGCTGCGCATCCCATAGACCGCAAGCAGCAGCAGGATCGCACGATCACGGATGTCCCGAGGCTTGTCGGTCTCCGCATCGGCCAATATGCGCTGCACGTCCGACCAATCCGGGGCGTACGGCAGCCTCTCTTGCTGATAGAGCCGAGGACGGCTAACCGACGCCGCGACGCGCTCAATGCACATGCCCCGCTCTGCCGCGCAGCGCAGAAATCCCCGCAGAGCCGACGCTATGTTGGCGACCGACACGCGGGACCATAGTCGCGCCTGGGTGACGAGATAAGCATCGACGTCTTCGGGCTGAAGACTCCTCAGTTGCCGGTCCGTCTCCTCGCACCAGCGAAGGAACTTGCCGATAACACGGGTCCATTGCTCGACCGTCGTTGGTGTGAAGCCGCGCTCATCGCGCATCCATCTCACATACTCTTCGAGGTGGCTCCGGTATCGGAACACAACGGTCGGCTCATGCCACTAGCCCAGAAATCGAAGCCGAGGTCGCCCGATGTAGACGACTCTTTGCGCCGCAGCGGCGGACCCGAGGGCTTGCTGCTTCTCGAACGCAATCCGTTGAAGGGCCTCAACGGCGCATCATCCATAAAAGCCCGCCGCGTTTGACCCTGAGCGAAGCGGCGGTCGCCCCGCATTCCGCACAGTGTCGAAGGTAACGGTTCCGCTCTTCGGCAAATGGCGCGTCATCATGGTAGCGTGCGGCCGAGTGGCCGGCATCAGTCGTCTGATTCATAGCAAACCTCCATTGGGAAAGGCTTGCTACCCAGCCATCGAATTATGTTGCGTCAAGAACGACCCGACGACCCAAACATCCCCGGAAGAAAGCTGCCTACGCAACATAATTTTGGCCGCAACATAACAGGTGTAGTGTTGTGCACAACACTTTAGCCGTTTTTGTGACCGGTTCGGCGCTTTCCAGCGCCGGTCGAGCGCAACGTTCCGCAACCGCCACGAGGCGGGCGCGGTGATGCAGACCGACTATGCGGGCCACACCGTGCCGGTTGTCGATCCCGATACTGGCGTCATCTTCCAGGCTCAGATCTTCGTTGCAGTGCTGGGCGCCTCGTCCTTCACCTTCGCCCATGCCAGCTTCAGCCAAAAACTGCCGGACTGGATCGAGGGCCAGTGCCGGGCACTCACCTTCTTCGGCGGGGTAACTAAGGCGATCGTCTGCGACAATCTGTGGATGTGCGGCTCACCCACCGGGTGGTCGAGCTCTTCCATGAATCACAAGCGCGTCGGCCGCCATGGCCGGTCATTACGACACGACGATCCTGCCGCGACCCGCAGCCGCTAGCCGCGCGACAAGGGTGGTCCTGGCCCGGCTGCGCAACCGGCGTCGCCAGCCATGTCCGCCGCTCGCAGCGCTGCGGCGCCAAAATGGCCGGCAATCTCACACAGAGTCTCCACAGCCGATTCCTGTGCGAGATCGCATCGGAAGAACCGGCCCGTTCGACCAGAACCAGATAGCTCTGCTTCCACCGCCGCTCCTCTTTGGTGATCCCGCCTAACCAGCGCCACCAAAGCGCCTTCCTGCGCCGGTCGGTGGACGATTCCCGCCCAATGCCAGAATTGCCGCCAGTGACTAATGCCACCTTGCCGCTAAATCGCATCATGAAACTCCCCTCGACTATTGAACCGGAACACTTGCATTTAGAGTGCCCGCAGCCGAACTATTGCTGTCTCCCCGTAGATTGACCTAATGCAAAAAACTCACGTACAGGCCGGCTGGCCCGATGCGGATCGTCGGGATCGCGACCTCTTCGGTGATCCGGCGGGCTAGCGGCTCGAGCACTTTTTCGAGCACGAGAAAACGTCTCGGTCATGAGGGCCTAATTTAGGGGTATCGCGAACTCCGCCCGCGAATATATCGATCGACATGCCGTTCAGAACGGGAACAGTGCAGAAGCTGTCGCGGATATCTTGAATGTACTAACCACCTGAAGAGCCAGGGCGCGTCGGCCAGACATCCGCCGGTTCGGCCGGGGCATCGCATCTCAGGTCGACCACGTTGCCTGTTTCCCAAGATCTGATCGCCGCTTCCATAAGTGCGAGGCTTCTTAGGTTGTCGCTCGCATAGGGGAAGAACCATGGCCGGCGCTTCCCGGCGATCGCTGCCGCAAAAGCCTCAAGGACCGCCGCCCGACCAAACAGTTGATCCCGTGTGAGCGCCTCGATGTGCACCTCTCCCGTACCCTTAACGATTCTCAGATGATCACCATCGAGCGTCAGGTCGCGATCACCGCGGCACGCCCAGATCACGTCGCCGTGCTGGCATTGCACGTGCCATTCGCCCGAGAAGGTCGTCTCGGCCCGCGCTTCCCACGATCCTGTCCAGGTGACCGTGACGCCACCTTCGAAAACCACGATTGCCGAGGCCGTTCCGGGATCCTGGAATGGGCTCCACGACGGCTGCGGCGCGGTACAAAAGACAGAGACGGGCTCGCGATCAAGCACCATGCGCATAAGATCGAAATGATGAATCGCGAGATCGGCGATGAGGGGATGGCGCAGTTCGCGGAACCAGCGCGCCCTCGCCTCGCTGGGAAAGGTCAGCATGCGGCGAAATGCGATCGAGATGGCGGCAACCTCGCCGAGTTCTCGTCCGCGCACGATGTCAGCCGCGCGCTGCGCCGCGGGAAAAAAACGGAAGTTCTGATTTACCATCAATATGAGGTTCTGAGCCTCGGCCATCCGCACGAGATCGCGACCATCATCGACTGTAGCTACGAATGGCTTTTCGACTAGTACATGGCAGCCGAGCGCGAGAGCGCGCGATACAAGCTCGACGTGAGCCTCCGTCGTCGTCAAGACGAGCACGCCATCGGCTGCGGTTCGCTCCACTGCCTCTTCGAGCGAGAAAAAGAACGGCGCCACGCGTTCGCCAAGCCGCGCGCGCGCGGCATCCACCCGCTCTGCGCTTCGCGCTACATAGCCTACAATTTCGACATCTTTAACCTGGGGCACGATGCCGGTCGCCCAGTTCATGCCCCAATCACCGAGACCAACCTGCACGAGACGAGCCATTATTCTTCCTCTTGCAGCTCTCGACTGCGCCACGCCTCATCGAAATTCGTCCGTCTCTCGCCGGAGGACCCCAGGGCTGCGCCGTCGGAAAAAACCGTATTCCAGCTAGGACGCTATTTCGTTTAAAGTAGACTGTCAATGCAACATTGGTGTCCGGCGGTCGTTGTCGGCGATCCGGACGATCGGGGCTGCCCATCTTTGTTGATGGTCACGACCCCTTTAGAAATCTTCGTGGCGGCCAAAGCTAAATCACGCCGGAATGACGCGATGGGGACGGCATGTCTCCCAGCTAAATTAATTGATAGAAACGGAATGCTACTCTTCGACCCGTTACTTTTGACGACCTGCCACGCTACGGAGCAGTTGACCAATCAGCCAGCCTCTTTAGCCGCCGATTCTACCTCACTTGTCTGCCAAATCCGTCATCCCCACAGCTGGGCGGCGGGCGGTGCAACAGTGCCTCCCGTGTAGGTCAGGCCAGGCTCCCGGTCCCTGGCGAGCAGAAGTGGCCCATCAAGGTCGACGACCGATGCACGTTGAGCGACGAGCGTGGCCGGTGCCATGGCGAGCGAGGTGCCTAGCATGCAACCCACCATGACTTGCAGCCGAGCCGCTTCAGCGGCTTCGGCGACACGAAAAGCCTCCGTGAGGCCACCGGTCTTGTCGAGCTTGATGTTCACGGCCTGATAGAGATTGGCGATGCGCGGCAGATCGGCCGCCGTGTGGAGGCTCTCGTCGGCGCAAAGCGGTAGATCGCCGGGCAGGTTGAGGAGCGCCTCATCCTCACCCACCGGCAAAGGCTGCTCGATCAGTTCAACGCCCGCCATAAGGCACGCCCTCATGTTGTCCGCGAAGGTCTCCGGTGTCCACGCTTCATTGGCGTCGACGACCAAGCGTGCTCGGGGCGCCCCCTCGCGCACAGCCGCAATTCGCTCGGGATCACCAGGACCGGCGAGCTTCACCTTAAGGAGTGGCAGATGGGCGGCCGCTCGCGCTGCCTCGTACATCGGTTCCGGTGTGCCTACGCTTAGGGTGTAGCACGTGACCATCGGTTGCGGGTCCGGCATTCCGATGAGCTGCCAAAGGCGCCGGCCGGCCAGTTTCGCCTCGAGGTCCCAAAGCGCGCAGTCGATGGCGTTTCGAGCGGCGCCCGCGGGCATTAAGCGAAGAATTTCCTCGCGCGTTGCGCCTTGGGCGATCGCGTGCGCGGCAGCGCGAATGACCTGGACCACTACATCCACCGTTTCGCCGTAACGCGCATAGGGCACGCATTCGCCGCGCCCGGCGATTTCGTTCTCCGTCACGGTGGCAACCACGACGACGGCCTCGGTTCGGCTGCCGCGCGCAATGGTGAACGTGCCTGCAATCGGCCAACGCTCGACGGCTACAGAGAGACCACGCATTGCCTCACCGAGCTTCGGAACGGTTTGCGGGTGTCGGACCAGAAAACTCGCCCAACAGTCGGTCGACCAGTAACCCGACACCGAACCGCAACGGATCGGTGGCGGGAAGATCGTGTTGCCGCGAGAGTTCGGCGAGATAGGCGCGCGCCTCACTTTCGGTGAGCGCTTGCGTATTCACCGCGATGCCAAGGCAACGGGTCGCTTCATTCGTGAGCCGGCCGCAGCGTAGCGTCAAATCCACAACGTCCGTGATCGTCGGTAGCGGATGCTCGACGCCGCGCATTTTGTGCCGCTTCGGCTCGTGACAAACGACAAAGGCGTCCGGCTGGGCCCCATGCAGGAGCCCGAGGGAAACCCCGGCGAATGAGGGGTGAAACAACGATCCTTGCCCTTCGATGACATCCCAATGATCATCTGGAGCATCCGGCGACAGCCATTCGACCGCGCCTGAAATGAAGTCCGCCACGACTGCGTCAATGGCGATTCCCCGGCCGGAGATGAACACCCCGGTCTGACCGGTCGCGACGAAATCGGCATCGAGTCCTCGCGTCCGCATCTCTCGCTCCATTGCGAGGGCAGTGTATTTTTTGCCGACGGAGCAATCTGTCCCGACCGTGAGAAGCCGCCTCCCGGAGCGCTTCGTACCATTGCCCGTCGCGAATCGCTGATCGGTGTGGCGCACGTCGAACAACCTGCGCCCGTACTTCTCGGCCGCCGCCCTGATCTCCGGTTTCGAGTTGAGGCGTGCATGGAGTCCGCTCGCTACATCGAGTCCCACCGCTAGGGCCCTGACGATGACCCCTGTCCAATGATCTGGCAGGACGCCGCCGGCATTCGCCACACCAATGATGAACGTCCGCGCGCCGCTCCCCGCAGCGTCGGAGATCGACAGATCTGCAATGCCGAGATCGGCGCGGCAACCCGGAAGCCTCAACTGTCCCAGGCACCATTCCCGCCTCCAGTCAACGATGCCCTGCGCAGTCTTCGCGGCAAGGTGATCCGGCGCATCGCCGAGAAACAGAAGATAGGGAGGAGTGATCATTTCGTTTGCTCCGTTGAGTGTGCGGGATCGCTACGTGGATCCCGGGGACTTGACTCTCTCTATATATGGAACTATCTTCCAAATAAAGGGAAAGTTTGCCCGGCTCGGTTGCGACATTAGAGCCGCTCCGTGGCACCGAGACACCAGTCAGTCATCCGCGTTGTAATGGTGGCTAGGTGCACGCTCATATTCCGCATCGCTCGGCCGGCGTGGGCGGGCGCAGTTATAGTCCGACCTAAGCCATGCCCCGCCGAGCGGGCTGGAAGGAGAACCCTATGAAATACCCTGTAATTGGCTACCTGGACCGGTGGAGTGCGGCTGCAGGTGACATTGTGCATGTTATGGTCAGCTGTCGAGAAGTGGGACCTTTTGAGGCCGACGTTGTTCGACTGATGCACAATGATCCGCGGGTTGGAAGCCCCGACTTTCGCGAAGAGCACCTGCCCCACGAGGCAAATGGCACGTATCAGGGTCGGCCGCAGCCCGTTAGAAAAGGCTCATTTGGCATCGTTGCGGCCCGAGGGTTGCAGGCCGGCTCCGGGCTTACGATGCTTGCGACGATATGGGCGACCCGGCCCGGCCAAGGACCTCAGTGCGTCGTGCACTGTTTAAGTCAGGATGGGAAACTTTCAGCCAGGCTCGAGATCTCAGACAAGGGGAGACTTGAAATCGTACTCCAGGGCGCAGGCGATGACAGACGTCTGTCGACTCGGAGCCCCCTCGCCATTCGATGCTGGTATCGCGTCTGGGCGACGCTCGACGCAGCGACAGGAGATCTTGCTCTCGGCTTCCGCAGCCTTAGACCGACGATCGGTTTCGAAGCGGCAGAGACTGTCAGGAGTGACGGGGAAGGTTGGCAAGCCTTCGCACCTGATTCTATTGCCTTCGCTGCGGAGATCGAAGGGGCGGGAGAAGCGGCTGCGCGCCATCATTTCAACGGAAAGATTGAGCGGCCGATCCTCTTCGATCACTCCCTTTCGCAGACGCAAGTCGAGGTCGTCTTCGCAGCAGGCGACCGCCTACACCGCCCCGGCTTGATCGGCGCCTGGAACTTTTCTAGGGACATACCGACCGACCGCATCGTCGATATAGGGCCGCACCATCTGCATGGGCGCCTGGTGAACGCACCGACCCGAGCAATGACCGGCTTCAACTGGACCGCCGACGTACAAAATTGGCCGAGCGAGCCCGAACTCTACGGCGCCGTCCACTTCCACGATGATGATCTCGCCGACTGCCAGTGGGAACCGAGCCTTGCGATTGCGATTCCGGAGGATTGGCGAAGCGGCGTTTACGCCGTCCGGCTGCGTCAGCGCGGCGCCGAATACCACGTTCCGTTTATCGTTCGGCCGCAGCCTGGCAGGCCGCGCGCCGATCTGGTCGTACTCTTGCCGACCGCCACCTACCAGGTCTATGGCAATCACTCGGCCGCTCCAGTTTATGGCTATCCTGGCATGAAGCGCCCGCCCGCACCAAGCTTCGAGGAAGCAGAGAATGGGCCCGTCGAGGAAAGCGCATACGGCCGCTCAGGCTATTATCCGCACAGCGATGGAAGCGGTATTTCGATTTGCTCTCGGCTCAGACCGGTCGTCGAGTTCCGGCCAAAGTTCGCGCGCATGACAGACACGAAGGGCCTGGGCGTCGACAAATTCGCCCTCGACCTTTACCTGTTGAGCTGGCTTGAGAGTCGCGGCATTTCCTTCGATATCGTAACCGATGAGGACCTCGACCGCGAGGGCCTGCGGCTGATCAAGCCGTATCGAGTGCTGATGACAGGTAGCCATCCAGAATACGTAACAGAGCACATCTTTGATGCGGTTGAACAGTTCGTTGAGGAAGGCGGCCGTCTTATGTACATGGGCGGCGACGGCTTTGACGCGCGGGTTGCCTATCACCCCCATTTGCCAGGTCTCCTCGAGATCAGGCGAGGCGTGGCGCGCGACGGTTCGTGGGAGGCCGAACCGGGGGAAGAATGTTCCGCATTCGACGGCCGGCCGATGGGACTCTGGCGACATCTTGGGCGCCCCTCGCGTCGCCTCTTGGGCGTAGGGATGTCCGCGCAGTGCGAACTGTTCGCGGGGGTGCCCTATCGTCGCGCGCCCGATAGCTACACTCCCCGCGCTCAATTCATTTTCGAAGGAGTCGAAGAGGACATACTTGGCGACTTTGGCGTGGCGGCAGGAGCTGCAGCGGGACATGAGCTTGACCGCTCGGATGCGAGCGTTGGTACCCCCGCTCACGCGCTCGTTCTCGCGGTCGCTAGCGACCTCGGGCCCGAGTGGGTGCCGTTGCTTGACGACCTTGGCTCCTCCAAGGACTTCACGCGCGAAGCGAAGGTGAGGGGTGAAATCGTCTTCTTCGAGACGCCGGCTGGTGGTGCAATCTTCTCGGTCGGCTCGACTACCTACGTAGGAAGCCTTGTGCACAACAGTGGCCGTAACGCAATCTCGCGCATCACCGAAAACGTCCTGCTTCGCTTTCTCAATCCGACGCCCTTCTCGACCGACGTCGGCGCTAACGGCGAGAAACCTGAAGCAACGTACCCTAATGTTCACACTGAGGAATAATGATGACCACCTTTCCCGAACGCATAGCTTACTACAATGGAGAGTTCCTGCCGGAGAGCCAAATCGCCATCCCGTTCCGCGATCGCGGGTTCCGTTGGGGCGATGGCTGCTATGACATGGCGAGGACCTTCAACCATCGGCCGTTCAAGCTGAAGGAGCACGTCGACAGGTTTTACCGATCACTGCGTTATCTCCGCATCGGCCTGCCAATGTCTCCCGACGAAATGGTGGCGATCAGTGAAGAGGTGCTCGCGCGTAATCTCCATCTCCTGGAAATGCACGAAGACTACTGGATCACCCAGCGCGTCAGCCGGGGCGTCGACGCTGCCGGCGACGAGGAGCCAATCCGCCATGGACCGACAGTCATCATCGAATGCTGCCCCCTGCCCTACCGCAGCCGGGCGCATCTCTACGTTGATGGCATCGACCTCCTAATCACCTCGATGCGGCGCACGCCGCCCTCGTCCTTGAGCCCGCGTGCCAAGAGCAGCAATTATCTGAACCACACGCTGGCCGATCTCGAAGTGAAGAGCCGCAACCCGAGGGCCTGGGCTCTCTTTCTCGACCAGGCTGGCAATCTCTGTGAGGGGACGAGCAACAACATCTTTCTCGTATCCGGCGGCAAGCTCCTGACACCGCGCGAGCAGTTCGTACTTGCCGGCGTAAGCCGACAGACGGTCATCGAACTCGCAGGGGAGCTCGGTATCCCCTGTGAGGAGCGCGATATCGACCTTTACGATGCCGCCAACGCGGACGAGATCTTTCTCACGATGACGAGCATGTGCATATGCC
>NZ_JAMYPW010000063.1:0-27660 GCF_040320565.1 Mesorhizobium sp. M0664
GTCACCACCGTGCCATGGCCGCTCGCCCTCAGAGCAGGCGCCGTTCTCCATCCAAAACTTTTTGCAGAACCTTCAGCACACTATCGACTATGATGACTGGCGCGACCTTGGCTGTCCCGGCTGGGGCTGGGACGAGGTGCTGCCGGTGTTCAGGCGGCTGGAGCGCAACGAGCGGCTGGCCGGCAATCGCCACGGCACCACCGGACCGCTGCCCGTCTCCGATCCCCGCCATCGCCATCCGCTGTCTCTGGCCTATGTCAGGGCCGCGCAACAGGCCGGCTATCCCTTCAATGACGACTTCAACGGGGACAGGCAGGAAGGCGTCGGCTTTTACCAGACGACGACCGCGAATGGCGAAAGACAATCGGCGGCAAAGGTGTTCCTGAAGCCGTTGGCAGGCAATGCCAACCTCACCGTCATCACCGATGCGCTTGTCACCGGCGTGACATTGGAAAACGGTGCGGCAAGCGGCCTCGCCTACACCACATCGGACGGACAGACCCATACAGCGACGGCGGAAGCCGAAGTGATCCTCACATCAGGCGCGCTGGCGACGCCGAAGCTGATGATGCTGTCGGGACTGGGGCCAGCCGAACATCTGACCGCGCTGGGCATTCCCGTCATCCGCGACATGCCCGCGGTCGGCCGCGACCTGCAGGATCACGTCGCGGCTCCCGTCTATGCGCTGACGCGCCAGCCGATCTCGCTGCTTGGTGAGGACCGTGGCCTGCGGGCGCTGCGCCACGGCCTGCAGTACCTCATGTTCCGCACCGGCCTGCTCACCTCGAATGTGGTCGAGAGCGGCGGCTTCTTCGACGCCGATGGCGATGGCCGTCCCGATATCCAGTTCCACGTCCTGCCGGTGATGATCGAGAGCGCCGAACACGGCTCGATCGAGCGGCACGGCATGGAGATCAATCCTTGTGTGCTCAGGCCGAAGTCGCGCGGCACGGTCAGGCTGCGCTCGCGCGATGCGGCCGATCCGATCCGCTTCACCACCGGCTTCCTGTCCGATCCGGACGATCTCGCCTTGCTGCTGGCCGGCATGAAGATCGCCCGCACCATCCTGCGCCAGCCGGCGCTGCAGGCCATGGTGGCGGAGGAGCTTTCGCCGGGCGCGGCCGCGGATCTTCCTGACCAGGCGATCGTCGGCCACATCCTCGAACACGCCAAGACGGTCTACCACCCATCGGGAACCTGCCGGATGGGCAATGACGACAGTGCCGTGGTCGATCCGCGGTTGCGCGTCCGCGGCGTGCCGCGCCTGCGGATCTGCGATGCCTCGGTCATGCCCAGGCTCATCAGTGGCAACACCAACGCGCCGGTGATCATGATCGCCGACCGCTGTGCCGATTTCATCCTCGGCAGCGCTTAGCGAGAAACGGTCAGCCGAGAGAAATCCAGGCCGTTTTGAGATCGGTGTATTTGTCCAGCGCATGCATCGACTTGTCGCGACCGAAGCCGGACTGCTTGACGCCGCCGAGCGGCACGGTGATGTCGGCGCCGCCATAGGTGTTGACGTGGACGACGCCGGCATTGATGTTGCGCACCATACGATGCGCCGTGGAGAGGTTGGCGGTCCACACCGCCGAGGCAAGGCCATAAACCGTCGAATTGGCAAGCCGCACCGCCTCTTCCTCGGTCTCGAAGCGCATCACGCCGAGCACCGGCCCAAACACCTCCTCGCGGGCGAGTTGCATCTCTTGCGTCACGTTCTCGAAGATCGTCGGCGCCATGTAGCTGCCGCCGGTTTCGGCCAGGATCCGTCCGCCGCCGGTGACCAGACGGGCGCCTTCAGCTGTCGCCCGTTCGACGAAGCCGAGATTCTTGTCCAGCTGCTCGGCGCTTGATACCGCACCGACGTCGCTCGTCAGATTGAGCGGATCGCCGACCTTCAGCCGCGTGGTCGCTGCGAGGAGCTCGTCCATGAAGCGGTCGTAGACCGACGCCTGGACGAGCAGGCGCGAGCCGGCAACGCAGACCTGGCCGGAATTGCGAAAAATGCCGTTGGCCGAGACGATTGCGGCCTGTTTCAGGTCCGGGGCGTCGGCAAAGACGATGTTGGGCGACTTGCCGCCGAGTTCGAGGAAGACGCGCTTCAGATTGGAACGCGCCGCATACTCAAGCAGATGCCGGCCGACCGGCCCCGAGCCGGTGAAGGCTATGGCGTCGACATCCATGTGCAGGCCGAGCGCCTCGCCGGCAACCGCGCCACGGCCGGTAACGACGTTAAACACACCGGCGTGAAGCCCGGCTTCGGCAGCGAGCTCAGCCAGCCGCAGAAGCGTCAGCGAAGCGACCTCGGGCGGCTTGACGACGATGGAATTGCCGGCAGCCAGCGCCGGCGCGATCTTCCAGGCGCCGATCATCAATGGGAAATTCCAGGGTACGATGACGCCGACAACGCCGAGCGGCTCCTTGTGGATCAGCCCGAGCACATTCTCGGCCGTCGGCGCGATCTCGCCATAGACCTTGTCGATAGCCTCCGCGTAGTAGCGGATGGTGCCCGCGGCCGATAACGGCTCGGCCTTGTAGGCCATGCCGATCTCGGTGCCGTTGTCGCGGACGCCAAGCACCGCCAGTTCATCGACATGCTTTTCGACCAGCTCGGCTAACTTCGTCAGAATCTTCTTGCGGAAGGCGGGGGCGGCGCGCGACCACGAGCCCTTCTCAAACGCCTTGCGCGCCGACGCCACGGCGCGATCGACATCGACGGCGTTGGCGTCGGCGATGCTGGCGAACGGGCGGCCATCGATCGGCGAGATCACGGGCAGCGTGGCGCCACTTGCACCTGCGGTCTGCGCACCATCGATGAAGAGGTTTCGCACGCCGACCTCGGCCTTGCGCAACGTGTCGATGGTGTTCTGGTTGATCATTGCGTACCGGCTCCGAAGGCGACATGCAGGGTGGTTGGCGCGCGAAATTCCCAGCCCCGGAACACCGGTTCCTTGCCTGGCACCAGCCGCAGATCCGGAAACCGTTCCAGCAGAAGCCTTACCGCGAGGCACATCTGCTCGCGCGCAAAAAACCGACCCGAACAGAAGTGATGGCCAAAGCCGAAGGCAGCGTGGTTGCCTTCATCACGAAGGATGTCGAAACGGTCGGGATCGGAGAACCGGATTTCGTCGCGGCTGGCCGAGGAGACGAGCGCGGCGACTGGCGCGCCCGCCGGGATGGTCACGCCGCCGAGCTCGACCGCGCGCGTCGTCTGGCGCGTCTGCGTGCCGATCGGCGCGACCCATCGCAGACCCTCGTCGACCGCCTTCGGCACCAAGGTTTCCAGATCGTCCAGCACCTGCCGCATCTGCTCGGGATGCGAAAGCAGGCCGGCAAGTATGGAGCCGGCGCCATGGCCGGGCTCCTGCATGCCGCCGAGCAGGATGACCTTGATGCTCGGCATCACGAAGTCGATGGCGCGGGTCGCACCCTGCGGCATGCCGTCATGCAGTATGTGCGACAGGGCGGAGTCGTCAGGCGCGTGGACAAGCCTCTCCAGCGTCGGCAGGATGGCGGCGCCAACCTCGGCGCTGATCGCATCGGCGATTTCCTGGCGCTTCGGATCGTTCTCGAAATTGATGGCGCCCTGGGCAAGGCCATAGAACCAGCGCCGCAAGGTCGGCATGTCGATGTCGGCCAGCCCGAGCGAGCGCGCCAGGCTGAGCGTCGACACCGGCTCGAAATACTCGGCCATCAGTTCCGCCGCACCCTGCTCGGCGATCCGGTCGAGATAGGGTCCGGCGATCGAGCGCACGAGATCCCCGGCATAGGAAGCGACGGTGCGCGGCCGGTATTTCGGGTCGACGCCCTGGCGCAGATCCTTGTGGACGTCTCCGTCGGTGGTCAGGATGGTCGGCTTGCCGAAGGAGCGTTCGACCGGGGATGTCCCGACAACCGTGGAGAAGATGTCGGGCGACTTCGCGACCGTTTCGACATCCTTCCAGCGGGTGACGAACCAGAGGTTGACCGCCGGCACGAAAGCGACCGGCGCGTTGCGCCTCAGTTCAGCATAGATCGGATACGGATCGGCTTCCAGCGCCTCAACGGTGATGCTCTCGGCAAAGCTCAACGCCGCTACTCCCCTAGGGTGAAGAAGGGGGCGGCGTCATGCGCCGCCCCTCTTGATCTCAGTCCTTCAAAGGCTGTCCAAGCTCGGCGAAGGCCACCGGATCCCGGCTCTTCAACGCGCTCGCCAGCACAAGGCCAACCACGGCCGCGATCAGCACCAGCGCCGGCAGGAACACGCCGAGGAACCCGCCAGCACCGGACAGGCCGCCGAAATTGATGACGATCAGATAGATGATGATGACGAAGGCGATGAAGGTCAGCCCCGGCAGGACTGTGGTCTTCACCGCGTTCTCCTGACTGGACGGGTTGGCACGGAAGAACATCACGACGGCGAGCGAGGCCACCGCCATCATCACGATGACGCCGAGAGTGGCAACGTTGGTCAGCCACGAAAACAGCGCCAGCACCGGGTCAAGGCCAAGCACGGCGAAGAGCCCGACGACGACAGCGGCAAGCACGCTCTGGATGACCGAGGCGACATGCGGGCTCTGGTGCGTCGAATGGGTCACGCCGATGGTCCGCGGCAGGAGCTTCTCGCGGCCGGAAACATAGATGTAGCGGGCGACCGCATTGTGGAACGCCAGTACGCCGGCAAACAGGCTCGACACGAACAGGATGCTCATGGCGTGCGAGAGCATCGTTCCGGCGTAGCGGTCGGACAGGCCGAACAGGAACGTGGTCGGATCCTGAAGCCCCTGCAGCGCCGGCAGCAGCTTATCAACGCCGGCACCGACCGCCATCAGCCATGCGGTGACCATGTAGAAGACGCCGATCAGGATGACGGAGAAATATGTCGCCCGCGGAATGGTGACCTTGGGGTCGCGCGCCTCCTCGGCATAGATCGTCGTTGCCTCGAAGCCGATGAACGCGGCAAAGCAGAACAGGATGGCGATCGCCGGCGCGCCGCTGGTGATCTGGCTCCAACTGAACGGCGCCGCTGACAGTCCACTATCGCCTCCGGTCTTGACGATCGCCATGTCGAGGATCAGCACCACGACGTATTCGGCAAGCACCAGAACGGTCAGGATCTTGGCCGACAGGTCGACCTGCCTGTAGCCGAGCACGGCGACGATGGCGATGGCGATGAAACTCCACGCCCACCAGGGCAAGTTGATGCCCCAGCCGGCGAACAGCCCGGCGGTCGCGGCACCGAGAAGGCCCATGACGCCGATCTGCATGGCATTGTAGGACAGGATTGCGATCAGCGCCGTGGCGCCGCCGGCGAGACCGCCGAGCCCGCGCGCCGCATACGCATAGAAGGCGCCTGCATTGCCGACATGGCGCGACATGGCGACATAGCCGACCGCGAACAACAGCAGCAGCAGCGTCACGATCAGATAGGTGCCGGCAAAGCCCGCGCCATTGCCCATCAGCATGCCGAGCGGCGTGCCGCCAGCCACAGCCGTCAGAGGCGCCGCTGCCGAGATCACCATGAAGGTGATGGCGCCAACGCCAAGGCTGTTCTTCCTCAGCCGGTTCGCTTCGCCGGCTTCAATTGTCGTCATCTTTCCCTCCAATTCCGCGCTGCGGAAGCCAAGTGTCCCTGAAATGTCGAGGCCCTGTTTCGGGCCGCCTTGTCGTTTCATTATTTGCAACGACATTTCGAATATAGACTTGCAAAGGAACCGGCTTCCTGTCAAGTTAATTCGCACGTTAAGTATCAGATGGAGGATCAGATACGCATGGGTACGGTGAGCAAGGCCATCACGCTGCTGGAAATGCTCGGTCGCGGCGAGCCCGAGACGGCGTTGGCTGACCTCGCCCGGCGCGCCGGCCATGACAAGGCAACAACGCGCCGGCTGCTGGTCTCCCTGATAGCGCATGGGCTGGTCGAGCAGGATGAAGCCACGCGTCTTTACCGGCTGGGCGCCGGTGTCGCGCGGCTGGCGCTGATGCGCGAAGCCCAGTTTCCCTTCCTGCGCACGGCGGTGCCGGTGGTCGAGGCGCTGGCGGCGGAAACCGATGAGACGGTGCACCTGTCGGAATATTCGAAGCGCGGCCTGATCACAGTCCATGTCGTCGAATCGACCAGGGCCAATCGCGTCAGCGTGCAACTCGGCGAGGTGCTGCCGATGCATGCGACGGCTTCTGGCATTGCGTTCCTGGCGTTCACGGAAGAGCGTATCCGAGACGCTGTTCTGGCCGGACCGCTGCCGGCCTTCACGCCCCACACAATAAGCGACGCGAAAACACTTGCCGAGCATGTCGCCGCCGCCCGCGCGCGCGGGCACTCGACCGGCTCGCAAGGCTTCGAGGAGGGCGTGCTCAGCGTCGCGGCGCCGATCCTCGGCGCCGACGGTTTTGCCATTGGCATCATCGCCGTCGCGGCGCCTAAGGTGCGGGTCCAGAAGGGCGAGATCGAGCGCTATGGCGCCAGTGTGGCGGCGGCTGCGCGCGTTATCAGCGAGCGGCTTTTCGGACGGCAGGGCCAGCCGGGCCTCAAGCGAGCATGACAACAAATACCCCTGCAAGGAGATTGACTGTGGAGGAGACACGCCGAATCCTGGTTATAGGCACCGGTGACACCAAGGCCGACGAATTGCTCTTCATGCGCGAGCGCATCGAGGCGGTCGGCGGTGTCGCCGTGATGATGGATGTGAGCGTGCTCGGCGATCCGCCCTACCAGCCGGCGCATGACAAGCATGCGGTGGCTCAAGCTGCCGACACGACCATCGAGGCGATCATCGCCAGCGGCGACGAGAATTCGGCGATGACGCTGATGGCGCTCGGCGCCTCGCGGCTTGCCCGCGCACTCTGCGACAAGGGCGAAATCCACGGTTTCATCGCGCTCGGTGGCTCGATGGGCACCGACCTTGCGCTTGACGTCGCGCTGGCGCTGCCGCTCGGCGTGCCGAAATTCGTCATCTCGACCATTGCCTATTCACATCTGCTGCCACCAGAACGGATCGCCACAGACCTGATGATGATCCTGTGGGCGGGCGGTCTCTATGGCCTCAACAGTGCCTGCAAGGCGGTGCTGTCGCAGGCCTGCGGAGCGGTGGTGGGTGCCGCGCGCGCCGTCGTTAAGCCGGACGCGACGCGGCCCAGGATAGGCATGAGTTCGCTGGGAAAAAGCTGCCTGCACTATATGGTGACGCTGAAGCCGGAGCTGGAGAAGCGCGGCTATGAAGTCATCGTCTTCCACACCACCGGCATGGGCGGCCGGGCGCTTGAGGCGATCGCCGCGCAACGCGGCTTCGTCGCGGTGATGGATTTCAGCCTTCAGGAACTCGCCAACCAGCTGACCGGCTCGGTGGTGAATTCGGGCTCCGACCGGCTGGAAAATGCTGGTCGGCAAGGCATCCCTCAGATCGTGGCACCTGGCGCCGTCGACATGGTGGATTTTCCGACCTGGCAAGCAGTGCCTGCCCGTTTCTTCGAACGGCCGTACCATGCGCACAACCGCCTGCTCGCCTCGGTGACATCAGACGGCGAAACCCGCAAGGAGATCGCGCGCGCCATCGGCGAGAAGCTCGCCGCCGCAACCGGGCCGACCGCCTTCATCCTGCCGGCAGGCGGCATCCAGCAATGGGACCAGGAGGGCGAGCCGCTGCACGAACCGGAGGCGCTGTCGGCCTTTGTCGAGGAGATGCGCTCGAGCGTGCCCGGCAATGCCGAGTTGCACGAGATATCAGGGCACATCAACGACGCCGCCTTCAGCGCCAAGGCACTGGAGATCTTCGACCGCTGGGTCGCCGAAGGCATTGTGCCGCTGGGCGCGCCGGAAGGAACTCAAGCTGCATGAGCGGGCCATCGCCAAAGGCGCTGGTGCTTGATTTCGGCGGCGTCGTCACCCGCACGCTGTTCGAAACGCACGCGTTGACCGAACGCGCATTGGACTTGACGCCCGGCATGCTCGGCTGGCGCGGGCCGTTCGATCCGGCATCCGACCCGCTGTGGCGTTCCATGCAAGCCGACGAGATCAGCGAGCGCGACTACTGGAAGACGCGCACGCGTGAAGTCGGCCGTCTCGTCGGCGAGGACTGGGACGACATGTCGACTTTCGTGCAGCGGGCGCGCGGCGCCGACCCGCAAGCGGTGGTGCGGCCAGAGGCGGAACGAGCGATCCGTGCGGCGCATGAAGCTGGCATCCGGCTCGCCATCCTCTCCAACGAGCTCGACTTGTTCTACGGCAACAGCTTTCGCGAGCGCCTGCCGCTGCTGTCGCTGTTCGAGACCATCATCGACGCCACCTACACGCACATCCTGAAACCCGATCCGCGCGCTTATGCGATGGTGAGCGAAGCACTGCACTTGCCGCTCGCGGCTTGCGTCTTCGTCGACGACCAGAAGCGTAACGTCGACGGCGCGGTCGCCGCCGGCATGCTGGCCGTGCATTTCGACGTCGCCCAACCGGGGCAAGGCTATGCAGAGGCGCTCGGCCATTTCGGCGTTGCGGCCTAAGAATTCAAGAAACGGAGTTCCCACCGATGCGCGACATCAACTTCCTCACCGAGAACAACGCCAAGCCGATCTGGCATCCGATGGCGCATCCGGCCGAGATGCGCGCGACGCCGCCAAAGATCATCATGAAGGGCGAAGGCGTCTCGGTCACCGATGCCGAAGGCCGCACCGTCCTCGATGCAGTCGGGGGCCTGTGGAACGTCAACCTCGGCTACAGCTGCGATCCGATCAAGAAGGCGATCGCAGCACAACTCGACGCCCTGCCCTATTATTCCGGCTTTCGCGGCACCTCGACCGGACCGTCGATCGAGCTTGCCTATGAGCTGTGCGACTGGTTCGCTCCCGAGGGCATGGTACGGACCTTCTTCACCTCCGGCGGCTCGGACTCGGTCGAGACGGCACTGCGGCTGTCGCGGCAATACTGGAAGATCAGGGGCCAGGGCGACCGGACGAAGTTCCTGGCGCTGAAGAAGGGCTATCACGGAACGCATTTCGGCGGCGCCTCGGTCAACGGCAATGCCAATTTCCGGCGCAACTACGAGCCGCTTTTGCCCGGCGTCTTCCACACACCGGCGCCATGGACCTACCGCAATCCGTTCGACGAGACCGATCCGGCGAAGCTGGCGAAACTCTGCGCGCGGGCGATCGAAGACGAGATCGCCTTCCAGGGCGCCGACACGATCGCCGCCTTCATCATGGAGCCAGTGCTCGGCGCCGGCGGTGTGATCGTTCCGCATGAGAGCTTCATGCCGATGGTGCGGGCGATCTGCGACCGTCACGACATCCTGCTCATCGCCGACGAGGTGGTGACCGGCTTCGGTCGCACCGGCGCCTGGTCGGGCTCGCGGCTCTCCGGAGTGAAGCCGGATTTCATGACCATCGCCAAGGCGATCACCTCAGGCTACTTCCCGCTCGGCGCCACGCTGATCAGCGCCAAGGTTGCCGACGTCTTCGAGGCCGACAAGACCAGCTTCGGCTCGATCGGGCACGGCTACACCTATTCCGGCCATCCGGTCGGCTGCGCGGCGGGGCTGGCCACACTCGCCGAGACCAAGCGGCTTGCCGTCAACGAGAATGCGGCGGCGCGCGGTGTCGAGCTCGGCAAGGCGCTGGAGGCGCTGAAGGCGAAGCACGCTTTGGTTGGCGATGTGCGCTACCAAGGGCTGATGGCGGCGCTCGAACTGGTTTCCGACCGTGCCGCCAAGAAGCCGGCCGACAAGAAGACGATGAATGCCGCCGCAGAGGCCGCCTACAAGGCCGGCGTCATGCTGCGCGTCTCCGGCAACACCATCATCCTGTCGCCGCCGCTGGTGATCTCGTCCGCCGATGTGGCAAAGATCGCCGAGGCTCTCGACGCCGGACTGACGGCAGCCGCCTGAGCGACGGTGACGCTCAGTCCTGACCGAGCCGCAGGCGTCGCCACGCCGCCGGCGAGAGGCCGACGGCGGCGCGGAAGAAGCGCGAGAAATAAGCCGGGTCGTTGAACCCGGTCTCATAGGCGATGTCCTCGACCGGGCGCACGGTGAACAGCAGCAGGCGCTTGGCCTCGACCAGCCGCCGCTCACCAACCGCCTGGCGTACGCCCGCGCCGAGCACCTGCCGCGCTGCCTTGTCGAGCAGATGGCGCGTGGTGCCGAGCGCGGCGGCATAGCGCTCGACCGGCCAGTCGTCGCGAAAGTGTCGGTCGATCAGACGCCGCAGCCGGCCGCCCAGCGCCACCGTCGCCGGCACCGCGACAGCATGCGACTGCGCATCGAGGCGGGCGATGCCCGACAATGCCACGGCGATCAGCGGCGGCAGGATTTTCTCCATACCGGGCAACCTGTCGGCATATTCCGCCTGGATCATCGTAACCGTATCACCCAACCTTTCCCAGAGGGCCGTTTCACCGCGTCCGGTGACGAAGACCGGCTGGTCGAGCGGCAGCGCGGACTGCTCAGCGATCGCCGCAAGGGCAGCATCGGCGACCGAGACAACGATGGCGTCGGCGCCCGTCTCGATGCTGAATCCGTGGACCACGCCGCTCGGCATGAAGCTCACCGTCGGCGCCGAAAAACTCCAGGTCTCGTCTTCGATCCGATAAATGCCGCTGCCGCCGGTCCAGAAGGTGATCTGCGCCATTTGCGGGTGCTTGTGCGCGAGAACCTGGCCGCGATGCACGGAGGCACGCGCAAGAACAGTCTCGACATGCAGGAATCCGACGTCGAGCGCACGCGCCGGTTCGCCGTAGACGAAGAATTCGGGAATGGCAGTCTGGCTCATCACGGCGAAAAAATCCAAGTGGTTCTATACTTTCGTCCATAAACCTTTGTCACGACGATCGCTACAGTTGACGCGTTAAAGGAGGATCATGATGCGATCGGAAGATTTCCGGGCCGACACGAAACGGCCGTTTACCGGTGCCGAATATTTGCAGAGCCTGCGCGACGGGCGCGAGGTCTATATCAATGGCGAGCGGATTGCCGACGTCACCACCCATCCGGCGATGCGCAACTCGGCGCGCTCGCTGGCCCGCCTCTACGATGCCTTGCACGATCCGGCGCGGCAGGCGGTGCTGACCTCGCCGACCGACACCGGTTCTGGCGGCTACACGCACAAATATTTCCGCGTCGCCCATTCCGCCGCGGATCTCGCCGCACAGCAGACCGCCATCGCCGACTGGTCGCGCATGTCCTACGGCTGGATGGGGCGCACGCCCGATTACAAGGCAGCACTTATGAACACGCTCGGCGCCAATGCCGAGTGGTACGGCCCGTTCAGGGACAATGCACTCGCCTGGCACAAACGCGCCCAGGAAGCGGCCCTGTTCATGAACCATGCCATCGTCAACCCGCCGATCGACCGCCACAAGCCGGCCGAGCAGGTGAAGGACGTGTTCGTGCACATCACGAAGGAGAACGACGCCGGCATCTGGGTGTCCGGCGCCAAGGTGGTGGCGACGTCGTCAGCGCTCACCCATTACAATTTCCTGGCGCAGAGCTCGGCGACGGTCACCGAGGACCCGTCATTGTCGGTGATGTTCATCGTGCCTATGAACGCGCCGGGGATAAAGATGTTCTGCCGCGTCTCTTACGAGCAGACGGCCAACACGGTCGGCCATCCCTTCGACTATCCGCTGTCGTCTCGTTTCGACGAGAACGATGCGATCCTGGTGCTGGACAATGTCTTCATCCCCTGGGAGGACGTGCTGGTGCTGCGCGATGCGCAGAAGATCCTCTCCTTCCACCCGGCGTCGGGCTTCATGCACGGCTATTGTTTTCAGGGCTGCACGCGCTTCGCCGTCAAGCTCGACTTCCTCGCAGGCCTGCTGGCGAAGGCGCTGCGCGCGACGGGCGGGGATGCCTTCCGCGGCAACCAGGCGGCCCTCGGCGAAGTAATTGCGCTGCGCCACATGTTCTGGAGCTTTTCCAACGCCATGGCGCACAACCCGATCCCATGGGCGAACGGCGCCGTGCTGCCCAATCTCGAAGCGGCGCTCGCCTATCGCACTTTCATGTCGGAGGCCTATCCGCGCGTTATCGATACGGTGCGCCGAGTCATCGCTTCGGGGCTGATCTACCTGCCGTCCTCGGCAAAGGATTTCGACAATCCGGAGATCGACAAGTACCTTGCCCAGTACGTGCGCGGCTCCAATGACATGGGCCATGTCGAACGCATCAAGATCATGAAGCTGCTGTGGGATGCGACCGGCACCGAGTTCGGCGGCCGCCACGCGCTCTATGAGCTCAACTATGCCGGTGCGCCGGAAGAGGTGCGGCTGCAGGTGCTGAAGGGTGCTGAGCGCGGCGGGCGCCTGAGGGCGATGGAGGAACTGGTCGACACCTGCATGGCCGACTACGACGAAAAGGGCTGGACCGGCGACACCTGGCTGCCGCCGCTGCCGGCTGGCGCAAGCTGAGGTCCCGGCCATGGAGCCACAAGTTGCAAGGCTGGAGTTCCGTGAGGCGATGGCGCGGGTCTGTGCGCCGGTCAACATCGTCACGACTGATGGTCCGGCCGGCCGCGGCGGCTTCACTGCGACCGCCATGTGCAGCGTTTCCGACGATCCGCCGACGCTGCTTGTGTGCATGAACGAGCGCTCGGCGCAGACCGGCCTGTTCCTCGCCAACCAGCGTTTCTGCGTCAACGTGCTGACGCAGTTACACACCCATCTGGCGGCAAAGTTCGCCGGTACGATCCGCGACATGGGCGAGCGCTACAATGCGGCAAGATGGCAGACCATGCCGTCCGGCATGCCGGCGCTGCTCGACGCCATCGTCAGCTTCGATTGCGAGATCGGCGACGTGAACAAGGTTGGCACGCACAATGTGATGTTCGGCCGCGTCGTCGACATCCGCCACGGCAGCGACGAGGCGGCGCTGCTCTATGTCGGCCGCAACTACACGCAGCCGAGTGCACTCGGCAGTTTTGGCGGGTAGAGGCTGTCAAGTCTGGTTTTCGGATGATTCCGACTGGATCAGGTTTTCG
Source organism: Mesorhizobium sp. M0664 (assembly GCF_040320565.1). Taxonomy (NCBI): domain Bacteria; kingdom Pseudomonadati; phylum Pseudomonadota; class Alphaproteobacteria; order Hyphomicrobiales; family Phyllobacteriaceae; genus Mesorhizobium; species Mesorhizobium sp. M0664. The sequence continues at coordinate 12,937 of NZ_JAMYPW010000063.1, forward strand.
AGCAGGTCGAGCAGGTGCTCATGCTGTTCGGCGCCGTAGCGCTGCTCGATCGCATCGTAGATGGCGATGCGCTCGGGCGACAAATCCTCGATCAGCGCCAGCCCGGCCGGGCTGATTGCGAGCAGCGCCCGGCGACCGTCATCCTTGACCTTGTTGCGGGTGATGAACTGCCGTTCCTCCATCGCCTTGATGATGCGGGTCAGGCTGGGCGGAAGGATCGAGGCGCGATGGGCAAGTTCGGTTGCCTCGAGCGGCCCGGCTTCGGCAAGCACACGCAGCACGCGCCACTGCTGCTCAGTGATGTCGTGGCGGGCAAGCATCGGCCGGAAATGCGCCATGATCACTTCGCGGGCGCGAAGCAGAGCCATGGGCAGGGAGCGGCGGGTGCTGGGCGGTAGCAAGGTCAGGTCTCCAAAAAATTCCAATTCCGGTACGACTCGCACCACACAATGAGACTCGGATCGCAGCTATATCCGCGATTTCGCCGGGGGCGGCAATCCCACCATCGAGAGCTGTATCTGCATAGAGAACGACACTTGACATTCCGCCGTCAAGATGTAATTCACATGTTAATTACAAGGTGGAGGAAACCTTGCCACATATGGCGATCGAATATTCGGCGAATCTCGACGCCAAGGTCGACATCAGCGCGCTTTGCACGCTGGTCGCTCGCACCATCCTCGAAACCGGCCTGTTCGAACATGGCGCGGTGAGGGTACGCGCTTTTCGCGCCGAGGCATACGCGATCGCCGATCGCCTCCCGGAGAACGGGTTCATCGACATGAACTTCCGCATCGGCAAGGGCCGCAGCGCCGAGGAAAAGAAACGCACCGGCGAGGCGATCTTCACTACTGTTTCGGATCATCTCGCATCTCTGTTCACGACGCCGCATTTCGCGCTGTCGCTGGAGATCCGCGAGATCGATGCCGAACTAAGCTGGAAGAAGAATGCCATCCACCCGCGCCTGCGCGGCAAGTGACAGGAACCCATATCATGGCGGCATTGGACGACAATCTGAGAAAGGCCGAGGCCTATCTCGAGCGCTTCAGAAGCGCTGGCGTGCTCAACCAGATCGGCGGCGAAACCGTGCCGGCCGCCGACGGCTCGACATACGAGACGCTGTCGCCAATCGACCTGAAGCCGATCGCCAAGGTGGCACGCGGCAAGGCCGCCGACATCGACCGCGCCGCCAAGGCGGCGAAGGCTGCCTTCCGCGACTGGGCGGCGATATCAGGCGACGCCCGCAAGAAGCAGTTGCACAAAATAGCCGACGCCATCGTCGCGCGGGCCGAGGAAATCGCTTTCGTCGAATGCATGGACACCGGCCAGTCATTGAAGTTCATGGCCAAAGCAGCGCTGCGCGGCGCGGAGAACTTCCGCTTCTACGCCGACCGCGCGCCGGAGGCCCGCGACGGCCACACGATCCGCGCACCGAACCAGGTCAACATGACGACGCGCGTGCCGGTCGGCCCGGTCGGCGTGATCACGCCGTGGAACACACCTTTCATGCTGTCGACCTGGAAGATCGCGCCGGCGCTCGCCGCCGGCTGTACGATCGTCCACAAGCCAGCCGAGTTCTCGCCGCTGACCGCGCGGCTTTTGGTCGAGATCGCCGAGGAGGCCGGCCTGCCGAAGGGCGTGTGGAACCTCGTCAACGGCTTTGGCGAGGACGCCGGCAGAGCGCTGACCGAACACCCCGACATCAAGGCGATCGGCTTCGTCGGCGAAAGCCGCACCGGCTCGATGATCATGAAGCAGGGTGCCGACACGCTGAAGCGCGTGCATTTCGAACTCGGCGGCAAGAACCCGGTCATCGTCTTTGCCGATGCCGATCTGGAGCGGGCGGCCGACGCTGCCGTCTTCATGATCTATTCGCTGAACGGCGAGCGCTGCACCTCGTCCTCACGCCTGCTGGTCGAGGAAAGCATCTACGACAAGTTCACCGCGCTGGTGGCGGAGAAGGCCAAGCGCATCAGGATAGGCCATCCGCTCGACCCCGAAACCGTGGTTGGCCCACTGATCCATCCGGTGCATGAGGAAAAGGTGCTGTCCTATATCGAGATCGGCAAGTCGGAAGGCGCTGTCGTCACCGCCGGCGGCGGCAAGTTCGCCGGTCCGGGCGGCGGCTGCTATGTCAGCCCGACGCTGTTCGTCGGCGCCACCAACAAGATGCGCATCGCCCAGGAAGAGATATTCGGACCCGTGCTGACCGCCATCTCGTTCAAGGACGAGGCCGAGGCGCTGGCGCTGGCCAACGACACGCAATACGGCCTGACCGGCTATCTCTGGACCTCGGACGTCACCCGCGCCTTCCGCTTCACCGACGCGCTCGACGCCGGCATGATCTGGGTCAATTCGGAGAATGTGCGCCACCTGCCGACGCCGTTCGGCGGCGCCAAGAACTCAGGCATCGGCCGCGACGGCGGCGACTGGTCGTTCGATTTCTACATGGAAACCAAGAACATCGCGTTCGCCACGGCGCCGCATTCCATCCAGAAGCTCGGCGGCTGACCGGAGACCCCAACGATGCCCTTGCCCACACCCAATCTCTACCCGGCATTCAACATCGTGCGGCTCAGCCACGTCGAGCTGGCTGTTACGGACCTCGGTAAGTCGCGCGCGTTCTATGTCGACACGCTCGGCCTGCAGGTGACCGACGAGACCAAGGACGCCATCTATCTGCGCGCCATGGAAGAGCGCGGCCACCATTGCATCGTGCTCAGGAAAGGTGCCGCGCCGGAAGCCCGCGACCTCGGCTTCAAGCTGTTTTCCGACGACGATCTCGACAAGGCCGAGCACTTCTTCAAAGCCAGGGGTCTGCCTGTGAAATGGGTCGAGCGGCCCTACCAGTCGCGTACCTTCCGCACCCGCGACCCGCACGGCATTCCGCTCGAATTCTATTCCAGAATGGAGCGGCTGCCGCCGATCCATCAGAAGTATGCGCTGTACAAAGGCGTCAAGCCGCTGCGCATCGACCACTTCAACTGCTTCTCGCCCAATGTCGATGAATCGGTGGCGTTCTACAACGAGCTCGGCTTCCGCGTGACCGAGTACACGGAGGATGCCGCGACCGGAAGACTTTGGGCGGCATGGACGCACCGCAAGGGCGGTGTCCACGACATCGCCTTCACCAACGGCATTGGCCCACGCCTGCACCACGTCGCCTTCTGGGTGCCGACACCGCTCAACATCATCGATCTGCTCGACCTGATGGCCACCACCGGCTGGCTGCCGAACATCGAGCGCGGCCCCGGCCGGCACGGCATCTCCAACGCCTTCTTCCTCTATATCCGTGATCCCGACAATCACCGCATCGAGATCTATTGCTCGGACTACCAGACGGTAGATCCCGACCTAGAGCCGATCAAATGGGACCTCAAGGACCCGCAGCGCCAGACGCTGTGGGGCGCACCGGCGCCGAAGAGCTGGTTCGAGGAAGGCAGCACTTTTGCCGGCGTCGAGCCGCGCAAGTCCGATCTGGCGGCCTCGCCGATCGTCGCGCCGTGACGTCGGCTAACTGCAGGGGAAACAAATGAGCGCGGCACGTCTCGCCACCTTCACCGTTGGCGGCAAAACGCGCTACGGCGCAATCACCGACAAGGGCGGCGTCGACCTGTCGGCGCGACACGCACAGTGGCCGAGTTTGCGCGAGGTGATAGAGGCCGGCGCACTGCGACGGCTGACGGAAGAGGCGGACGCTTTCGCCGCCGATTTCCCGCTCGACGCCATCGCCTACGAGATACCCGTCCCCTCGCCCGAAAAGATCATCTGCGTCGGCGTCAACTATCCGGACCGCAACGAGGAGTACAAGGACGGACAGGCCGCACCCTCGAACCCGTCGCTGTTCATCCGCTTCCCGCGCTCCTTCGTCGGCCATGGCAGGCCCCTCGTGCGGCCGTCGGAATCGCCGCAGCTCGATTATGAGGGCGAGATCGTCATCGTCATCGGCAAGGGCGGCCGCAGGATCGCCGAGGCGGATGCGCTGGGCCATATCGCAGCACTTTCGCTCTGCAACGAGGGCACCATCCGCGACTGGGTGCGCCACGCCAAGTTCAATGTCACCCAGGGCAAGAACTTCGACCTGACCGGCTCTATCGGCCCCTGGCTGGTGCCGTTCACCGACGAGGCACAGATCGCCGACATCGCGCTGACCACGCGCGTCAATGGCGAGGTTCGCCAGCAGGACCGCACCGGCCGCATGATCTTTTCCTTCCGCAAGATCATCAACTACATCTCGACCTTCACCACGCTGGCGCCGGGCGACATCATCGTCACCGGCACGCCGACCGGCGCCGGCGCCCGGTTCGACCCGCCAATCTGGCTGAAGCCGGGCGATGTGATCGAGGTCGAGGCCGACGGCATTGGCTTGCTCAGCAACGGCGTCGTCGACGAAGGGACCGGTCGATGATGACGCCGGAACAGGTCGACGACGCGGCCGCGAGGCTGTTCGAGGCCGAGCGCGACCGCCGCCAGATCAGGCTGCTCAGCCTCGATTTCCCCGGGGCGACGATGGATGACGCCTATCTCGTCCAGGCGGCGCTGGTGAAACGAAAAGTGGCCTCGGGCCTGACGATCAAAGGCTGGAAGATCGGCCTGACCTCCAAGGCGATGCAGTCGGCGCTCGCCATCGACATTCCGGATTCCGGTGTGCTGTTCGACGACATGTTCTTCGATGACGGCGGCACCGTTCCAGCCGGCCGCTTCATCCAGCCGCGCATCGAGGCCGAGATCGCCTTCGTCATGAAGGCGTCGCTGGCCGGTCCGGACGTGTCGATCGACGACGTGCTCGACGCCACCGACTACATCACGCCGGCGCTGGAGATCCTCGACACCCGTATCGAGCGCGTCAACAAGGAGAGCGGCAGGATACGGACCTTCTTCGACACCATCTCCGACAATGCCGCCAATGCCGGCGTCGTCGTCGGCGGCCGTCGTGCCGGACCGCGCGAGGCCGACCTGCGCTGGATCGGCGCCATCCTGTCGCGCAATGGCGAGGTCGAAGAGACCGGGCTCGGCGCCGGGGTGCTCGATCATCCGGCGAAGGGCATCGCCTGGCTGGCCAACCGGCTGCATCAGTACGGCATGCAGATATCCGCCGGACAGGTCGTGCTGTCGGGCTCGTTCATCCGGCCCGTGGAGTGTCGCCACAGTGACACTATCGCTGCCGATTTCGGACCCTATGGAGCGATCCGCATCACCTTTGCCCGCTAGCGGCAATTCCTCCATAGCCCGCTGACCCGACTTGCCGGCGGCGTGCTGAAACAGAACCCGGAAGAGCCCGAAAGGGTGTCGGCACTCCTTGCCAGCCTTCAAAGTATCGGCGCCGAAATCCGGGTGCCGCGCGAACAACCGTTCGATGCCATCGCTTTGCTGGACGATCAGGATTAACTCGACTTCCATCGCTGGCCGCGTTCCTGAAAGGCTTTATTACGCGATAGACCACGATCCGCTGACGCGCTTTTGCGCTCCTGTTTCAATCCGAGCCGCTGTCCCGAGCCGCTGTGCAGTTTTGGGCAACATGCGTTTGATCGACAAACCCGTGGCCAGAAGCCGAGGGGTTCCTTGTCGGGACGGCCGGCGCTATCGATTCGAGCGGCCGAGCGCTGTGGACGCAATCAGCAAAACGATCGAGGCGGCGATCAGCACTGTGGCAGCAGCCGCGATGGTCGGCGTCAGCGTGTCGCGCGCGATGGTGAACATCTCGCGCGGCAAGGTGCGTTGTCCGGGACCGGCGAGGAACATCGTCACCACGACTTCGTCGAGCGAGGTGGCGAAGGCAAACAGCGCGCCCGACGCGATGCCCGGCAGAATGACCGGAAGCGTGACTTTGCGGAAGGTGAGGAAGGGTGGCGCCCCCATGCTGGCGGCCGCCCAGAGCAGCCGCCTGTCGAGACCGGTGAGAACGGCCGAGACGGTCACCACGACGAAGGGAACGGCGAGCGAGGTATGGCCGAGGATGAGGCCGGGAAGGGTCGCGGTCAGGCCGGCCATCGAGAAGACGAAATACATGCCGACGCCGACGATGACCACCGGCGCGATCATCGGCACCAGCAGCAAGGCGGAGATCGTGCGCCGACCTGGCAGATTAGGCGCCGCGAGGCCGAGCGCGGCCATGGTGCCTAGCGGCGTCGCCAAAAGTGTCGTCGAGACAGCCAGAACCAGGCTGTTGCGCAGGGCATCCATCCAGGTCTGCATCGAGAAGAACTCGCGGTACCATTTCAGCGACCAGCCGGTGATGGGAAAGGTGAAATCGCCGCTGCTCTTGAACGAGAACAGCACGATGATGATCAGCGGCGCCATGAGGAAAGCCAGCACCATCATGGCCGTCAGCCCGAGGCCGAAGCGGCCAAGCCGGCTGGTGGTGGTTGATCGCGGGGAGGACATCCGGGCCTCCTAGCGCAGACCGGCGCCGCTGCGGCTGAGCAGCGCGTTCTGGATGGCATAAAGCGAGAGCGTGACGACCAGCATTGTTCTTTCTCGGCGGCGTCGTCGGCGCTGTGGGTTTCAAGCATGTCGGCTTCGCGGCGACGTTGTTTCTGGCGGCCATTCTCCTCGTGCTGGCCTCCATGCCAGTCCTGGAGGACGTCTCCGTTCGCATGAGGCGGCTTTGGCAGTAGCGCTGCAGAGCTTTGCCGCATGCCAGATTTGGCAGCACATTCGCGAAGGCGCTGTTCCTGGATTTCGGCAGCTATCTGTTTTGGCCGATCCTGAAGCACGAACACGATGAGATCGGCCCAACGACAAGAGCAAGCGAACTCAGCCATACCCACTCATAGCGTAGAGTGAGGTCGAAGAGATAGCCGACGCGCCCGCGGCGGCTCCAATCGAGTGGCCGGCCGAGATAAGGGCCCATTGCCAGCCCCATCACGCGCAAATCCGAGATGGCTGGCGACAAGACTGGCCGTGACGGGAATGGCCGCATGGCTTTGGTTCGAGGCAGGGCGTATCGCCCGGTTTTCTACAGCCTCAATACAGATGCGTCACGCATCACTAATTGAATGCGCCGCATTTTAATATATGCTGCAAGACGTAGAGATAATATCTCAAAGCTGATCAAAAAGGGGGATGCGACCGTGATAACTGCTCCACAGTTGCGTGCCGCGAGGGCGCTCCTTGGCATCGACCAGCGCAGGCTTGCCGAATTGTCCGGTCTTTCCGTGCCGACAATTCAACGCATGGAAGCCAGCGAGTCGATTATTCGGGGTAACGTCGATTCTCTCATGAAGCTGATCGGGGCACTTGACCTCGCCGGCGTGGAATTGATCGCTGAAGGCGCCTCCAGCCAAATCGGCGGGCGCGGCGTGCGACTGAAAGCGGATTTTGACCCCGCCAAAATCCTTGGCGGAGTCGATACGGATGCCAAACTCCCCGTGAGGAGCGTGGCGTGATTTCGGGGGCCGCGGTCCTCCTGTGGGGCGTCGCTGCGCTCCTGGGGACTGCGGTGCTTGCGATTGCGGAAAGCCGCAGATCCGACTTGGGAACACGCCTGATCTACGGCTTGACGCTAGGTATATCGGCGGCCGTGCTCATGGTTCTCGCGAGCCGCATCGCCGACAATCCCGTCACCCCGTCGACTGTGGCGTTGCCTCTTGGATTGCCATGGATTGGCGCTCATTTCCGTTTGGATGCGCTGTCGACTTTCTTCCTCATCGTCGTCAACTTCGGCGGCTCCATGGCCAGTCTTTATGGCCTCGGCTACGGCAGGCATGAGTCTGCGCCGCATCGGGTGCTGCCGTTCTTCCCGGCTTTCCTAGCCGGAATGAACCTTGTCGTGGTGGCCGACGACGCCTTCACTTTCCTGCTTTCCTGGGAATTCATGTCGCTCGCCTCCTGGGCGCTCGTCATGGCGCACCATCGCAAGCAGGACAATGCGCGGGCGGGCTACATCTATCTCGTGATGGCGAGCTTCGGCACACTCGCGCTGCTGCTTGCGTTCGGCCTGCTCGCCGGATCCGATGGAACCTACACATTCGACGCGATGCGAGCCGCCGATCCCACCCCGTTCGCCGCTGCTTTCGTCCTGGTTCTCATGCTGCTGGGCGCCGGCTCCAAGGCCGGACTCGTCCCGCTGCACGTCTGGCTGCCACTCGCCCATCCGGCCGCGCCAAGCCACGTCTCGGCTCTCATGAGCGGCGTGATGACCAAGGTCGCAGTCTATGGCTTCATACGCGTTATTTTCGATCTGCTCGGTGAGCCGGCATGGTGGTCGGGCGTTGCCGTGCTTTTCCTTGGCGGGCTGACGGCGGTTCTCGGCATCCTCTACGCGCTGATGGAAAAGGACCTGAAGCGACTGCTTGCCTATAGCACCATTGAAAACATCGGCGTCATCTTCGTAAGCCTTGGTCTCGCGCTCGCTTTCAAGGCGAACGCCATGCCATCGGCTGCAGCGCTGGCGCTCACCGCCGCGCTGTTCCACGTCCTCAACCATTCCTTTTTCAAGAGCCTGCTGTTTTTCGGCGCGGGCGCCGTGCTGACGGCAACCGGAGAGCGGGATATGGAGAAGCTGGGCGGTCTCATCCACCGCATGCCCTTTACAAGTTTTGCCTTTCTCGTCGGTTGCGTCGCGATCTCGGCACTTCCACCCTTCAACGGCTTCGTCTCCGAATGGCTGGCCTTTCAGGCCATATTGCAGAGCCCCGATCTGCCACAATGGGGACTGAAGGTCATGGTGCCCGCCGTTGGCGGTCTGCTGGCGCTGTCAGCGGCACTGGCCGCGGCCTGCTTTGTAAAGGCGTTCGGGATTGCATTCCTCGGCCGGCCACGCTCGGCCGCGGTGGAACTGGCGCATGAGGTCGACCGCTACTCGCTGGCGGCAATGTTCATTCTCGCTGCCCTTTGTCTCCTGGCCGGCATTCTGCCCGGTCTTGTGATAGACGGCCTCTCATCGGTGACACTGCCACTGATCGGCAGTCGGATGCCTGTGCAGGTGGCCCAGCCCTGGCTGTCTATCGTGCCGATTGCAGCGAGCCGCAGTTCCTACAACGGCCTGTTGGTGTTCCTGTTCATCGCCTTTTCCGCATCCGCTGCGGCATATGTGATCCATCGCTTTGCATCACATGCACTCCGTCGGGGTCCCGCCTGGGGTTGTGGCTTCCCGGATGTGGTCCCGAGCTCGCAGTACACGGCCGTCAGCTTCGCGCAGCCTATCCGCCGCGTCTTCGGCACGTTCGTATTCCGTGCAAGGGAAACCGTCGAAATGCCGGCACCTGGCGAGACCGGTCCGGCTCGTCTGAATGTCGAAATGCATGATGTGATCTGGGAGACGCTGTACCTGCCTATCGGCCGGGCCCTCGACTTTGCGACCGACCACCTCAACCATCTGCAGTTCCTGACGATCAGGCGCTACCTGACCCTCGTCTTTCTCTTTCTCATTGTCCTGCTCCTGGTGCTCGCACTATGGCCGTGATTCTCGAGTTGGCCGTTCAAGGCGCGCAGATGGCGCTGGTGCTTTTGCTGGCGCCGCTCCTGACCGGATTCGTGCGCAAGGTGAAGGCACGGCTCTTGCGCCGCCAGGGTCCTTCCCTGATCCAACCTTACCGCGATCTCTTGCGGCTGATGCGCAAGGAAGTCGTTCTGGCGGACAACGCATCCTGGCTGTTTCGCGTGACGCCCTATCTGATCTTTGCCACCACCTGGGTCGGCGCGGCGCTCATCCCGACATTCGCCGCCGGCCTCACATTCAGTTGGACCGCCGATCTCATAGCCATTGTCGCACTGCTGGGAAGCGCCCGGTTCTTCCTGGCGCTGGCAGGCATGGACGTCGGCACGAGCTTCGGCGGCATCGGCTCGAGCCGCGAGGTGATGATCGCTTCGCTGGCCGAACCCGCCATGCTGCTCATCGTGTTCAGCCTGGCGCTCGTCGCGGGTGCTACGCAACTCTCAACGGTCGCCGCCTTCATGGGGTCACCGGAGGTTGGCTTGCGGGTGTCGCTCGGGATGTCGCTCATCGCCCTCGTGATGGTGGCGATCGCCGAAAACGCCCGCATACCCGTGGACAACCCATCGACCCATCTGGAACTCACCATGGTTCATGAGGCGATGGTGCTGGAATATTCCGGTCGCCATCTGGCGATGATCGAGTTTGCCGCCTTCCTCAAGCTTCTGCTCTATGTGTCGCTGATTTCCTGCGTCTTCCTACCTTGGGGACTGGCGAGCGCCGGTGCAGGACTGGAATCCCTTGCTCCGGGTGTCGTCGCCTATGTCGGCAAGCTTGCCGTCTGTGGCGTTCTCCTCGCCGTGTTTGAGACTGCCATCGCCAAGATGCGCGTCTTCCGCGTCCCGGATTTCCTCGGGGCAGCGCTGATGCTGGCCCTGCTCGGCACGCTCCTGCTGTTCGTCTCACGGAGCCTCTGATGAACGGCCTCACCTTCGACATCGCTCACCTGCTCGCCGGCGGCCTGGTGCTGGTCAGTTTCATGATGCTGTATCAGGATCGCCTCTTTGCTCTGATCAACGTTTTTGCGCTTCATGCAATCGTGCTGGCCCTGTCCGTAGCTTGGCAGGCATACATTCAGGACGCGCATCATCTCTACGTCACGGCGGCAATCGCCCTCGTCTTCAAGGCGATCGTCATTCCTGTCGGGCTTCATCGCATCATTCAGCGGCTCGGCATCCATCGTGACGTCGAGACCGCCGTCGGCATCGGTACGACGATGCTTGCGGGGATAGGCCTGGTGACCCTGTCCATGGTCCTGATGCTGCGCGTCACTCCCGAGGCTGATCCCCTCGCCCGCGAGGACCTGGCTTTCGCGCTGTCCATCATTTTGCTGGGGCTGCTGGTGATGGTCACCCGCCGCAACGCCGTCAGCCAAGTTGTCGGATTCATGTCGCTCGAGAACGGTCTGGTCCTCGCCGCCACGGGGGCCAAGGGCATGCCTCTGGTCGTCGAGATCAGTGTCGCCTTCTCGATCCTTATCGCCTTCATCGTCATCGGAGTCTTCCTGTTCCGCATCCGCGAGAGGTTCGACTCGGTGGATGTCGGCGCGCTCGACGACTACAGGGGAGAACACCGTTGACCGCGTTTTCCCTCGATGCGGTGGCCGCCATTTTGCTGATACCGGTCTTCGCGGCCGCACTTCTGGCGGCGCTGCCGAAATACCGGATATCGGCGGGCGTCAATGTCGCTGCGAGCTTGCTGACCTTGCTCGCCGCACTGTCGCTTCTTGTCACCGACCGCCCGCAGCCTGGGCAGTATCTGCTCGTCGACGATCTCAATATCGTCTTCATCGTGCTCAACACATTCGTCGGCTTCACCACCAGCGTCTTCAGCGCTTCCTACATTGCCCACGAACTGGAGACCGGGCGGCTGACAGTCCCGAACTTGCGGTTTTATCACGCAATGTACCAGGTCATGATGTTCGGCATGAACCTGGCGTTCGTGTCCAACAATATTGGCTTGATGTGGGTGGCGGTGGAGCTTGCCACGCTGACCACCGTGCTCATGGTCGGCATCTACCGCACGCACGAAGCGCTGGAGGCAGCCTGGAAATATTTCATTCTGGGCAGCGTCGGCATCGCGCTCGCACTGTTCGGCACCATCCTCGTCTACATGGCTGCACAGCCGGTTGTTGGCGAGGGGACGAATGCGATGGTCTGGACGGTGCTCATCGCTCACGCCGCGCGCTTCGATCCGGCTCTGCTCAATGTCGCCTTCATCTTTCTGCTGCTCGGCTACGGGACGAAGGTCGGCCTTGCGCCCTTACATGCCTGGCTGCCAGACGCGCATGCTGAGGGTCCAACGCCGATTTCCGCAGTGCTGTCGGGCTTGCTGTTAAACGTCGCACTCTATGCCGTGCTGCGCTTCAAGCTATTGCTCGCGGCAAGCCCGGAAGCGATCGCACCTGGGCCATTGATGATCACGATGGGACTGACGTCGCTTGTCTTCGCGGCCTTCATGCTCTACCGCCGCCGCGACATCAAACGCCTGTTCGCGTACTCCTCGATCGAGCACATGGGCATCATCGTGTTCGCCTTCGGCATAGGAGGCCCGCTCGCCAATTTTGCCGGGCTGCTGCACATGGTCATGCACAGCCTGACCAAGTCGGCGATCTTTTTCACGGTCGGCCACATTGCCCAGGTCAAGGGGACACAGAACATCGCCGAAATCCGGGGACTGACGGAAACACATCCTGCCCTTGGCTGGGCGCTCGTCATCGGCGTCGTTGCCATTGCCGGCCTCCCTCCGCTCGGTATCTTCATGAGCGAATTCCTGGTCGTGAGTTCGACATTTGCAAGACACCCTCTTTTGGCGATGCCCTTGGTTTTCGGGATTCTGCTCGCTTTCGGCGCCCTGCTGCTTCGACTGACCGGCGTCGCTTTCGGCGAACCGCGCGGCAGCACTGCACCCGCCGAGGCGTCCTACATTCCGATGTATTCCCACTTGGCGTTGGTGTTTGCCGCCGGCATCTATCTGCCGCCACCGCTGGTCACATGGTTCCAGCACGTCGCAAGTATCCTGGGGTGAGCAGAGGAGAGAAAGAGCATGCCCGCGCTGATCGACCTCATCCTTGCTGGCCAACGTGTCGAAAATCATTTCCCGTGGTCGCGCGCCGTGGTGACTCCGAAAAAATGGGGCTTTGCCGTCGAGCAACTGGCCGAGGGCCACTGGAGCTTGCTCGGCCTATGGGGTGAGCCAGGCGCCGTCCACATGGCACTTCTCGATGAAAGCGCCGGGGACATCGGCGTCGTCAGCCTGGAATGCCCCAGTGGCCGCTACCCATCGGTCGGCCGGCTGCATCCGCCCGCATTGCGGCTCGAACGTGCGGCTGCTGACCTGTTCGGGCTCCTGCCACAAGGCGCGCCTGATATGAGACGGTGGCTTGATCATGGCCACTGGGGTGTCAGCTATCCGTTGAGTACCCGCGTCCGGACGTCTGCTGCGACTGCCTTCCCGTACAGTTTCCTGCCTGCCGAGGGGGAGAGCCTGCATCAGATCCCAGTCGGGCCCGTGCATGCCGGCATCATCGAGCCGGGCCATTTCCGGTTCACGGCGAGCGGTGAAACGGTCGTCCGGCTGGAGCAGCGCCTCGGATACGCGCACAAGGGTATAGAAGGCCTGATGGCGGGGTCCGACATCGACCGTGCAGCCAAATTGGCGGGCAGAACCTCTGGCGACAGTACCGTGGCATACTCCCTCGCTTTTGCCCGCGCGGTCGAGGCGGCGCTGGGTGTCCAGGTTCCCCCACGCGCGGTCTGGCTGCGAGCGCTCATGGCCGAGTTGGAGCGCCTGGCCAATCATCTGGGCGACATCGGCGCAATCTGCAATGATGCCGCCTTCGCGCTCATGCATGCCCACTGTGGGGTGCTGCGTGAGCGCGTATTGCGGGCAAGCGATGCTGCCTTCGGTCACCGTTTGATGCGCGACTGCATCGTGCCCGGAGGCGTGGCAAGCTTCCTGAGCGATGAGGGCACGACAGCGCTCAGGTCCCTGATCGCAGAGATCAGGCAGCGGTTTCCCGCGCTGGTCGAGCTCTACGACAACACGGCGTCGCTGCAGGATCGGACTGTCGCAACTGGCCGGCTGAAGGTGGAACTCGCTCGTCAATATCGCGCCGGAGGCTACGTTGGCCGGGCCTCCGGTCGGGACTTCGATGCCCGACGCAATCTCGCTTATCCACCCTATGGCGAACTCGCCTTCGATGTACCTCTCCTCCAGGAAGGCGATGTGAACGCCCGTGTATGGATTCGTATCCACGAGGTCGAACAGAGCCTGTCCCTGATCGAACAAGTCCTGCGACAACTGCCAGACGGACCGATCCGCGTCGATTTCGCGCAGACAAACCGATCGCATGAAGGCATGGCGCTCGTCGAAGGTTTTCGCGGCGACATTCTGGCCTGGCTGCGCATTGGCAAGGGCGGCTTGGTCGAGCGCTGTCACCTCCGTGATCCGTCATGGTTTCAGTGGCCGCTCCTTGAAGCGGCGATCGAAGGAAACATCGTTGCCGACTTTCCGCTGTGCAACAAATCGTTCAACTGCTCTTATTCGGGCCATGATCTCTGAAGGCACGCTGTCATGCGCAAGCTTCTTTTTGAAAGCCTGATACGCCCCCCTCTCACCGAGCGTCCGCCGTTGGCAAGCAGCGCGGCAGTCGACGAACTCGCACGCGCGCTCGATGGGGCTGCTCACAAACGATTGGGGCGAAGCCTGTCGATCCGGGCGGTCGATGCCGGTTCCTGCAACGGCTGCGAACTTGAGATGCACGCGCTGAACAACGCCTTCTATGACATCGAGCGTTTTGGGATCCGGTTCGTCGCATCACCGCGCCATGCCGATGTACTGCTCGTCACCGGGCCGGTCACAAAAAACATGCGCGAGGCATTGAAGCTGACCTACGACGCAACCCCCAACCCAAAATGGGTGGTCGCACTGGGAGATTGCGCAGGCAATGGCGGCTGTTTCTCCAGCAGCTATGCGGTGGTGTGCGGAGTGTCCGAGGCCTTGCCTGTCGATCTGCACATTCCAGGTTGTCCGCCGCCGCCAATCGAAATTCTGAAAGGCCTGCTCGCCTTGCTTGAGGGCGTGAATTCCAAGACTGGTGCTGCCCGAAGGTGACCATGTAGAGGCTTTGCCAAGGTTGGCCTTGTCGCTGCATAGATCCAACCAATGCGTAGCCGTGAGTTTAGGGGCATCAGCCAACCTCTAGTTGTGTGCGTCAAGTTCTGCAAAATGGCGTGGCATTGCGTTGACGTCGGCGTGTCCGCCGCGCAGCCCCCGTGTTTAGCGGA
>NZ_JAMYPW010000064.1:0-27510 GCF_040320565.1 Mesorhizobium sp. M0664
CTACCCTCTCTCAGCGTTCCTTTCTGACCCATTCGGCAGCGAAAGTCATAAGACAAGCAATTCCAGGAAAAGTGTGAAACGGTTTCCGTCCGGAATGCGTCAAAACAAAGAGCTAGAGCGGTTCGCCGTTTCCGTGAAACGGTGAACCGCTCTAGAGATCCGTCAGGAATTTCGCGAACGTCATCGAACCTTCGGGCCAGGGGCCGAAGCCGGAATCCGCGTTGAGATGACCGGCATCGCCGGCGTCGATGAACAGCGAGCCCCACGCCGCGGCAATGTCCTCGGCGACGCCGAAGGCGCAGAACGGGTCGTTGCGGCTTGCGATCACCACCGACGGAAATGGCAGCGGGTCACGCGGGTAGGGGCCGAAGGTCATCAGGTGCCTCGGCTTTATCTCAGGGTTGGCGACATCGGGCGGCGCCACGAAGAAAGCGCCGGCGACCGGTCGCTCGAACCGAGGCAATGCCTGGATGACCGCGGCGACGCCAAGCGAGTGAGCGACAATGACGACCGGCCGCTCGGCCTCGTTAACGGCCTTGGCGACACCGGCCGTCCAATCCTCGCGCACCGGCTTCGACCATTCCGTCTGTTCGACGCGGCGCGCTGTCGATAGTTTCGACTGCCAGCGGCTCTGCCAATGATCGGGGCCGGAATTGGTGTAGCCCGGCACGATGAGAATATCTGCTTCCCTGACTTTCATGGCGCGCATGTAGCGAGAGGCGCTGTCGGGTGCAACCGGGTATGAACTCAACAGCGACACGCAAACGGCCTCTCATCAGCCCGGTTCTGCTCGCTATTGTGAACACCATGTTCGCTTCTTGCGCTCTTGTGTGAACGATCGCGATCGACGATCTGTCGCTGAGAAAGAATGGCTGTTCCGAGATTTTGGCACGGACACGGCGTAGAATGATTGATGGCGCCGGGTTCCTTCGTTGGAAGCTTGTCGAGCGCCGGCTGAACGGAGCACTTTGATGAGCGAACTGCCTTTTGCCGCGACGACCCCGGTCAGCGTTGCCCGTGTCGGCTTGCGGGCGCGCGATGCAGAAAATCTCGCTGCCTACTATCGCAAAGTCGTCGGTTTGCAGGAACTGACCCGCTCCGGCGGCACGATTACGCTCGGCGCAGTCAATCGCCCTTTGCTCGACATCGAAGCGGATCCGGCTGCGAAACCCGATGACCCGCGCAGCGCCGGTCTTTTCCACACCGCCTTCCTGCTACCCGGCCGGGCCGATCTCGGCCGCTGGATCAATCACGCCATCGCCGGTAAGATCGGCATCGAGGGCGCATCCGACCATCTGGTCAGCGAGGCTCTTTATCTGACTGATCCGGAAGGCAACGGCATCGAGATCTATGCCGACCGCCGCCCCCAGGATTGGAAATGGAATGGCGACAAGATCGCGATGGCGACGGAGCGGCTGAACATTCCGTCGGTCATTGCCGAAGTGCCGGCCGGTGACGCCGGCTGGCAGGGCGCGCCGGAAAACAGCATTATCGGCCACGTCCATTTGCGGGTCGGCAGGCCGGAAGAAGCCGAAGCATGGTGGCATCAGGAGTTCGGTTTCGAAACAGTGGCAAAGTACGGTGGCGCGGCGGTGTTCCTGTCGTCCGGCGGCTATCATCACCACATTGGCGCAAATGCGTGGCAGAGCGCGGGCGCCGGTCGCCGCGATCCCGCCCGCTCCGGCTTGGCCTGGGTCGAGATGCGTTCGGACAATGCCGCAAGCGAGACAACCCGCGAGGATCCGTGGGGCACGGTGATAAGGACGGTTCCCGGTAAGGCGTAGGCTAGAGGTTCGCCTTCTCAAGCAGGCGTCCAAGCATCAGCAGGCCCGCTGGCCATAAGCCGAGGCGGGCCTCGTTTCCCATATGGCCAAGATCGCCGGCATCGGCGATGTCCGCACCCCAGGCTCCGGCAAAGGCGGTCGCCTTGTCGAAGGTGACGCGTGGGTCGCTGCGGCTCGCCACCACCAATGTCGGGAAGGGCAGGCGCTTCAGCGGCATCGGCGCGAACGGGCGCACCGCGTCGAATGAAGGATCGGTATCCTCGACATTGGTCGCGGCGACCAGGAATGCCGCCGCGACCTTGTCGAGTTGGCTTTGACTGGCGCCGGCAGCCCACTTCACCGCCGTCGCCACCGCCAGCGAATGCGCAAGCAGCACGACGCGGCGCGGTGCGGCGGCCACCGCGGCATCCACCTGGCCGATCCAGTCTTCAGGCTTTGGCCGGTCCCACTCGGCCTGCAGCACGCGGCTCGAATTGGGGAACACCCGGCACCAATGCGACATCCAATGATCCGGCCCGGAATTGCCGCGCCCGGGCAGGGCGAGGAAATCGAAATCTCCGGCCGACGAAATCATCAGGCTTCTCCAAACACTCGGCTAAAGATCGTATCGACGTGCTTGGTATGATAGCCCAAGTCGAATTTCTCGCGGATCTCGGCCTCGGGCAAGGCTGCGACAACGTCCTTGTCGGCCAAAAGTTCCTCAAGAAAATCAGCGCCTTGCTCCCACACCTTCATGGCGTTGCGCTGCACCAGCCGGTAGGCGTCCTCGCGCGAAACACCGGCTTGCGTCAGCGCCAGCAGCACGCGCTGCGAATGCACAAGGCCACGGAATTTGTTCATGTTCTTCAGCATGTTGTCGGGGTAGACGAGCAGTTTGTCGACAACGCTGGTCAGGCGTGAGAGCGCGAAATCGAGCGTCACCGTCGCGTCGGGCCCGATCATGCGCTCGACCGAGGAATGCGAGATGTCGCGTTCGTGCCAGAGCGCCACATTCTCCATTGCCGGCAATGCGAAGGAGCGCACCATGCGGGCAAGGCCGGTGAGGTTCTCGGTCAGCACCGGGTTGCGCTTGTGCGGCATCGCCGACGAGCCCTTCTGGCCGGGTGAAAAGTACTCTTCTGCTTCGAGTACCTCGGTGCGCTGCAGATGGCGCACCTCGATCGCCAGCCGCTCGATCGACGAGGCGATGACGCCGAGCGTGGCGAAGAACATCGCATGGCGGTCGCGCGGAATCACCTGCGTCGACACCGGCTCGGGCTTCAGTCCGAGTTTCTTGGCCACATATTCTTCGACATAGGGGTCGATATTGGCGAAGGTGCCGACCGCACCCGAGATGGCGCAGGTGGCGATGTCCTCGCGTGCGTGCACCAGCCGCTCGCGGCAACGCGAGAATTCGGCATAGGCCTGCGCCAGCTTGACGCCGAAGGTGGTCGGCTCGGCATGGATGCCGTGGCTGCGGCCGATGGTGATGGTGTCCTTGTGCTCGAAGGCGCGGCGCTTGAGCGCCGCAAGCAGCCCGTCAATGTCGGCCAGCAGGATGTCGCTGGCGCGGGTGAGCTGCACGGCAAAACAGGTGTCGAGAACGTCGGAGGATGTCATGCCCTGGTGGATGAAGCGGGCATCCGGCCCGACGAATTCAGCAAGATGGGTGAGAAAGGCGATGACGTCATGCTTGGTGACGCGCTCGATCTCGGCGATGGCGTCGACGTCGAACTTCGCCGCTCCGCCTTTCTCCCAGATGGTCTTGGCGGCCTCCTTCGGGATGACGCCGAGCTCGGCCAATGCGTCGCAGGCGTAGGCCTCGATCTCGAACCAGATACGGAACCGGGTTTCGGGTGACCAGATGGCCACCATTTCCGGCCGGGAGTAGCGAGGGATCATCAGTCGGTCCTGACTTGTGAGAGCATTTGCCCGCGTCCTAACAGAGGCAGGCAAAATGCTCAACGTTGCTGGCGCGCAAACCAGACACTGGCGACAGCGAGTGCAACGAAACCGAGCGGAAAATACAGCCGGATGCCGAGGACGACGAACTGATAGAGTGCCGTCAACATCGTGAACACGAACTGGAAAATCCAGGTGATGGTGAACGCAGGCGCATGCCATTGGACATAGTAGGAGCGGTATTGCAGCCCAAAGAGGCCGCCGGTGACGGCGATCGTCGCTGCGAGAAGGCAAACGAAGGCGGCAGCGAGGGCGATCTCCCAGTGGCGTCCGAGCGAGACGAGCCGCGCCAGGAGAAGCCCAATCGGGAAAGCCAGCGCACCGCCGGCAGCATAAAGCAGCGAGACGAAGCGGATCTTTGCCGGGGTCTCCCAATCGTACTGCAGCAGATTGAGCAGCGCGCTGGCGCCCATCGCTGCCGCCCACAGCAAGGCACCGGCAAATGCGGTGCGCAGCGACGGCAGAGCACGGCGGAGACGGCGCAGAGCGCGATAGCGCATGGCGGGGAACGTCACAGGCGACCGGTTACCGCGATCCAGCGATAGTCCGGCCCTTCGAAGCCGTATTGGCGCACCGCGATCAGCACGGCATAGGCGCTGAGGCTATCCAGCGAAAATGTCTGAACCGCGCCGATCTGGTAGCCATTCGGACAGCCTCTGCTTTGCGGGATCGATTTGTCCTCGTGAATGATCCTCGTCTGGCCGCCATCCTTCGCCTCGATGCGCAGCAGGCGAAAGCCGTTGATCTCGCCCTGGCTCTGGCAGCGTTCGGTGTCATTCATGCCGATCTGGTCGAGCCGGAACTCGAGCGGATCGTCGACCGGCGAGAAGATCGGGCGCGGATTGACCACCATGCGGAAGGGATCGGCAGAAAGCTCGGTCACCGGGTTGAAGCCGGCGGTGATGCCGCGATTTGCCGTGAGTTCCGCCTGACTGACGATCGCTTCGCCCCTTTGCCGGGCCTGCAGCCGCGCTGCGGCCACCGTGGCATTCTCGTCGTCGAGCCGGACACGTATCGGCGAGCCCTTCAGGAAACTGTCGTCGGCCGTGTCGATATAATAGCGTGTCGCATAGGGAAATCCCGATCCGTCCTGGACGCCGTATTCCTCGAAGGCAAAGACCCCGCCATCACTGCTGAAGCCGAGGATCTCAAGCTCGGCGACATCGCCTGCGAAGGCGGCGGCCAAAGTTGCAAGCGGGGCAAGCAGGCAGACTGCAAACAGGGCAAGATTTCGCATGGGGCTTTCCATTCCGACGGTCGACGCCCTCAAATTCCTATCACGATGCCGTCAAAAGATCGTGCTGACTGAAACACAAAGTCGATGCATCCAATCCGGCCGTCGTTTGTTATTGTCGGCAACTTCACCGCATCGTGCCTTCCGAAAATCAGGATCGATTTTCGGAAGGCGCGATGCATTGATTCAAAAATGTTTAGAGCGTCCTTTGCGCGTTCAAAGGGACGCGCGGCGCTCTAAGGGAGACCCCCAATGATTGATGCAGCCAAGATTCGCGAACGTATGGAAGTGATCGGCGCCGACGGCGTCCATGTCGGTACCGTCGACAAGGTTGACGGAGATCGCATAAAGCTGACCAAGCGCGACAGCGGCGAGGGCGCTCACAGGGGCCATCACCACTTCATTCCTCTCAGCCTTGTCGCCGAGGTCGAGGGCCAGAAGGTGCGGCTGTCGGCAAACTCGGATGTTGCGGTCACGTTCGAGGAAGAAAAATCCGAACCCACCTGATCATAATCCAGTCTGACTACGGCTCACCCGAATGAGCGTTGCGCGTTCAGCGCGACGACCAGACCGGGAACAGATCGCCCTCGGCCGGCGTCGCGGCAAAGACGCCGCGGCTGATGGCGCGTGCCATCGTGGCGCCGGCCGCGGCGTAGAGATCGATTGCATCGTTGAGCCCGAGCTCGATGCCGCTCTTGCCCGTTGCCAGCGCGAAGACCAGATCGCCGTCTGCGGGCGTGTGTGTCGGCCAAATGGCACGGACAAAGCCGTCATGCGCCGATATCGCCAGACGTTTGGCGTCGGCCTTCGTGAGTACCGCATCGGTGGCGATCACGGCGATGGTCGTGTTGGCGCCGGTTTCCGCCTGTTCTGCCGCATGCTTGTCACGGAACTTCAGCAGGACCTTTCTGGCATCGTCAGGCATCGGGTGGGGATAGCCTAACCCGCCGAACTCGTCGCCGATCTCGAACGGCGCCGCCCAGAAATGGCGGGTCCCTGCGACCGTCACCGAGCCGGTCGGGTTGACGGCGGCGAGCGCGCCGATGGTGACGCCGCTGTCCAGCACTGTCGAGGCCGAGCCGAGCCCGCCCTTCAGGCCGGAACTCAAAGCCCCGCTACCTGCGCCGGCAGTGCCGAGCGCAAAGTCTATCGCAGCGGCTTGCGCGGCTTCGTAGCCAAGGTCACGGTAAGGCGGATACCGGCCCCAATCCTTGTCGCCGCCATTGCGCAGGTCGAACAGGATCGCCGCCGGCACGATCGGCACGCGAAAGCCGCCGACCTCGACGCCGATGCCCCTTTCACGCAGTGCCGCCTGCACCCCCGACGCGGCGTCGAGGCCAAAAGCAGACCCGCCCGAAAGCACCACGGCATGGATGGCGTGGATCGAATTGTGCGGCTCGAGCAGGTCGGTTTCGCGGGTGCCCGGCGCACCGCCCAGGATTTGCACGCCGGCCACGGCCGGTTCGTCGCAGATGACGGTGGTCACACCGGATTTCAGCTTGGCATTCGCCGCATTGCCGACACGCAGGCCGGCGACGTCGGTGATGAGATTGCGCGGACCCGTATGGAACATCCCTGTGCTGGACATCATTGGCTCTCCGCCGGCACGAAACGGCCGCCGTCGAAACGGAAGGCTCGATAAGGATTTTGCGTCAGGTCACCTTTTTCGTCAAAGCGGATCGGTCCGATCGCCGTGGTGAAGTCATGCGCGGTCAGCACGTTGGCCAGCCTCTCGCCGGAGCTTTGCGTCAATGCTGAAGCCGACTTGGCGATCTCGACCGCGGCATAGGCGGGCAGCGTGTAACCTTCCGGCACGATGTTTTGTCCGGCAAAGCTCTGCAGCACCTTGGGGTCGGCGACATCGACCCATTCGGGCGGCGCGATCATCAGCGTGCCGTCGGCATAAGGCACGTCGCCGAGCGGCGCGCGCAACGCTTCGCCGCCGGCAAACACCATGCCGGTATGTAGCTGGCCAGCATCCCGGCCCATAATGGCGACATCATCGCCGTCGCCGCCGGCAAAGACATGCGTTGCGCCGGCTTTCCTAAGTCGGCCGATCAGGCCGATCTGGTTGTCGAGCTGCGGCCGGAACGTGTCGACGAAAACCGGCTTCAGCGCCGCTTGCTCGGCGGCTGCCCGAAATGTCTCGGCCATTTCGCGGCCATAGATCGTACCGTCGTCGACGATGGCGAACAGCTCGGTCTGCCATAGGCGGGTGAGGATGGCAGCGACGGCATTGCGCTCGTCGTCGCCGCGCGGCCCGAGACGATAGATCGGCCATCCGGTCTTGGCGCGCCGGTCGGTCAGGCTTTCCGTGCGAACGCCGACTGTGATCACCGGTATGCCGGCACCCTTGAGGATCGGCAGAGCCGCCTCGATTGCGTCGGTGCACAAAAACCCGATGACGACGTTGACCTTGGCCGCGGTGAATTCCCGCGCGGCGGCGGCGCCACCGTCGGCCGTGCAGGCGTCATCGATCGTCCTGATCTCGGTACCGTCAGCTTCAGCCGCCATTGTCGCGCCGGCCTCGATCTGTTTGCCGAGGATCGCCGACGGCCCCGACAAAGGAGCCGCGACGCCGACCCGCAGCGTCTCGGCGCTCGCACTGCCGGCGACCGAGAGCCAGGCCAGCACCGCTATTGTGGTTGTCCAACGTCGCATGCGAGCGAAGAATTCCTCCGAGCCGATCGCGTGTTCTGCCGGCGCCAATGCCGTCAAGACCTAAAGGCTGGCCAGCTTTGGCGCAACACGCGAATTCGGGATATAGGTCAAGCACTTCGCTTGTGGCCTGCAATATCCCCCCATATATAACGGTTGGTTCTGACTAGTGGAAAATCATCGGTGCTGAAGAAGAATGACATCGGGCCGCAGGCCTACCGCGACGCGATGGCCCATTTTGCTGGCCATGTGCATGTAATCACCACCGATGGCCCTGCCGGCAGGCGCGGCGCGACGGTGATCGCGGCCTGCTCGGTGTCGGATACGCCGCCAACCATCCTGGTTTGCCTCAATCGTGAAAATCCCAAGAACGAGCCGTTCGTGGAAAACGGCAAATTTGCCCTGAACACGTTGGCTTCGGATCAGGAGCCGCTGTCGATCGGCTTTTCCGGCATTACCGGCCTGCCGGTCGAGGAGCGTTTCGCATTGGCCGAATGGGATGTGATCTCGACCGGTGCGCCGACGCTGAAGGGTGCGCTCGCCGTCTTCGACTGCGAACTGATCGACTCCAAGGATCTGGCCACCCACCGTGTGCTTTTTGGCAAGGTTACAGGTTTGCGCATCGGCGATAATTTGCGGCCGCTGATCTATCACAACCGCGGCTACCACGCTTTGTAGAGGCTTTCAGATGGCCGCGTCGGCGAAGACAGGATGACCGAGTTGAAAACCGCGTCCGGCGCCGCGGACGATCGACGAGACGCTCGATCTGTTGACCGGTGCGGACTATGTGGCGGACCGGTCGCTGGCAACCGTGCTGTTTTTTATGCGTTCGGTCGACGCGCGCCCGTGGATCGAGGCTGGCGTGAAGCGCGTCGCATAACCACATGTCTGCCAGGGAGAAAATCATGGAACGCAGTATCTATCTCGATGAGGCCCGCGACCCGCTGATCATCGCGGAGGGCTGGATGAAGGACGGCAAGGATGTCGCCATTGCCACCGTGGTCGAGACCTGGGGCTCGGCGCCGCGCCCGGTCGGCAGCCACCTGGTCATCGACGCCGAAGGCAATTTCCACGGCTCCGTCTCGGGCGGCTGCGTCGAAGGCGCCGTGGTCGCCGAGGCGGTCGATGTTATCGATAGCGGCAAGGCCAAAATGCTCGAATTCGGCGTCGCAGACGAGACCGCCTGGCAAGTCGGCCTGTCATGCGGCGGCCGCATCAGGGTCTATGTAGAAAGATTGGGTTGATCTCGAATGGATCCCTATGCGCTGAAGACACTCAACGCCGAACGCCGCGCCCGCCGCGCGGCAATCCTGGTCACCGATCTCGGCGACGGCCGCGACCGTGTCGTGCGCGAGGGCGACCGGGTAGCCGGCGAACTCGGGGCGGCCATCGCCAAGGCATTTCGCACGGGCAATTCCGGTTCGGTCGAAGCTGAGGGACGGACCTTCTTCCTCAACGCACATCTGCCGCAGCCGCGCCTGGTGGTGATCGGCGCCGTCCACATCAGCCAGGCGCTGGCACCGATGGCCAGGATCGCCGGCTATCCTGTCGAGATCATCGATCCGCGCACGGCCTTTGCCACGCCCGATCGTTTTCCCGATATCGCGCTGCATGCCGAATGGCCAGAGGATGTGCTAACGCGTCAGCCGCTCGATAGCTATACGGCGCTGGCCGCTCTCACCCACGATCCGAAGATCGACGATTTCGCGCTGAAGGCGGCGCTCGACGCCGGCTGCTTCTATGTCGGCGCGCTCGGCAGCCGCAAGACCCACGCCAAACGTGTGGAACGCCTGCTGGCTTCGGGAGCGACCGCCGACCAGATCGCCCGCATTCATGCCCCGATCGGCCTCGACATTGGGGCTGCCAGCCCGGCCGAGATCGCCGTCGCGGTGTTGGCGCAAGCGATCCACGCCTTTCGCTCCCGCGGCCTCGAATCCAAAGGCGCGGTCGCGTGAAATTTGGTCCCGTTGCGATCGATACGGCCGAAGGGGCAGTGCTTGCGCACGCCACCACAGTCGGAGAGCGCCGCTTCCGCAAGGCGCACAGGCTAAGCGCCGGGGATGTGTCCCTGTTGAAGGCCGCTGGCATTTCCGAGGTCGTAGCGGCGGTGTTGGCGCCCGATGATCTCAGCGAGGACGTCGCCGCCGACAAGATTGCCGCATCCATGATCCATCGCAACATCGAGGCGAAGCCCGCCGCGACAGGTAGGGTCAACCTCCACGCGCAGGCTGCCGGCATGTTCACCGTCGACGCGGCGATGATCAACGCCATCAACGCCGTCGATCCGACGATCACCATCGCCACGCTCGCGCAGCATGCGCCGGTCGAAAAAGGTCAGATGGTAGCAACGGTGAAGATCATCCCATTTGCGGTCGCCTCCGCTTTGGTCGATGCCGTGGCAAGGATCTGCGCCGGCGGCGAGATATTTGCGGTCAACGCCTATCAGCCGGTGCGCGTCGGCGTCATCCAGACGGTGCTGCCCGGCATCAAACCCAGCGTGCTCGACAAGACGCTGCGCGTCACCGAAGCGCGCCTGACGCGTTCGGGCGGCAGGCTGACGGCGGAGCGTCGAACCCTGCATGAAATTATCCCCGTCGCCGAGGCTGCGGCCTCGCTGATCCGCGACAACGATATGGTGGTTATCTTCGGCGCCTCGGCGATGGCCGATTTCGGCGACGTCGTTCCCGCTGCTATCGAAAAGGCAGGCGGCACTGTCATCCGCGCCGGCATGCCGGTGGATCCCGGCAATCTGCTGGTGCTAGGCACTCTAGGCGGGAAGCGCATCATCGGTGCGCCGGGCTGCGCCCGCAGTCCCAAGGAGAACGGCTTCGACTGGGTGCTTGACCGGCTGATCGCCGGTCTCGACGTGACCGCCAGGGATATTGCCGGCATGGGTGTCGGCGGGCTGTTGATGGAAATTCCGACGCGGCCGCAGCCGCGCGAGCCATTGCCGGCCAAAGCCGAACCAAAGGTCGAGATCGTGCTTCTGGCCGCCGGCCGCTCCAGCCGCATGGGCGGGCCGAACAAGCTGTTGGCGCTCTTCGATGGCAAGCCGCTGGTCCGTCGCACTGCCGAACGCGCGGTCGGTTCGAAAGCCGGGGCCACTATCGTCGTCACTGGCCACCAGCGCGAGCGCGTGCGCGATGCACTGTCTGGCCTCGATGTGACCCTCGCCGACAATCCGGATTTCGGCGAGGGTCTGTCTTCATCGCTGAAGGCCGGCATCGCCAAGATTTCCGGCGACGCCGCCGGCGCCATGATTGTCCTCGGCGATATGCCTGGCGTCGCGTCGGCCGACCTCGACAGGCTGATTGAGGCGTTCCGCAGGTCCGAAGGCCGATCGGTGGTGCGGGCCTCGCACGACGGGCGGCGCGGCAATCCGGTGCTGCTGCCGCGTTCGCTGTTTGCCGCGATCGCTCACCTCGAAGGCGATACCGGCGCCCGCCATCTGGTCGAGGCCGAAGGGCTCGATGTCATCGATGTCGAGATCGGCGAAGGGGCAGCCGTCGACGTCGACACGCGCGAGGCGCTGGAAGGCGCCGGCGGCGTGCTGCAGGATTGACAAACCGAAGCCGAAAAACGCATGGCTGAGGGATGGCCTTTCGTTCCTGCTTCCGGTTCCGCTTGCCTTCCTCCGGCCTCCCGGCCCTGCTGATGGCGATTCTTTTGTCGCTCTCTTGTGCCGCCTACGCCAATGCTCTCGAACTCAAACCCTTCAAGGACGATCTGTTCGCCTACCCGGGCACGCTCTCGTCCGAGAGCAACGGCGCCTATACGGTTGTCGATTATCGTGAGCTGCGCGACATCAACGCTCGTGACGAAGTGCCTGAGCGTCGTGTACACGCGCAATACACCGACACCGGCGTGCGTAAGGTGCAGCAGGATCTCTTGCTGCCGACCGATGCAGGCGATGTCCGCCACATTGCCGTCGGCAAGACCGGGGGCGCCAGCATCATCGTGCTTTATCTGCACGGGCAGGGCGGCAGCCGTAAGCAGGGCAGCGACGACTTCACCTTCGGCGGCAATTTCAACCGCATCAAGAACCTGATGGCCGGCAATGGCGGCCTCTATCTGTCGCCGGATTTTTCCGATTTCGGCGACACCGGTGCCACCCAGATCGCCGCGCTGATCAACCACTATGCCGAACAATCGCCGAGCGCAAAAATCTTCGTCGCCTGCGGCTCGATGGGCGGCTCAATATGCTGGAAGCTGGCCGCCCGCCATGACACCGGCGGGCGCATCGACGGGCTGCTGCTGCTCGGCTCGCTATGGGACGAGAGTTTCTTCTCAAGCCCCGCCTTCAAGCGTCGTGTGCCGGTCTTCTTCGGCCAGGGCAGCAAGGACCCGGTGTTTCCAATCGAGAAACAGGAAGCCTTCTTCCGATCGATTCTGGCCAAATCGAAAGCCTATCCGACCCGCTTCGTCCGCTTCGAGACCGGCACGCATGGCACCCCTATCCGCATGACCGACTGGCGCGGCACGCTCAATTGGATGTTGTCGAAGGCTCCCTAAGGCGCGGTATTGTAGTCGACGACCGTCTGCGGATTTTCCTCGCCGTCATAAGACGCGTCGACATCGTACTGGACCAGGGAAAAATCGCCGTTGCGAAACAGATAGGTCCCTGATGAAGAGGCATCGCCGATGCCACGCCATTTGTTGAAGCTGGTGATCGTCTTGGTCTCTTCGTCGTAATCGGAATTAGTTGCCCAGCCGGAGGTCTGGAAGCCAACTATGGTCATGCCCAGCAATTTGCCGTCGCTGTCATTGTTCTCGTAGCGGATGTCCATCTCAGGTTCGGCGAACTGCAATTGTCTCACGCCAAGCACGTCGTCGCTCATGTAATAGATCGAGTTTTCGTTGTAGGCCGCGGCCGAGCAGGCGAAATGGAAAAGCCGCGTTTCGCTTTCGGGATCACTGGCAGACGCATCCTTGCCCTTATAGTGGATCGAGAAAATGTCCGGCTCCTGCGCCAAAAGATCCTTGTCACACTGGTCGCCATAAGTCGCGGCAAACGCCTTTTTGGCTTGCTCAAGCGCTGCGTCCTTCTTCGGCGGCGGCGGTCCTTCGCCGCAGCTTGCCGGCACCGCATCCTCGAAATCGGCCTTTGAGGGTTTCAGCGCACCCTTATCGATGAAGATCGAGCGAAATGGCGGTTCCTGGATCGAGGCGTTGATCTGGCGCAGCGTATAGCAGCCGGCAAAGACATTTTCGCTGCCGTCCTTGGCCGTCGCCCGGATGGCGACCGGAACGCTATAGTAGATGCTGCCGGCAGCCCCGTCTTCGGATACGCCACCGGTTTTGACTTCGACCGTGTCCGTGCTGTCATAGCCTTTGACGAAGGAATTGAAATCCTTGGCCGGCTTGGTGTCGCCGAAATAATCCCAGGCGCGCGCGAATTCGTGCCGGCTGATGGCACTATAAAGTGACCGGATGACCGCTTCGGCATTCGACCTGTCATCGATATAAGGCGCGTCTGCGGCGAGCGCCGATTGGCCGGCAATGGCAAGAGACACAAAAGCGGTCGCTGCAAAAAGGGCGCGTCTCATCGGGAACCTCCACTCGATGAAAAATCCTATCATATCGATTGCGGCGACGTGGTGACGCTTGAACAATCGCCTGCGAAGGCGCTACCTCTCGCCCTCGGCAGTCGGGCCGCGTGGAGATTTCTTGTGACCATATCAATGTATGAAGCATCCGTGCCGGTATTTTCGGCGAGGCTGAAGGCACTAGCCAATGTGCTGAACATTGCCGAGCAAAATGCGGCTGATCGCAAGATTGATCCGCAGGTGTATCTGACGGCGAGGCTGGCGCCGGACATGTTTGCCCTGACCAGGCAGGTACAGATTGCCACCGATCACGCCAAAGGCGCCCCGTCACGGCTTGCGGGACGCGAGGTGCCAAAATACGAGGACAATGAGGCGAACTTCGCTGATCTGCAGGCCCGCCTTACCAAGACGCTCGATTATCTCGCGACATTTTCGGCGGCCGAATTCGATGGTTCAGATGACAGGATAGTCGAACTGCGGCTTGCGGGACGCGACGTTTCGATGCCGGGGATGCAGTATCTACTGCATGCCGCCATGCCCAATTTCTATTTCCACCTGACCACCGCCTACGACATCCTGCGCCACAACGGCGTGCCATTGGGCAAGTCGATCTTCCTCGGATCGCGTTGAGATCCGCTCGGGAGATATCCGCCACGGCGGATATCTCACAGTTGTTTAGCGCAGGGACATTTCCCGGGCGATGCGCGGGAAATCGGCCGGCTTGACGCCGATATCGGCGCGATCGGCATTGCTCATCGAATGGAGCAGCGCCAGCGCCGCTCGATAGCGCAGCTGTTCCCGCGGACGCGGACGAGCGAACATTTCAGTGAAGAATCCCATGATTCAAGCCCCTTATTGAACCTCCAAGGCGGTCAATATAAGCAGATCATGACGATTGTGCAGTGCAGCATTCGCATGGCAGCCATGCTGCCCTGATCTTTTTTGACATAATTCGGCTGGTCCGGCGAAACTTCTGCGGCGCTTTGACCGTAGGCGTCTATGCCGGCACTTGGCCGGTTTTTTCCTCGCCATTCCTGGCGAACTTCCGGACTGCATGAAAATGCAGTCCGGCTTTTTATTAGCCGCAGGGATAAACCCTGTCCGCCGGCGTCCCGGGAAAGTCGTCTGACCTTCCATCCGTGGGCTTGGAAGCGGGCGACGCTTTCCTGTATGCTATTGCTTCCTCCTCGCGCAGCCGCGCAAAATTCCCGCCGGAGAAACTCCATGCACAAACGCCGTCTCGGCCAGACCGATCTTTTCGTGTCGCAAATCTGCCTCGGATCGATGACCTGGGGCCAGCAGAACACCGAGGCGGACGGTCACGCTCAGATGGATCTGGCGTTTGCTCGCGGCGTCAATTTCATCGACACCGCCGAACTCTATCCGATCCCGCCCAAGGCGGAGACACAAGGCCGTACCGAGACATTCATCGGCAATTGGATGAAGGAGAAGCGCAATCGCGACCAGGTGATCATCGCCTCGAAGGTAGTTGGTCGCACCGCTAACACCTGGTTTCGGGGCGACCGCCCGTCTAAGCTGGTGCGCGCCGATATCTTCGACGCAGTCGAGAAATCGCTGGCCAGGCTCAACACCGATTACATCGACCTCTATCAGATCCATTGGCCGGAACGCGACGTGCCGTGGGGCGCCAATCCGAACCGGATCGGCGCCGTGCCGCGACGCTCCGATGCCGCCGGCGTGCCGGAGGGCGAGACGCCGATCGCCGAGACGCTTGCCGTGTTCGATGAACTGGTGAAGGCCGGCAAGATCCGCCATTTCGGCCTGTCGAACGAGAATTCCTGGGGCGTCATGCGTTTCATTGGCGAAGCCGACAAGGGCCTCGGTCCGCGCGTCGCCTCCGTGCAGAACGCCTATAATTTCGTCAACCGCACCTTCGAGGTGAACCTTGCCGAAGTCTGCGAGCGCGAGCAGGTGTCGCTGCTTGCCTATTCGCCGCTGGCGCAAGGCTATTTAACCGGCAAATACGATCATGGCGCGCGGCCGCAGGGCTCGCGCTCGCAGTTGTTCAACCGCGGCCAGCGCTACGAGACTCCGAATGCTGCCGAGGTGCAGCTCGAATACAACCGATTGGCGCGCACATTCGGCATGGAGCCGGCGCTGTTTGCCAATGCCTATGTCTCGAACCGGCCCTTGGTCACCTCGAACATCATCGGCGCCACCACCATTTCGCAACTCGAAATGGCGCTCTCTTCCGCCGACGTGGTCTGGACCGAGGACATGCAGAAAGCCGTTGATGCGATCCACCAGCGCGTTGGCAATCCGTGCCCTTGATGCGTCGGGACGTGGTTGTCCGATCGTCATAAGGAGGGGGAACAGCCATGGACTTCCGGATCGACGCGGTGCGCGCGAAATTTCCGGCCTTGTCGCTGACCGACAAGGGCCGCCGGCGCATCTATCTCGACAATCCTGCCGGCACGCAGGTGCCGCAGTCGGTGGCGGACGCAGTATCGCGTTGCTTGCTGACCACGAATGCCAACCTCGGCGGCTTCTTCGACACCACCGTTGCCGCACAAAACATCGTGGACGAGGCCCATCTGGCGATGGCGGATTTTCTCGGCGCTGCGAGCCCGCAGGAAATTATCATCGGTGCCAACATGACGACATTGACCTACCACATGTCGCGAACGCTCGGCCGCACGATGAAGCCCGGGGACGAGATCATCCTCACCCGCATGGACCATGAGGGCAACGTCTCGCCTTGGCTGCAACTGGCAGAAGACCTTGGCCTTGTCGTGCGCTGGCTGCCCTTCGACCAGCAGAGCTGGCAGATCGAAGAGGCGGCGCTCGCCGCGCTGCTTTCCGAGAGGACGCGGCTCGTCGCGCTCAACTACGCCAGCAATCTCACCGGGTCGATCAACCGGGTGAAGGCGTTGACCGGCATCGCCAGGCGGGCTGGTGCGTTGGTCTACGTCGATGCCGTCCAGTTCGCGCCGCATGGCCTGATCGACGTCCAAAACCTCGGCTGCGATTTCCTGATCTGCTCGGCTTACAAGTTCTTCGGCCCGCATATGGGGATTTTGTGGGGCAGGCTGGACGTTATCGATGCGCTTAAGCCGTATAAATGCCGTTGCTCGTCCAATGCCTTGCCGGAGCGCTTCGAGCTCGGCACGCCGCAGATTGAATTGATGGCCGGCCTGTCGGCAGCTGTCGATTATTTTGCCGAGTTGGGCGCGGCAGCCGGCGCGCAAGGATCGCGTCGGCTGAAAATCGCCAAGGCCTTCGAAGTTTCAATCGCTTACGAGAACCCGCTGACGCGACAACTGATCGATGGCTTGTCGGATATTGCCGGCCTGACCATCCACGGCATCACCGATCCGAAGCGGATCAATGAGCGCGTGCCGACGGTGTCGTTCACCGTCGAGGGCATCGTGCCGGAGACGATCGTGCGGCAGATGAATGCGGAAAACATCTTCCTGTGGTCCGGCCACAACTACGCCTGGGAGATCGTCCACCAGCTCGGCATTCCGGCCGAGCAGGGCGTGGTGCGCATCGGCATCGCTCATTACAACACTTCAGCCGAAATCGACGCGACGCTGGAGAGCGTGCACCGCGTTGTCGCCATGCTGAGGCAGGAATGATCCTGAGCGGCCCTCGCGGGCGGATCATCGCTTGTGGGCGCCGCCAAAACCGGTGAGGAAGGCGGTGAGATTGTCGCCGAGCTCGTCGCAGAGATAGCCGCCTTCCTGGACGATGACCGTTGGCAGGCCGAGCCCGGCGATCACCTCGCCAATGCGCGAAAAACCAGGCGTGCTCACCGACAGCCCGCCGAACGGATCGCCTTCGAAGGCATCTAGCCCCAGCGCCACCACAAGCGCATCGGGCGAGAAGGTGTTGATGCGCTGGAACGATGCCTCCAGCGCTTCGAGGAACGCTGCATCGCCGGATTTGCGCGGCAGCGGCAGGTTGAGATTGTAGCCGAGGCCGGCGCCTTCGCCGCGCTCGTCGCCATAGCCCCAGAAAAACGGGTAGAAGCGCACCGGGTCGGCATGCAGCGACACGGTGAGCACGTCCGGCCGGGCATAGAAGATGCCTTGCGTGCCGTTGCCGTGGTGCAGGTCGACATCGAGGATCGCCACCCGCGCCGCCTGCTTGCGCAGAACCTGTGCAGCGACGGCCGAATTGTTGATGAAGCAGAAGCCGCCGGCGACATCGGCAAAGGCGTGATGGCCGGGCGGCCGGCACAGCGCATAGGCGGCCGGCGCTCCCGACATCACCGCCTCGGCGGTTTCAACCGCGCTCCAGGCGCTCCAAAGCGCGCTCTGCCACGTCTCGCCGGAGATCGGGCAGGCGGTGTCGGCCATGTGGTAGCCGGCCTGGCCGACCGCCGAGGCCGGATAGGAGCCGTTCCGCGCGATCGGATGGATATTGGGGATGACCTCGGCCGAGGCGCCCTCGATGCGCTGCCAGCGGGCGAAGATATGCTGGAGAAAATCGAGATATTCCGGCGTATGCACCGCCGCAATCGGGCCGAGCCCGTGATCCCGCGGCCGTTCGATCGTGCAGCCGGCAGCCTTGGTGCCGGCTAACAATCGCTCGACCCGTTCCGGCTTTTCCGGATTGGGCTGCGGCGCGCCGCTTGAGAGGAACGCCTTCGGGTAGTGGCGCTTCTGTTCTTCGGCATAGAAGGCTTTCATGTTGGCTCCTCCGGTGCATCGGCAAAGGCGAAAAAGGCGTCGCCGACGATCTTCTGCACCTGCTCGTAGCTCGACCAGCCAATGCCTAACCGTTCGTAAAAAGCCTTGGCGGTCTTGTTGTCGGTGTCGACGGACAGCCTGAGATAGACGCCGCCTGCCTTCCGGCACTGCGCCGCCACCCGGCGCAGCAGGCGCTCGCCGATCCTGCGGCCACGAAAACGGTCCTCGACATAGAGGTCCTGCACATAGACGCCGGGCCGTCCCATCCATGTCGAGAAGATCGGAAAATACAGGCAAAGCCCGGCAAATTCGCCACCGACTTCGGCGATCAAGGTCGAGAAGGCAGGCTTTTCGCCAAAGCCATAGGTGCGGAGATCCTGAGCTGTCGAGGTGATCTCCTGATGTGCGCCGACATGCGCGCCGAGCCGTAGGAGCGCGGCGTGGATGGTTTCGACGTCCTCGACCCGGCCGGGGCGGATGACAATGTCTCTTGACGGTGGGTTGGTCACGGCCGCATCTCAGAACGCCACGCGGTCGCCGCCCTTGAGCGCCAGCATCTGCCGTGCCTCGGCCGGCGTTGCGACGTCCAGCGACAGCCCTTCGAGCACGCCGCGGATCCGGCGGACCTGGTCGGCACTGGACTTGGCGAGCTGGCGCCCGTCGTAGAGGCTGTCCTCCAGCCCGAGGCGGACATTGCCGCCCATCGCCGCCGCAATCGAGATCATCGGCATCTGGTGGCGTCCGGCCGCCAGCACGGAAAACTGGTAGCTGTCGCCGAACAGTTTGTCGGCGATGCGCTTCATGTGGATCAGGTTTTCTGGATCGGCGCCGATACCACCCAATATGCCGAGCACGAATTGGATGAACAATGGTCCCGACACCAGCCCGCGGTCGCGGAAATGCGCAAGCGAATAGAGATGGCCGACATCGTAGCACTCGAATTCGAAACGCGTGCCACAGCCGCGCCCAAGCTTTTCCAGCACCGTCTCCATATCGGCAAAGGTGTTCTTGAAGATCGTGTCACGGGTAGCCTCGAGCAGCTTCGGCTCCCATTCGTGCTGCCATTCTCGCGGCCGCTCGAGCATCGGGAATAGCGCAAAATTCATCGAACCCATATTGAGCGAACACATTTCCGGCTCGGCCCTGAGCGGCGCGGCCAGCCGCTGGTCGAGCGTCATCAGCGACGATCCGCCGGTGGTGATGTTGATCACCGCGTCGGTCGCCTGCTTGATGCGCGGCAGGAACTGCATGAACACCTCGGGGTCGGCGGTCGGCCGCCCATCCCTAGGGTCGCGGGCATGAAGATGCAGGATCGAAGCGCCGGCCTCGGCGGCGGCGATCGCGTCTGCGGCGATCTGGTCCGGCGTCACGGGCAGATGCGGCGACATCGACGGGGTGTGTACCGACCCGGTGACGGCGCAGGTGATGATGACTTTTCGCGACGCCATGGTTCGCCTCTCAGCCTTCGACCGGCAGGTCGAGCTCGCCGGCCAGCACCTCGAGCGAGTCGCCGATGATGGATATGATCTCGCCGATCTGCGCGGCGGTGACGATCATCGGCGGCGCGACCATGAAATTGTCGCCGTCGACGCCGCCCTTGACCTTGCGTCCGTAGATGATCAGGCCGCGCTCATAGGCGAGGTCGAGCAGCCGCTGGGTGGCCTTCTTTGCAGGCTCGATCGGCCTCAGAGTGTCGGGATCCGCAAGCATCTCGGCACCGGTGAGCAGGCCCTTGCCACGGACGTCGGCGATGAATGGAAACCGCTTCGCCAATCGCTTCAACTCGTCCATCAAAAGCTCGCCCATGTCAGCCGCATTGGCGATCAGGCCGAGACGGTCCATTTCGCCGAGTACGGCGAGCCCGGCGGCGCAGGCGAGCGGGTTGCCGGCGTAGGTGTGGCCGTGCTGAAAGCCGCCCGACGCGAGCAATGGCTGCACCAGCCGCATCGGTGCCGCCAGCGCGCCGAGCGGCGCGTAGCCAGAGCCCAGCCCCTTCGACAGCGCGACGATGTCGGGCTTGCAGTTCCAGTGGTCGCCGCCGAGGAATTTTCCGGTGCGGCCGGCACCGCTCATCACTTCGTCATGGATGAGCAGGATGCCGTAGCGATCGCAGATCTCGCGGATGCGCGGATAGTAGCTGTCGGGCGCCACCAGTGCTGCCGTGGCAGCGCCGCCGACTGGCTCCATGATGAAGGCGAGCACGCTCTGCGGTCCCTCGGCGAGGATCTTTTCCTCCAGCATGTCGGCGTAGCGGATGCCGCGCTGTTCCATCGAAAGATTGTCGCGGTCGCGCCAGGCGATGGGCGCCGGCACGGTCGGCATCATCTGCATCATCGGCACAAATGTTTCGGACAGCGCATCGTCGCCGGTAACGGCGAGCGCGCCGAGCGTGCCGCCATGATAGGAGGGAAAGCGCGAGATCACCTTCCAACGGCTGGGCTGGCCGGTGGCGACCGCCCATTGCCGCGCCAGCTTGATGCAGGATTCGGTCGCTTCCGAGCCGCCGGAGACAAAGAAGATGCGGTCCATGCCTTCAGGGAGTTTGGCCGCCAGCTGCCGCGCGAGCTCCTCTGCCGGTTCGTTCTCGAAATGCAGACGGTAGGCGAAGGTGGCGCGGTCCATCTGCCTTTTCATCGCGTCGAGCACGTTGCGATTGGAGTGGCCGATATTGGCAACCATCGGACCGCTCGATCCGTCGATGAAGCGGCGGCCATCCTGCGTCCACATGTAGATGCCTTCGGCGCGGTCGATCATCGGCCGGCGCAGGCTGGATAGATAAAACAGATGCGAGGCTTCGCGAGTTTCCGGGGCAGGAGACTTCAACATGTCATGGCTTTCCAAGATAGCGGTCAAGGACATTTCTGGTGACGCGCTCGACAATCGCATCCTGCCTTAGCAGGCCGGCAACCCATTCGCAGCTTCCGGCGTGAAACACCTCGCCTTTGCCGCGCGGGAAATTGACGATCATGCCGTTGCCGCGTTTGACCTTGTCGAGGTTGGCATCGCTTGCCTCGCCGAACAGCGTCTCGGCGGTGAAGCGTCCGTCCTCGTCGCCGAGAAACTGGTCCTCGAACGCAATGTCGGCGCTTTCCTCGACCTGGCTCGCCATGCCGACCGCGAGCACCTGCAGGCCGTCCGGCGCACCGCTAGTGGTCGTGGGGTAGGGCAGGCCGCCGCGGATCTCGAAATCGAGCCCGTCGACCTCGTAGCCATAGACATGGCTGTCGGCGCCGAGCAGATCGCCATAGTAGATGCCGGTGCCGGCAAACGCCCAATGCTCCGGCCGGTAGACCGGAAAGCCGCGTACGCCGCGCGGCGCGCAGCCGCCCCAGCCGGCATAGACGCCTCTTGTCGCGTTGAGACCGAAGGTCGCGGCACCCGGCCGGCCGATTTCCGGCGCTTCCCAGGAATTGGTGGCGCGCCTTATATCGCCGCCGCGATAGGCCGGGTCTTCGGCGCGAGCGCGGTATTTGTAGCAGACCTGCCGGCGGCCTTCGTCCTCCAGCCTGGTCTGCCACATGAAATTGCCGGCAAAGCGCGCCGCATGACCGCCGCGCTCGACATAGGTGTCGACCGCATCGCGCATTTCCCAGGTCCAATATTCGTCGTGGCCGACCAGGACGACGCAGTCATAGCCGTCGAGAATGTCGGGCGAAAAATGCAGATCGTGCTGGCTGGCGAGATCGACGGCGTAGCCGGCACGCTCGGCGAAGCGGAAGAAATGGCTGTCGTAGCTTGCCCAGCCGGACGAGGCGTATTTCTTCGAATGGCCGGTAGCAAAGGCCCATTCCATGTGCGGATAGCGCGGCACGGTTTTTGGCGGCACGGCGACTTCGAGCGGCACGCGCGGCGCGTCCCTGGGCAGCACGACGAAGCCGCGGCACCACGGCCGTTGGGTCGACACCATTCGTGCATATTGGTCCCGGCTTGGCCCGGTGATGCCTTCGTAATGGTTGGAACCGCCCCACGTATTGTAGGCGAGCCAGGTGCCGGTGGCCGCCACCTGCAGCACACGGCCAGGCTTCTTGCCGGGCTGTGGCGCGACGATAAAAAGATGGTGGCAGCGGATCGGCTTGCCGTCCCGGCCATCTGCTGTCAGCGTCACGCGATAGGCGCCGGACGGCCAGTCGTCGCCGATGCGAAACTCGAACGACGCTTGCCAGCCGCAGCCTTCGACCGAACATTGGTCCGGCGTATCTTGCCAGCGCGCCGCGATTCCGGTCCCTTCGAACATTGTCGTTTCCGCGCCGCCGTCGCGGATGATCGCGATGCCGAAACTGACGGCCGTCGAACTGACATGCAGTGCCACCATCTCGCCAGGACGGTAGGAAAAACGGTCGCTGTAGCACCAGATTTCGCCGCGCCCGCCATCCATCCCCGGCCATTCCCAGTAATGGCTGCGCACCGCCTGGCCTCGCTGCTCCGGCGTCAGTCCGAAATCGGGAAACTCGGTCGGCAGGTGGTTCATGGACACCGCTAAGGTCGAAGGCCGCCATTTCGGCCATCCGCCGGCCAAGCGTCAATTGGAAACGATCGGGCCAGCCATTGCCGGGCGCTCCCTTGGCGTTGCCGGACAAACAGACTATCTCACAAAACGCGGCCTTGTCCGCCACGGGAGCCGATATGCTGAGAGTGCAAAAGGTCAGGGTCAACGATATCTACGTGCCGACGGCGCGCAAGAAGACGCTGCATCCCGAGACCGTCCGCTATCTGGCCGAGGACATTCTGGAAAACGGCATGAAGATGCCGATCCAGGTGCGCCATGACGGCAAGCGCCACATCCTGGTCGAAGGGTTGCATCGGCTGGAAGCGGCCAAGTGGCTCGGCGAGACCGAGATCGACGCCTATCTGGTGCAAGCCAAGCGCCACTGAAGCCACTTATTTCCGTCGTTCGAATCTCCTGTCCCGCGGATTTTTTCGCGGACCGTGTCGGCTTGCGTCTTGTCGGTTCGTCCTAGACACGGAAGCCAAAACCGACGTGTGAGGAAACATCATGACCACCAAGCTCGACATCGCCCCCAACTCCGATCGCGAGCTGGTTCTCGCCCGCATCATCGATGCGCCGCACGAGAACGTCTATCGCTGCTGGACCGAGCCAAAGCTGTTGACGCAATGGTTCTCGCCGAAGCCGTGGATGACGCCGCGCGCCGAATTGGATGTGCGGACCGGTGGCTCCACCCTTGTCGTCATGGCCGATCCCGACGGCAAGGAGTTCCCGAATCCAGGCATCTTCCTCGAAGTCGTACCGGGCAAAAAGCTCGTCTTCACCGATGCCTATACGAAGGCGTGGGAGCCGTCCGAAAAGCCGTTCATGACGGTCGTGCTGACCTTCGAGGACGAGGGCGAGGGCAAGACCCGCTACATTGCCCGCGTCGCGCATTGGTCGGTCGCCGACCGTGAACAGCACGAGAAAATGGGTTTTCACGAGGGCTGGGGCCAGTGCGCCGAACAGCTTGAGGAGGTCGCAAAGCGACTTTGATGCAAACGGGAGAGGGAGACTGACGTGTCCAGATCGGTATTTTTCGCCATATTCGCCTCGGCCGCCGCGCTATTTGCCGCGCCGGGCACCATCAACGCAGAGGAGGCCAAGCCCGCCATGACGACCGCAACCGCAACACTGCCGACGCCGGAAAAATCCGGCCTGCTGCCGATCAACGGCCTGAACTATTATTACGCCGTCTACGGCAAGGGCGAGCCGCTGCTTCTGCTGCATGGCGGTCTCGGCACGACCGACATGTTCGCGCCGATCCTGCCGAAGCTTACCGAGAACCGCACCGTCATCGGCGTTGACCTGCAGGGCCATGGCCGCACCGCACTCGGCGACCGGCCGCTCAGCCTGGAGGCGATGGGCGACGACATGGCGGCGATCGTCAAGGCGCTCGGCTACGACAAGGTCGACGTGATGGGTTATTCGCTGGGTGGCGGCGTCGCCTTCCGCATGGCCGTGCAGCAGCCTGAAGCGGTGCGCCGCCTGGTGCTGGTCTCGACCGGCTACGCCGCGGACGGCTTCTACGCGGAGATGCGTGGCCAGCAGGCACAAGTCGGCGCGGCGATGGCCGACATGATGAAGGACACGCCGATGTACAAATCCTACGTCGCGGTTGCGCCGCATCCGGAGGATTTTCCGAAACTGCTCGACCAGCTCGGCGCCTATATGCGCAAGGACTACGATTATTCCGCCGACGTGCCGAAGCTGAAAATGCCGGTGATGCTGGTGTTCGGCGACAGCGACATGTACCGGCCCGAGCACGAGATCAAATTCTACCAGATGCTCGGCGGAGGATTGAAGGACGCCGGCTGGATGCGCGAGAACCTGTCGCAGAACCGCCTGGCGATCGTGCCGAACCGCACCCACTACGATGTGTTCTTCGCGCCGGAACTGACAGCTGCCGCGCTGCCGTTCCTCAATGGCCAGACCAAGGTCAAGACCTGGGACGAGGTCGTCAACGAAACGAACTGACGCCCAGTCAATTGTCTGCCGGCCGTCTTCCGCGAGATGGCCGGCATTTCGCCCATGGTGCCTTGGCCCGGCGCATCGGCCAATCGTGTATTGGCCGCATCACAGCTATAGATGGCGCCATCAAAGCTTTTCAATTGACGCTGCCACGCCTATCGATAGGTATGCCGCCTATCCTCACAGGGCAGGGACGCGGGTGATGGCAAGATATCAGGGCGGGTGTTTGTGCGGCGCGGTGCGCTACCGCGCCGAGGCGGCACCGATCAATGAGCGCGTCTGCCATTGCCGGTTGTGCCAGAAGGCGCTGGGTGCCGCCTTCAATGCGCGCGTGCTGTTCCGCATCGATGATGTGACGGTCGACGGACCGCTGGCGACGGTGAATTCCTCGCCCGATCTCAAGCGCGGCTTTTGCCCGCGCTGCGGCACGACGATGTTTTCCCGGCGCGATTCCGCCGGCATTATCGGCATCACCACCGGCTCGCTCGATGATCCCTCGTTGTTCAGGCCTGAGATGCATATCTGGACCGCCTCGAAGCAGCCCTGGGTGCAGATCGACGACGGCCTGCCGCAGTTTGAAGGCGCGCCACCTCCGGCTTGAGGTGGAATCTGGACAAAATTTAATCCGAAGCGACACGAGATAGCCGGCAAAGCGTCATTGGCGGGCCATCATTGCTGCCTATCTATTGCGTGCGGGCGGCAGTCGAGGAGGCGACGGAATGAACGACAGCATCAACACCCTGGACGAGCTCTTGAGTGATCCGATGATCAAGCTGGTGATGGAGCGCGACCGCGTGCAGCCGGCAGAACTTCGTACGCTGCTCGAGGAAAAAGTCCGCCGGGCGGACGATGATGTGGCGGTCAACGATCGTTTTGTACCGCCGGCCCACCTGATGGCCACGACCTCCCACAAGCTGTGGCTGTGCGGCTAGGGTCTTGAAACGGTCAGCCGGAATTTGCCGGCAAATAGCTGTAATGGCTGCGGAAATAGGCAAGCTTGAAGCCGAGGCGTGCATAGTTGCGGTAGGCCGGCCCGTCGCGTTCGGACTGCGGCGCCTCGATGTCGGCGACGAACAGTTTTGCACCGCCCGCAAGTCCGTCGCGCACCATCGCTTCGCCGAGCATTGCATCGAGGTCGAAGCTCGGCGCCATGATGCCGGGAACCGGCGCGTCGATGCCGCTCCAGGCCATGCCGTCGGCACCGATGAACATCGAGCGCACCGCCGCCACCGCGCCGTCCCGCCGCAGCATGTAATGATGCCAGCCGCGTCGGCCGGCCAGCGCCAGCAACCACGGTGAGGTCGGCAACCGATATTGGCTGTCGATGAACCCAGCCCATTCCCTTGCCGTTGCCGGCGTCACCCGCTCGACCGAGACGTTCTCAGTCGGGAAAAGCGGCTCCGCTGGCAATGGCGCGGCGTCGCGAAAGATGCGTTCCCAGCCGCCCTGACGCTGCAAGCCGCGCGCCTCGAGCCAGCAGCTGAGCGTCGCCGGCTCGGTATGTGGATTGGTGTAGAACCAGGGCCTCAGAATACCGGCCTCGCGATAATGCGCCAGAAGCGCGTCAAGCCGGCTCTCGGTGGCTGCGCTATCGACACCGAAATTCTTGACGCAGTTGAAATGGATGAACGGGATCGTCGTGCAGGTGGTCCAGACGAGATCGCCATCTTCGGCGATGGCAAGGCCTTGCCTTGCGGCAAAGTCTGCCGGGGCGGCGCGATAGAGGTCGAGCCAGGCATCGACCTCGGCGCGTTCGATGGTGCGGCTGAGATCGCCAGATATCTCGTCGATCCCGATGGCGGGCGAGTGTGGCTCGGGCGGGGCTACGGGCTGCAATTCTGACAAGGCGGCGGGCTGCATGACTTCCTCCCAAGTATGGCCTTACACCGTAAGATTAATGGAGACTAATCTCATGCCGTGAGTTGTCAAGCGGGATTGCGAGGCAGCCACGTGGCCGAACGCTGGGGGATAGCGCACCTCCGTCCGGGCCAACGTCCCGATGCAAAGCCCTAACAATTCGATTCAAACTTTGTTGGTAGTTTCTTGTTAGGAATCCAGCTTGGTTTGTCCGGCGGCGTTGTCCTGCCTTCGGTCTGTTGTGTTTTGCGTACAGGTCCAGATGCGGTTATCAGGCGTCGTCATCTTTTCGATCGCAGCGCTGTGCCTTGCCGGCTGCACATCGACATCCGGCGTCGATGCGCTGCAAGTGCCGTCCAGCGAGACGACCAGCTCGGTTGTGCGGCCGCCCGCGCCGGTGGCATCCGTGGCGAAAACTGATGCTGCGCCAGCCTTCGCGGAACAGGAGCAGGACGAACAACAGGTCGCGATGGACGTACCCGACCAAAGCATCGATCCGCCGGCCGAGGTGAT
Organism: Mesorhizobium sp. M0664; assembly: GCF_040320565.1. Lineage (NCBI taxonomy): Bacteria > Pseudomonadati > Pseudomonadota > Alphaproteobacteria > Hyphomicrobiales > Phyllobacteriaceae > Mesorhizobium > Mesorhizobium sp. M0664. The sequence goes on from NZ_JAMYPW010000064.1 coordinate 26,643, forward strand.
CGCGCTGATGGCGCCGCCGAAGCGGCTGACACGCGCAGCACCGGCGATGCTTGCCGAGCCGGTCACGCGCTATGGTTTTCGCGACGCCAAGCCGATCAATTTCGGTAAATCCTCCTCGCCGAGGCGCCTTGCCGTCCACGGCGTCGACGTTTCGCGCTGGCAGGGCAATGTGAACTGGCAAAAGCTGCGCGCCCAGGGCGCAAACTTCGCCTACATCAAGGCGACCGACGGCGGCGATCATCTCGACCCGATGTTTACCAGGAACTGGCGTAGTGCCGAAGCCGCCGGCCTCAAGCGCGGCGCGTACCACTTCTTCTATTGGTGCCGCACCGCCGGCGAGCAGGCCGACTGGTTCATCCGCAATGTGCCGAGGGTCGAGGGCGCGCTGCCGCCGGTGATCGACGTCGAGTGGAACGGCGAATCCAGCTGCAAGCGCCGCCCGTCGCGGCAAAAGGTGCTGGAGAAGATGCAGGTGTTCATGGACAAGCTCGAGCGCTACTACGGCCAGCGCCCAATCATCTACACCGCGCCTGACTTCTACCGTGACAATCTCAGGGGCGCCTTCCCAGATTATCCATTCTGGCTGCGCGCCGTGGCGGCGCACCCGTCAAAGGTTTATCCCGGCCGCAAATGGCTGTTCTGGCAATATTCCGGGTCCGGCCTGTCGCACGGCGTAAGAGGCCGCATCGACCTCAACGTGTTCCATGGTGATGAGAGGGCGTGGCGCGACTGGGTTGGTGGAAGGCAGATGGTGGCCGAGGCGGAGTAGCGCGGCAGCTTCTTCCTTCTCCCCATGTGGGATCTTTGCACAGAAGCCGATCAGTGATTCTGTTGTGAGGTTGGAGCAGGGAGATTCGCGATGGTGGAT
>NZ_JAMYPW010000065.1:0-26280 GCF_040320565.1 Mesorhizobium sp. M0664
AGTTCCCATCAGCCATCGCATCAAGAAATGCGCCTGGAACGACGACTATCTCATCAATGCCATCACTCATATGCGATAGCCCTGCACTTGAGGGGGAGATGTCCGGTAGGACAGAGGGGCTCGTCTCGCGTGGATCGGCGACCCCCTCTGTCGCCTTCGGCGACATCTCCCCCTCAAGGGGGGAGATTGGAAGCGCCTTATTCCGCCGGCGTCGTCTCCAGCGCAGCCTTGCGCCCAAAGCGCTGCACCACGAAACGGCCCATCTTCTGGCCGGGTACTTCGATCAGCGTGTAGGTGATCCAGGACAGCAGGCACACCACCGGCAAGACGACGACGGTGACGATCGCAAAGCGCAGCGGCGCCGACAATTCGTGGCCGAACTGGGTGATGACCAGAGCCGCGACCGGCTGGAGAACCAGCAGATGGATCAAATAGATGCTGAAGGAAAGCTCACCCATCAAATGAAAGAACCTGTTGGCGAGCGTCATGGCGATCTTTCTGGCCACGATGCCCATCGTTCCCGGCAGCATCCGGTAGAGAACCAGGGCAAAGAACCCCAGGACGAGCGCTTCCCGCATCAACAGCTTGCTCAGCCCATAGCCGCCGCCGAAGGGCAGCGCCGCCAGCAGCATGGCCAGTGCCAGATGCACGAAAGGCCGCTTCTGCCTTTGATGGACGACGCCCGCCAGCAGCATCCCGCACAGGAAAATCTGCATCTTCAACGGCAGGAACGACGGCATCGGAAAGTGGACCGACAATTGTCCCATCAAGAACACGATCGCGCTGCCGATCGCCGCGACCAGCATGGCCGCCCATAGCCAGTCAAGCCTGCGCACCAGCAGCATAATGGCCGGGAACAGCGCATAGAACTGCATCTCCAAGCCCAGGCTCCAATCGGGCAGCGGCGTGCGATAGGCGAAATTCGGCACCAGGCCGAACAGGAACAGCAGATGGGCGCCGATATTCTTCAGGCCGCTGTCGAGATAACGCTCGGGCGCCTGCGGCGACCGCAGCAGGAACTCGTCGATGATCATTCTCGACCCGTAGAGATAGGGGCCAAGCGCCAGGGCAACGAACAGCATGACGTAGAACAGCGGCGCTATCCTGAAATAGCGGCGGGTCCAGAATTTCAGCCAGGTTTCCGGCCTTTGCCAGGGCTCCTTGTCCTGGCGCAGCTGGTAGTGGAACACCATCAGGAAGCCGGACAGCATGATGAACAGATCGACGCCGAGGTCCGGTTCGCCAAGAATAGGAATCTGCCAGCCGGTCAACAACAAGCAGTGTCCGATGAGCACCCAGATCGCGGCAAGCGCCCGAAGCCCGTCCAGGCACTCGATGCGCGATGACCGGGCTTCTGTCATGCCGAACTCCTCGGTAGCCATGTTGCAATGCAGCATGGCGGCTGAGGGAGGAATGTCAACCGTGCGGAAGGAACACGATTTGCGCTCGGCTGTTACGGAAAACGCGGAACACCGCAGGGCAATTGTAGAGGCATGCACTTGAACACCCCCCTCTGTCCTGCCGGACATCTCCCCCTCAAGTGGGGAGATTGGCTGTCATCACGGTCTTCGCCAATTTTCGAGGGATGCAGAAAAGGCGCTGTCCTCCAAGCTGCCAATCTCCCCACTTGAGGGGGAGATGTCCGGCAGGACAGAGGGGGGCGCGAAGGATCGCGGCTTACGCGATCCCGGCAGGCAAGCTCCCGTCTATCTCTTCTTCAACCTTGCATGCCGGCGCCAGTACCACCAAGCGAGCACGCGGTTGCGGAACACTCTTCTCATGGCGCCCATGTCACACCCCCAGCAGCACGCGGCGCTGGCCGGTGAGCTCACTGGGCGACAGATCGGTCTTCACCGTGCCGGCAGTGCCGTCATTGGCCGCAAGCTGGGCCCGCAAGGCGGCTTCGCGCGCCTGTACGTCCTTGTCGGCAATGGTCGGTGTCGGTGGCAACGGCTTCAGCGCCGGCGGCTTTTGAAAAAGGCACATGGTTTTCTCCAAAGTGAGAGGCTCTTGTCCAGTCGTAGAGCAGAAAATCCTCGCCGTTCCGGCCATAGCCCGGCAGGCGGCAGCGTTGCGTCGCGCCCAGCCGGGCAAGCCAGCGCAGCGCTAGTTGATTGGCCGCCAAGGCGCGGGCCTCGACACGCCAGGCGCCGCGCGCGGCAACTTCAGGCCCGAGCACGGCATGAAAGAATTCCGTAATCCCAGGGACGCAGCGCCTCATGCGGCGCGTGCCCCAGCTCCAGGCGATCCACAGCCCGCTGCGCTGCTCGGCAGCGCCGAAGCCGGCCTCCGGATTGCCGTCGAGCTCGGCGACATAGGCAAACCCCTGCAGCGCCGTCAGCGCCAGCAGCGCCGGCGACCAGTGGTCGAACTGGCAATCGATCTCGGCCCGGTCCTCGAGCCGGAGGTTGGCAGCGATGTAGGAGAGGTCGCGCAAAGTGGCGGGAATGATGCGGAGGATCATGTTGGGTCACTTTCCGGCACGCTGCGAAGCGGAGAGCCCTAGGGAAACGAGGCGCCAAGCTAGATTGACTCTCTTTGCCGTCTGGATTTCCTTGGCCTGTGACTTGTGGATGTACCTATGGGAACAAGCGCATGACTTGTAGTAACTGCGCGCCGATCGAGGAGACCCGTACGATCTTTAGCACCGGTCGTCTCGCGGCGGCGATCACGATGGCCAAAGAGGCCATACGCGACGGTATTCTGCAGGAAGTACCGGGTGGTCCTATGTCGAGTGTCATCCCGTTTTCGGATCTCAACCCGGATGGACCATGGGACGATCTGCTTCGTTACCGCTTTCGGTGCACGACCTGCGCACAGGTTTTCTTGCTCTCCGCAGAGACCTATCATGGCAGCGGCGGCGAATGGGCTAAGGAGCCCGGCTAAGCTTTTCGGCGCTTCCTCACCGAAACGCCCCCAGCGGATCGGCCTGCCCGGCCTTTCGCCGCGCGGCCTTGAACACCGCCGGGTCGACTGCCGCCTCCCTCAGCATCATCACGCTGTAGCGTGTCGCCGCCATCAATTCGTCGCGCAGCTTCACCACCTGGCCGTCCCTGCGGTGATAGAGCCGGAACTCCTCGAACTTGAAGCGGCCGCTCTGCATGCGGTCGAGCATCTCCATCAGCCCGGCCTCGACCGATACCGAACCGTCGGCGAACTGCGCGCGGGTGCCGAGCCTCTACTTGTAAGCCACTGCTGCGCTTGCAGGTCCCGCCAACGGAATAATCTGGCAGCGACTAAACCTTGCCTCTTTGCACCACTCGGTGAACTGGGCGCTGGTGAAGTCAAACGCCTCGCCAAATTCGATCAGCATGTTCAGCGACATCATGAGACCGAAGCCGTTTTGCCTGCGTTCATCGTCGATGATGTTCTCGATGGCGACCAGCGCGCCGCCGGTCGGCAATGCACGATAGGCCTTGGCGATCAGCATTTTCTTGTTCTCGAGATTCCAGTCGTGAAGGATCATTCCCATCGTGATGATGTCCGCCTTGGGGAATTCGTCCGCGAAGAAGTCGATCGCCTCGGCGATGACCCGGCCGCCGAGATTGCGCTCCCTCAAGCGCCGTTCGGCGATCGGCTGCACATCGGCGAGATCGCACGTCCGGCATTGCATGTGCGGATGCCGCGCCGCGACGATGGCCGAAAGCTGCCCGGTTGCGCCGCCTATATCGGCCAGCGTCTTATAGTTGGAAAAGTCGAATTTCTCGGCAAACGCCGTGAAATTGCCCATGGAGATGCCGCTCATCGCGTCCATGAACTGCTCCAGGCGCGCCGGGTCCGCATAGAGCTCGCCGAACATCGACTTGCCTGTCTCCTTGATCTCGTTTTGAGGCTTTCCGGTTTGCAATGCCGGTGTGAGATCGCCCCAGAACCGATACAGTCGTGCGTTCGCCATCTCAAGGATTCCACCGATGTATTGGGGGCTCCGCTTGACCAGGAACAGCGCGGTTGATGGCGTATTGCCGTATTTGCCGGTTTCACCGGCGCCGTCCCTCTGCAGCAATCCGAGCGCGACGAGGGTGTCGAGAAAATCATACGTTGCGCGCGGATGCAGCCCCATCGCGCCTTGCAGTTCGAGGCCCGTTTTGGGGCCGTCCGCAAGCAGCGAGAAGAGTCCCAGTTCCACGGCGCTCAACAATGTCTTGGCTGGCCAGAACCCAAAGCCAATTTGCAGTATGTGGTCTGGAGAAATTCCGTTTTGCATCTGATCCTCCCTATCGGCGAATGCCCCCGTGAGGCCACGCCGATGCGTCCCTTGAGCGGGATCATTCGATGCTACACCACGTCCACGGACGTTCACTACAGTTTTCCAATCGGAGCCGGAGCGCATTGCCTGCCTCCCCGATTTTCCTCACCGAAACGCCCCCAGCGGATCGGCTTGCCCGGCCTTCCGCCGCGCCGCCTTGAACACCGCCGGGTCGACCTGCGCTTCTCTCAGCATCATCACGCCATACCGCGTCGCCGCCATCAAATCATCGCGCAGCTTCACCACCTGGCCGTCCCTGCGGTGATAGAGCCGGAACTCCTCGAACCACGGCAAAAGCGTCGCAAACACCTTGAAGCGGCCGCTCTGCATGCGGTCGAGCATGTCCATCAGCCCGGCCTCGACCGATACCGAACCGTCGGCGAACTGCGCATGGCCGGCGAGCATGTTCAGCCCATGTGCGGAATATTGCTTCGCCAGTGCGGTGCCGGCACCTTCCAGCGTCTCGCGGCGGCCGTCGCGCGGCCATGCCCATGGCAGCCAATCGCCCCACGGTTTCAAGGTCACCGCCTGCATGGCCGGAGTTTGCTGCGAAGCCCGGCAGGCCTTTGTGACATAGACGACATCGGCCTCCGTATCCCAGGCGAGCTCGACAGCCGCCGAGGGATGGTCCCAGCCGAAATCGAGGGCACCCAGCCGCGGCCAATAGCGCGGCAGCGGGAACGGTTCGCAGGCGATCAGCTCCTCGGCCACCGGAAAGATGCGGCCGGAGCCGAGCACCGGAATGCCTTTTGCCCTGGCTTCCCGCTCATGCGCCGGATAGGCGGCAACGATCTCGGCGCGCTGCTGCGGCGTATAGTGCTCGGCATCGTCGATGGTCATGAAGGTGACGTGACGGGTCATTGTGCGCCCTCGCGGCATTGAATCGTAGTGGCAGGCGCTGGACGGATGATGTTGTTTGACAAGGAACTTTCCGATGGCGGGACAGCGCCCCTCTCTGTCCTGCCGGACATCTCCCCCACGAGGGGGGAGATCGGATGCCACTCCAGCTTTCGCCAACCTCCAACGTCGACTGCAAAGCGCGGCCGGTGAAATTGCCAATCTCGCCCCTCGTGGGGGAGATGTCCGGCAGGACAGAGGGGGGCGCGAAGGAACGCAACGGATGAGAGGAGCGAATGCTTCTTTCCTGAACTTGCCTCACCCCCTCCCCATCCCTCCAACCTCCTCCGCCGACAAGAACAACAGCACCACATCGCTCATGCCGAGCAGCGGCGTGAAAGTGACGATGGTGATGCCGCCGGTGGCGTTGGTACGGGTCAGCCCTTCGGAATAGATGTCGAGCGGCGGCTCCTCGTCGAACCAGACGCCGTGCAGCGTTTCGCCCTGCCATTTCTCGCGGCCCTTCTCGTAGCTCTTGAACGACAACACCGATTCACCGGCCTGGACATCGCCGCCGCCGCCCCAGCGCACCACGACGCTGTCGAGCGCGCCCGGCGCCCGTCCCGCCATCGTGCTGACGAGGGCGTCGGCCGGGATCATGCCGGTGCCCCAGGCCGCCTGCTGCTGCGGCGGGCCGATCAGGATGCGCTGCGGGTTGTCGCGCGTGCTTTCGCCGGTGACGCCGGCCGCCCACATCCGAACCGGACAATCGAAAACCTTGCCTTGCCACCAATCTGGATAGCGGCCGGTGAGGTGCATCGCCCATTCGGCGCCGCCGGCCCTGGTCTTGCCGAGCTGGTTGCCGGCCATGAACAGGCGCTCGCGATTGGTCGCGCCGGCGGCGTGGAACTCGGCCTGTCGGGGATAAGGCCGATAGGCGGCAAGCTGGTTAGTGCGGCGCCTGCGGTCCATCTCCGCCAGCAGGCTGAGATATTCCGTCCTTGCCGCCCGGCTGTGCGAGGCCTTTTGCGAAGCCCGGCTTCTCGAGGATCGGCCTGAGGACGGCTTCGAGGCCGCGGATGCGCTGCCTGATTTCGTCATCGCTCAATGCATCCAGATTGTTGATGTTGACACTAATATCCTTGGGCAGCACCGACAGCACGAGCTTCAGGTACTGGTCGGGCTTTTCGGCGCGCACCTCGGCGATGACGCCGGCGCCATGGGCGCGAAAATCGGCGCGGATCGCTTCGAGAAAGCCGTCGGCCAGCGTCTTCTTCGGCCGCCTGGTTCGGCCGGGCTTGCCGGGTGCTTGATCGTGCGGCTGGGGATCGCCGGCGGAAGGAGCCTTGGCCATGCCCTACTCCGCCGTCCCGGCGGACATCGGCTTCTTGTTGCCTGGCCGCACGATGCGCTTGCGCGGCCTGGCCTTCTTGCCGGCGAGTGCCGACTTCGGCTTCCGCGGCTGGCTTGCGGGTTTCGCATCAGTCGTCGTGCCGGGCTTCATCGCACCGGCGTCAGGCAAGGCGTTCAGCCTTGCCCTGAGAATTGCCACCGCGTTGCCGTCGAGTGCTTCCGACGGGAAGCCGAAGCCGCCGACCGCATCGACGGTACCGCCGCGCACCATGCCGATCCGCACGCCGGCGGCGACCTGCTCGAAGCGGCCATGGCGTGCGTAGGGTGCGGCGCCGGCAAACTCGCCAATGGCGCTAACGACCTCGCGGCCGTCATCGTCGGTGATGATGGTGGCGTAACGGTTGGACATGGGGTGTTCTCTGAAATGGGCGCACGGGCGCGTTGGGAAATCTATGGACGATAGGTGATTGCGGACCGGGATAGTCGGTCGCGTTCATTCGCGCCGACATACCTCGGCAGCACACGCAACATTCGGTCGAACAGGAGCCCGAAATGAAAAACCCGCCTCGACGGGCGGGTCGTTGGAGCCAATTGGCACTATACCCAAATTAGTAGCATAGCTGCCGGCACAAAGCAAGAACAAAATGTGGCGCGGTGGCAGAAAAATGCGCTGCCGACCTCGCATCCCCGTCGGTGAACGGATGGAAAGAGGGGCGAAAAAGGCGGGGCATTGCGTGAGACTTGCGTTGATGGGATGGTGGTTGCGCTTGAGGGGAACGCGTCATGGGCAATGTCACCAGTCACTACGGCAGCGAGGGCAGCGACGGCATCGTCGATCGCATATTGGCCGCGATCCCGGACGCCGACCCGGCCGGCAAACTCGCGGCCGCGCAACTCTATCCGTTCGATCAGTTCCATGGCCGCGAACTGACCGCCACGCAGGAGCATGCGGCCCGTCTTGCTCCTTCGCCGACAGATCGAATCCTGGATATCGGCAGCGGCATTGGCGGGCCGGCAAGGTTTCTGGCCTCGGCCTATGGCTGCGAGGTCGACGGCATCGACCTGACACCAGCCTTTGTCGCCGCGTCGAGCCGACTGACCGCACTCAGCGGACTGGCAGACAAAGTTCGCTTCCATCAGGCCGACGCAACGAAACTGCCTTTTGGCGACAGCACCTTCGATGCGGCGATCTGCTTCTATGTGGGCATGAACATCGAGAACAAAGCCGCGGTCATCGACGAGGCCTGGCGCGTGCTGAAACCGCGAGGCAGGCTGATCTGGACCGAAGCCGTGCTCGCCGGCGGCGAGCCCTACTATCCCATGCCCTGGGCGGTTTCTGCGGCGACCAGCCACCTCGCCGATCGGGAAAAATTGAAAACCCTGTTTGTCGATGCCGGATTTCGCATCGACGAAATCGTCGACGAAACCGGCGAACATGTTGAGCTGGCGCTGAAGAGGGCCAATTCCGGCATCGTGCCCTCGCCGGCGCAGCAGCAGGCAAATGAAGTCGTCATGGGCGCGGAATTCCTGCAGCGCCGCCGCAACTATATCCGAAGCCTGAGTGACGGAAAGCTCGCCTCGCTCGCCGTGATCGTCTCCAAACCGGCCTGAAAACAAAAACCCGCCTCGGCGGGCGGGTCGTTGGAGCCAATTAGCACCATACCCAAATTAGTAGCATAGCTGCCGGCACAAAGCAAGAACAAAATGTGGCGCGCCGACAAAAAACCGAATTTCTCTTCGGCGCCTCGCGTTGCCCGCCAGCCACTTTGTGGGCGCGAACGCAGCATCGGCAATTGGCGCTTCCTCCATTTGCCGAGGCATCTCACCGGCCGACGAGCAGCCGCAGCCGCGGATCAGAACAGGCATTCGCGCGTTTGAACCCCAGCCAATGGGAGCAAAAGCCATGAACGTCGCCAATCTGCAACTCGAAGGCCTGCTGATGGCCATCGCATCGATCAATCAGGTCCTGGTCCGCAAGGGCGTGGTCTCCGTCGAGGAGATAGACATCGCCTTGCGCAAGGCCGAAGCCAGCGAGACCAACGAGGAAAGGTCCGAAGGCATGTCGGCGTCGAGCCGCGATGCCGTCAACTTCCCGATCCGGTTGCTGGAGTTGGCCAATCAATGTCAGCCGGAGACGGACATGCCGTCCTTCTCGAAACTGGCGCGCATGGTCGGTCAGATCAAGGAACCTTACAACGACCAGATGTGACGCGGCGACCGAGGATGACCGCCGCAGCAAGCTTTGGCATCACCCCCTGCCAAGCCTCAGCGCCAGGACGCGGCCCGGCCCGTGCACGGCGGCAAACAGCAGCCCGGCCAGGAAGGTGAAGTGATCGACGAAGAAGCCGAACTCCGCCTGGTTGCCGGCCCAGTGCGACGGCCCGTGGAAGGCAAAGCCGAGGAACAGCACATAGGCGCCGGCGACGAGTGCTGCCCATGAGAAGAAGGCGCCGGTCAAGAAGCATAGAACGAGGACGACCTCGAGCAGGGCTGCGCACCAGGCCAGGAACAGCGGGAATGGAAACCCGGCCGCCGCGATATAGCCGGCGGTGGCGCCGATATCGACGAATTTGAAGATCACGGCCATCAGGAAGACGGCGGCAAAGATCAGGCGGGCGATAAGGATTGCCGCGGTCTGCCACGGCGACTGAACGGATGATTGAGCGGTTTCCAAGGTCATGATGTCCTCCCAGAGTTGCGATGGTTGTGCCCCAAGGACGCACCACCAGCCGCAAGCCCGACATCATCCCCCGAAAAACCTGAGAGATACAAGCGCCGGCACCAAAGTGGCGCCTTCCCTTCTCCCCTTGTGGGAGAAGGTGTCGCCGAAGGCGACGGATGAGGGGTGCTCCAGCTTGGCGCCGGCGGCACTCCGTCCAACACCCCTCATCCGTCTCGGCGCTGCGCGCCGATCCACCTTCTCCCACAAGGGGAGAAGGAAGGTTGTACTACCCCACCTTGACCCCCGGCTTGCTGATCGGCTCGCGTACCGTTCCATACTGGCTGCCCCAGCGGTCGGTCATCGCCCAGCGTATGTCCCAGAGTTCCGGGAAGAAGCGGTGGCGGGCGCCGGCTTCCAGCAATTCGACCGGCCGGCCCTTCAGCGATTTCGCGCCGAGGCCGATCGTGCGGTGGATGAGATAGAGGTGGTTGGCACGGAATTTCTGGAACAGCTCGTCGAACTCGATCAGCGCTTCGGCAACGACATAGCTGTCGCCGTGATCGTAGCCGGTATCGTAGACATCCTCGACCGAAAGGCCGCGGTCGTCGAGGTACGACGCCTTGAAGGCCCGCCACAGATCGGGCGGCAGACGCAGCAGCTGCTTGAAACCCGGCGATTCCTGACCGCTGCCATTGCCGAGCTGCAGCCGGATCTGCTGGTACTCCTTGGGCGACATGGTTTCGAGCAGGTCGAGCTGCGCCGTCATCAGCCGGATCAGCCGATGCACGCGCCCCATCAGCGTGACGATGCGATGCGTGTCCTGCTTTTCCAGGAAATCAACGACATCGACCAGCGTATAGGCGATGAGCTTCATCCACAGCTCCTCGACCTGATGAACGATCTGGAACTGCAGCTCGTCGGCATTGACCATCTCGGCCAGCGGCTTCTGGCAGGCAAGCAGCCTGTCGCATTTGAGGTAGACGCCATAGTCGCGCATCTCAGGCGTTTCGATGCGGGCATAATAATCCTGCTTGTCCATGGCCATGCTCCCTGCCCCGGCCGTTGGGCCGCAGGCGCTTGTTGGATCCCGGTCCCTCGAGTCTAATCGCTTTCTTGCCGAACATTGTCCCTTTCTGTTATTCGATTGGCGGGAAACGAAGGACGAAAATTATCGCTGAAGCAGATTGGAAGAACGAATGATGCTGGATGCGGTCGACCGGAAGATCGTCGCGGCGCTCGAACGCGAGGCCCGCATCTCCTTTGCCGCGCTCGCCGATGAGGTCGGCTTGAGCAAGACGCCGTGCTGGAAGCGGGTCAAGGCGCTTGAGGATGCCGGCGTCATCCGCGGCTACTCGACCCGGATCGACCCGGCCAAGCTCGGCTTCGGCATCGAAGCCTTTATCCAGGTGTCGATCGATTTCGAACTGTCGGACGCCTTCGAGGCGGCAGTGCAGAAGCATCCGCTGATCCGCCGCTGCCACGCCACGACTGGCGAGGCCGACTATCTCCTGCAGATCGTCACCGTCGACATGATGGCGCTCGACAGGATGCTGCGCGAGGAGCTCAGCCGGCTGCCCGGCGTGCGGCGCACGATCACCTCGATGGCGATGCGCGAGATCAAGGGCGGCATCTCGTTCGCCAATGCCGTCGGGCATACGCAGACCAAGCGTTAGACCGGTCAGGCCCTGGTCATCAATTCGCGTCCCAGCCGCTTCGGTTGCTCGGCGCGCAGAACCACATTTGTCGTCACCGTGCCGTACCGGCCGATGCTGTCGACGATGCTTTCAAGATCGGGCGGTGACGGGACCACGACCTTGACCAGAAAACAATCCTCGCCGGTCACCCGCAGCACCTCGACCACCTCCGGCAATTGGGCGAACTTCTTCAGGCAGGCCTGGATATGCTCATGCGTGGTGCGCAGGCGGATGACCGCCATGGTGCCGAGCCCGAGCGCTGCCGAATTGATCACCGCCTTGTAACCGGTGATGACCCCGCGCTCCTCCAGCCGCTTCACCCGTTCCGAGGTGGCGGGCTGGGACAGTCCGACGCGGCGGCCAAGCTCGGAGATGCCGATGCGGCCATCCTCCTGCATGATCTCAATGATCGCCAGATCGGTGGGGTCGAGCCTTGGCCGATAATCGCCGTTCCGCATGATCGCCCTTTAATCCATCGGATTTCGTCGCTGCTTTCCGATGATCTCTCATTCCGCCACCTGGGAGAAGACCTAGAATTGCACGCGCTGCATCAGGAAAGAAGGGCTTCGCATGACCGACTTCATCATTGTGCCGGGCATCGGCGGATCGGGCAAAGCCCACTGGCAGACACGTTGGCAGCAGGCAAACCCGGCGATGCGGCGGTTCAACCCGGCGAGTTGGGACGCGCCGGACCTCGACGACTGGGTGGCTGCGCTGGAAACCGCTGTATGCCAGGCAAGGACACCGCCGGTGCTCGTCGCCCATAGCCTCGGCTGTCTGCTCGTCGTACACTGGCAGCGGATCTCCCGCCGCTCTATCGGCGGCGCGTTGCTGGTCGCGGTTCCGGACCCTGCGTCGCCGGCCTTCCCCTCCTCCGCCCGGGCCTTCGCCGACGCACCGCAACAACGGCTTCGCTTTCCGTCGCTGATTGTCGCCAGCACCAACGATCCCTACGGCTCGCTGGACTATGCCAGGGCGAAATCCGAGCGATGGGGCAGCGATCTCCATGTCGCCGGACCGCTTGGCCACATCAATGGCGACAGCGGGCTCGGCGACTGGCCGGCGGGAATGGAGCTGCTGACAGCTTTTCTAGGTCAAACGCAGGCAATCGCCCGAGGCGCCGTGCTTCAGCCGTAACCGCACCAGGACGGCTATCGCGCCGGCGCCCTGATCTGGCTTGCGCCGCGCCTCAGTTCGATGCTGCGGCAGGCGTGCTGAGTTCGAGGAACGGTACGGTCGAGCCCGGGATCATCGACTTCGGCAATTCGCCGTTCCACCTCTCCGCCTTGGTCAGTTCGACCAGCAGCGGATTGTTGGCGATTGCGGCGGCGCGAGCCTTGATGGCGCCCGCGGTCGCATCGCCTTCGACCCTGGTCTTGTAGGCGCTGGCCTCGGCTTCGGCCTTGACGCTGTCGGCGCGGCCCTTGGCCTGGGTGACGGCGATATCGGCCTTGATCTTTTCCTGCTGCAGGTTCTGTTCCTGCTTCTGCACCTCGACCTGCGCCGTCATCCTGGCTTCGACCGCCTGCTCGTAGGCATCGGAGAAGTCGATGTTCTCGACCTGCACGCTGTCGATCATCACCGGCCCGTCGGTTACCGCCGCGATGGCCTCGGCGACGTCCTTGTTGAACTTCGCCCGGTTCTGGATAACCGACACCGCGTCGTACTGGCCGAACACCGTCTTGATCTCCTGCGGTGCCTTCCTGGCAATGACACGGTCGGCCAGTGCCTCGATCGATCCATAATTGGTGTAGACGTTGCTGACTTCGGCGGCCGGCACGTGGAAATTGACGGTGACGCGCATGTCGGCCGGCTGCTGGTCGCGCGAATAGGCCTGCATGGCCGGCAGGCCGCTGCAATCGTTCTGGTTCTCGCAGCCCCATTTGAGCACCTGCTGGCGCAGGCTGATCTTCTCGACACGCTGTAACCACGGCAGCTTGAAATGCAGTCCGGGATCAACGACCGAACTCAGCGCTCCGTTGGTCAAGAGCACGCCGCGGTCGCCCTGATCGATCGTGTACCAGGATCCAAACAGCGCAAAGACGCCGAGCGCCACGATGACAAGTGCGATCAGGCCGGAACCGATCGACCCCGATGCCATCCCCGGCTTGCCCTGCGGACGGCTTGAATTGCCTTGCGTTTCGGTCATCACCCCACCCCAACCTGATTGCCCGTGCTGCTTTTGCCCACAATAGTGGCGGCATTGCAATCCTCTGGATATGGAAAGACCTTCGGGGCAGCCGGCCGGACCGGCGGGTGGTTCAGGGTGGCTAGCCGATTTCCCCTGCAGCCGCGGCTGCGGGCTGGGACGCGTTGCCTGGCGTCTGCTTCTGCCGTCCGGCATCGGTTCTGCGCTTCGGGCAATCCTCGTAGTCGTGGTCGCAGATTGCGAAGGCTTGCGCACCGGCAAGGTCGATTTCGCCACGGAACCGCTGCCGCCGCATGAAAGTTATCTGCTCATTGCAACGGGAGCACAGGACATGGCCGACGACCCGAACCGCTACGAGACCGGAGCGAGGAAATATCCGGCAAAGACGAGCCCCGACGCGGCCGACGAATTTTCGCAGGATGCGGCCGGCAACAAGCCACCTCCCGGCGGCATGGGATTGACCAGGCCGGCTGACGATTTCGATGACAGGACCCTGCATTCGGAGGGCCAGAACCCGCCGCGCGCAGCGATCCGGCCAGACGGCAAGGCCACCGCCAAGAAGCCCGGCAAGGACGCAAGACGATGAACGTCGCCAATCTTCAGCTCGAAGGATTGATGATGGCGATCGCGGCCGTCAACAACGCGCTGGTCCACAAGGGCCTGCTGTCGGTCGACGAGGTCGACATGGCGTTGCGCCGGGCCGAGGCGGCGATGACCAGCGAGGAGCGTCTCTATGAAGACATGTCGCCATCCAACCGCGACGCCGTCTGCTTTCCGCTCAGGCTGCTGCAGGCGGCCAACAATGCCCAGGGTGAAACCGGCGTACCGTCCTTTGCCGAACTGGCCAGGATGGTCGGCCGGACAAAGGAGCCCTATAACGACCAGATGTGATGGAGGACGCCATGGCCGACGACAAATCCAAGACCAAGCAGGATCGCAAACTGGTCTCAGGCGAAGAGCCTTACGAGGTCGCTGCCTTTGCCCGCAAATACGGCATACCGCAAAGCGAGGCCGCGACCATCATCAAGCGCTACGGCCCCTCGAGGAGGAAGCTCGACGCGCATATGGCGAGCCGCAACGCCTGATCCAATTCTAGCGGTGGCCGCCGTTCACGCCGGAAGCGTCCCTGCCCTGCCGCCTTGTCGAGAGTATCGGCACCGTCAGCCGTGACCTGTCGGGTTCGCCCCTGTGGGGATTCAACGCCTGGTTTTGACAGCCGCGGAATACTCTCGCGGCGCAACAACTCATTTACCTCGACGCTGTACCAGTCCGATGAGCAAAGCCGGGGGGTCGGATGCAGGAACAATTATTGCGCTACGAATGTGTCATGGAGCCGAACGGCCGATGGATGGTGTGGGACATCGTTCACGATCTGCCGGCGCAATTTTCGCAAATCGCGCTGATCGGCCTGAGCCGTCGTGAAGCGGTTTCGCTCTGCCGGCTGCTCAACGAGACGAGCCGTTCCGAGACGCGGCAGAGCCGGGCCTCCTGAGAAGCATGCTCTCAGGCCTGCCCAAGCGCGAGGGGATCTACATGCGATCGACAATATTCGGTCTGGTCCTGCTGCTGCCGGCCGCCGCCCTGGCAGAACCGATCGAGACGCAGAAGATCATCACGGCGGCGACCGGCGACTGGAACAGCGACGGCGCCGCCGATCTGGCGATGATCGTGGAGACCGAGCCCGGCCATCCCATGGACATGTATTTTTTCCTCAAGGATCGCGATGGCGATTTTCTAAAACCTGCCGGGGTCGTGCATGAACAGATTTACGGCGAATGGAAGGATTATGACCGGCCGGGCCCCGCCACATCCGACACCGAGCCCGAACTCACCGCGCTCCCCAACGGTTCGATCAAGCTCTATGTTCCGGCGATGGAGATCGGCAGCGAGCGGACCAATAAGACGCTGACGCTCGCCTGGCGCAACGGCACGTTCGTCGTCGCCGGTTTTGCCTACGATTATTGGGATTACATGGACGACAATGTTGCCGGCGACTGCGACTACAATGTGCTGACCGGCAAGGGCAAAAGCAGCAAGAAGCTGGCGGACGGCAGCACCAGGCAAGCGACCGTATCGGTCGAAGGCAAGGTCATCCCATTTGCGGAATGGACCCCGGGCACTGGCTTCAGCGCTTGCGGAGAGTGAGAGGTTTCAGTTGCCTCACTGCAGCGGCGGCTTCCACAGCAGGCTGTTGCGATCGGCGGACTTGACGCGCAGCCAGGTTTCGCGGCCATCGCGCAGCACCCGGAGCGGGATCTCGGCACCCGCCGGGCCGCTCTTCCAAAGCTTGCGATAAAAATCGGCAAGCCCATCGACCGCCGTGTCGCGGACATCCGAGATGACATCGCCTTGGCGAAGGCCCGCCTGGGCGGCTGGACCGCCCTCGGCGACGCTCATCACCACGACCTTGCCGTCGCTCTCGGCCGAGAAGGCGCCGAGCCACGGCCGCGGCGGCCTGGCGACCTGCCCGCGCGTCAGCAGATCGTCGAGGATGGGCGGCAGAAGATCGATCGGCACCACCATGTTGATGTCGGCGACCTCGCCGTTGCGGCTCATCTGCAGGCGCAGTGAACCGATGCCGAGCAGCCTGCCATCCGCGCCGATGAGGCCGGCGCCGCCCCATGAGGGGTGAGCCGGCGCCGTGAAGATCGCCTCGTCGAGCAGATATTCCCAATAGCCGGCGAATTCCTGCTTGGTGACGATCCGCGCCCGCACGGAGCGGCCGACGCCGTCGGCGAGCACGACGGGATCGCCGATCTTGGCCCTGGACGCATCGCCGAGCGCAATGGCGGGCAGCCCGAGCGGCGCCAGCGCCTGCACCAGGCCGAAGCCCGACTCCTGGTCGTAGGCGAGCGCATGGGCGGGAACGACGCGCCCGTCCTGGTCGGCCAGCCAGACCTCCTCGGCCTCGGTGATGAGATAGCCGATGGTGAGTACCAGCCCGTCGCCGCGGATGACCACGCCACTGCCCTCGCGGCGGGTGCCAAGTGTATTTGCCGTGAAGGCGTCCTCTGGCACGGTGGCGCGGACGGCCACGATGGATCGCAAAAGGGGTTCGATATTCATGCTTTGGTTCCTGGCAATGTTCGCAGCTGATATGGGCTATAAGTATGGCGCAGGTGATCAGGCGCAAGAGGTGGCGCCGGCTTTGGCGTGGACCGGCGCCGCGCCGTTCGCGCCGGGGTTTTGCAACAGCGCCGGCAGCCCTATCTGTACCTACGGCTATCCCAAGCTGCCCTATGCAAAGTTCCTCCGCCATTGCCCACGTTGATATCTGATATCCTCCCAACCCAACCCTTCCAAAGGCCTCCCAAATGAACGACTACGCAACGGACCAATACACGCCGCCAAAAGTCTGGACCTGGAACAAGGCAAATGGCGGCGCTTTCGCCAGCATCAACCGGCCGATCGCGGGCCCGACGCACGACAAGAAACTGCCGGTCGGCAAGCATCCGCTGCAGCTTTATTCGCTGGCGACACCGAACGGCGTCAAGGTGACGATCATGCTGGAGGAACTTCTGGCGCTCGGCCACAGCGGCGCCGAATACGACGCCTGGCTTATCAGGATCAACGACGGCGACCAGTTCGGCAGCGGCTTCGTCGAGGTCAACCCCAACTCGAAGATCCCGGCCATGATGGATCGCAGTGGGAAAAAGCCGGTCCGCATCTTCGAATCCGGCTCGATCCTGCTCTACCTCGCCGAAAAATTCGGCGAATTCCTGCCGACGGAGCAGCCGGCTCGCGCCGAGACGCTGTCATGGCTGTTCTGGCAGATGGGCTCGGCGCCCTATCTCGGTGGCGGCTTCGGCCATTTCTACGCCTATGCGCCGACGAAGATCGAATATGCCATCGACCGCTTCGCCATGGAAACCAAGCGGCAGATGGACGTGCTCGACCGACGCCTCGCCGAAAGCGAGTATTTAGGCGGCAGCGACTATACGATTGCCGACATTGCGGTGTGGCCCTGGTATGGCGGGCTGGCCAAGGGCCGTATGTATGACGATTCCGGCGAGTTCCTGCAGGTGGAGCAGTACAAGAACGTGCAGCGCTGGGCCGACGCCATCGACGCGCGGCCGGCGGTCAAGCGCGGCCGCATGGTCAACCGCACCTTCGGCGAGCCTTCGATGCAGCTGCACGAGCGCCATGACGCCAGCGATTTCGAGACCAAGACGCAAGACAAGCTCGCGGCGGCCAAAAGCTAAGCGGACGACTGAAACTGCTGATCTCCCCCCACAATGGGCAGGGCTATTGCAGATGGAAAGCCGAGGCTTTCGCTCTACGATGGACCCCCACCCCTAACCCCTCCCCACAAGGGGGAGGGAGACTTCCGTTGGCGCTGACCTCGGCAAATTGCCTGCCTTTCGGCGCCAAAAGGGGAAGTAAGGGCGCGCGGCAGCATTCCCTCCCCCTTGTGGGGAGGGTTAGGGTGGGGGTCCATCTTCGTAAGAATCCAAATGCGATTGCCCTGCCACAAGGGGGGAGATCGGCAGCTTCGGCCGACTGCTCAAGCTCGCCTTCACCGCCGCCATCCACAGCCGGTCGATGTTGGCCAGGAATTTCTCGTCGAGCTTTTCGAGGTGCTTCCAGTACATGCCGTCCTCGAAGAAATAGCCGAGTTCCTTCTCGATCCTGTCGGCCTCCTCCGCCTGATCGAGCCGCAGGCCGGCAAGCATCTCGGCCTTCATTTCCGAAAGCCGCGAGGAAGAAAGCGCGCCGACTTCATCGAGCGTCAGCCGCGGGAAGACCAGCCGGCTGCGCGGCAGGTCGGATAGGTTGACGCACAGGCAGCCGCGCCGAAGCGCATGGATGAGCAGGCGGGCCGACTTCGCCTCGAGGTTGCGCAGGGTGACGTCGTTGCGCAGCGGATCGGCGCGGCCGACGCCGTAAAAATGCGTGTTGCCGGGCTGGTCGTAAATCATGTCGCAGCCAAGGAATGCCAGCACGTCCGGCTTCTGACTGTGGATCGTCCAGTAGGCCGCCGTCATCGACATGGTGCCCCCGGCATAGACGAAGCCGCCAAAGCTGTTTTGCGCCGGCACGTAATGCGAGGCGCTGAAGATCTGCGCCTGCTGCAGGGGACCGCCTTGCGGCATCCGCTCCGCCGGGAAATCGCCGGCATGGACCAGGAAATCCCAGTCGGGCCGCACGCGCCAGGCGTTGTTGATGGCGACGATCTTGCCGAAGGCCTGCTTGGGCCAGGCGGCGCAACGCACGACATCGGGGGCGCTGCCGATCAGCAAGATCACGTTTGGCGTTCCGTCGATCACCACAACCCTCTCGACCGGCCGAAATGCATCTCGATGCCGCCCGGGTGAACGGCTTTATAGCCTCAACCGCCCATCGAAAACACCAGCCGGATTTAGGCTGCATCAACGAAAGGGAGCTTGCCAGCCGGTTGTAAAATGTGGCCTTAGGCACAGTCGTACAAGCAGCAGGCAGGTTTTCCCGCTAGCCCAAAAACGACGATATGAGTTGGGCGATATATATTAGTTGGCTAAACTAGCGGAACGTCCAACGCACATTCCCAGAACCGAACATGTCCTGTCTAGACCATGATATCTATATGGGACATTACTGCATAAGCTGAATGCGACCTCGACGGTTCGGCGGCACAGCCCTCAGACGCCGCGGCTTTGCCGCCGCGCCTTTCGCCCCGGATCCGTAGATCAACCGGACGACGAACAGGAAATATCCAACCTGCATGACGATCAAGGTCAAGATCGTCCAGGCCAGCGTCTTCCAGATTGAACCCGTCGCAAAGTAAGTCGAGATCGCCACGATGGACGATGTGGTGGTCAGCCCCACCAGGAACTGTGGAAAGTTCATGACTTTTCTGCGCCGCCCCGAAACTCGCAACAGCCGGGACGAACTCCCCTAACCCATTACCCCGGGCCAACGTTTTCACTATTTTAGCAATTGCGCAAGCACCAAATAGAACAGCAGTTAACGCATGCTTCCGTGATGAAGGGCTGCATGTCAGGTCACCAAGGTGGGCTGGCTTGGACAGCGGCTGCGCGTCCCCTACTCCCCAGCAACCTCCCTATACGCCCTCACCGCCCCATCAAGCCCACGTATTCGCCACGTCTCCCCTTCGCGCGCCTCGAGATAGGACGGGCCGAGCGGGACTTTCCCTCCGCCGTCCGGCAGGTCCAGCACGTAGACGGGATTGCAGATGCCCGACAGGCGCGCACGCAAGGCGCTGACCAGCGCCTGGCCCGCGGCGATCGTGGTGCGCCGGTGCGCCATGCCGCGCACGAGATCGCCGTGGTGCAGGTAATAGGGTTTGACGCCAAGGCGATACATCAGCTCGCGGCACAGCTCTTCCAGCACCTCGACCGTATCGTTCACGCCTTTCAGCAGAACGCTCTGGTTCAGCAGCACGAAGCCGCCCTGCCGCAACGTGCGGCAGGCCCGCTCGGTCGCCTCCGTGATTTCGCGTGGATGGTTGAAATGGGTGACGACAGTGACTATCAGCCGGCCCTGCAAGGCTTGAATCAACCCGCCGGTGACGCGCGACGGCAGCGCGACGGGTACGCGAGTGTGGATGCGCAACAGCCGCACATGCTGGATCGCCTCGACACGGGCGCGGATTTCCGCCAGCGCCCTGTCCGGCAGCGACAGCGGGTCGCCGCCGGTCAGGATCACCTCGCGGATTTCCGGATGGGCCGCGATATAGGCGAAGGCCGGCTCCAGCGCCTCGCGCGAAAAACCCCGGCCGATCGAGGTCAGCTGCTCCTTGCGAAAGCAGAACCGGCAATAGACCGCGCATTGATAGGTCGGGAACAACAGAACCCGGTCGGCATGTCGATGCGTCAATCTAGGCACGGGACTGAAGGCGTGGTCGGCGATCGGATCGTCGAGTTCGCCCTCCTGCTCTGCCAGTTCGTCGGGCGACGGGATGACCTGAAGCCGTATCGGATCGGCGGGGTCGTTCCAGTCGATCAGGTCGAGATAGGCCTTGGGAATGCGAACCTTGTGGCGCGTGGCCGCGGCTTTGGCCGCCGCCCGCTCGGCTGGCGACAGCGGCAGCGAATCCAGATCGCCTACCTGCCGCACGCCCTCGCGAACATCGTCCCGCCATGCGGCATCCGCCTCGCGAGCGCGCCGGTCATCGGCTGCCACGCCGGCCGCATCGACCGCCATGCTGGCGTCGGGGATGTCGGGATGTGAGGTCATCGCAGGCTCCTTGAATTTCGGGCCGGGGTACAGCATTGAAGCCAGGACTTGAAGGCAATAAGCGGTGTTTGGCCGGATTGGAGGGCGCGGCAGGAAGCCACAACCGGCCATGATCAGAACAATCGTCCAACATCGCTGACGCAAAACATTAGCTTGCTCTTATATTAGCTTGAGCGTATACACATAAACGGCCGGTGATCTACCCCCCAACCGGTTAGGCTCGGCGCCAGTTCCCTCCCTACCCCTCAGGTCAACGACGCCGGGCCGCTCGGGCCCGCCCGGTCGCCCGCGGTCGAGACCGGATCGTCGGCCTCTTCGATGTCGATCATGCCCCCTGCTCAAGCAGCACCCAGCTGAACATGCCAGCTGAACACATCGGCGATGCCCGCGTCTCTCGGCCTTCCCGTCGCCGGCCGCGGTCGCTAATCTCGGATTGTGAAAAAGCTGGAGAACAGCGTATGGCGAACGACTTGTCGCCAAGGCTTTTGGAGATCGTCAATGCGCTGCCTTTGCGGCAGGGCATGCGAGTGCTGGAGATCGGCTGCGGACCGGGTGCTGCAGCGCGCGAGATCGCGCGCCGGATCGGCGGCGGGCACGTGCTGGCGATCGACCGCTCAGCCAAGGCCATCGCGCAGGCCGGGGCCGCCTCGCGCGCCGAGATTGCGGCAGGCCGGCTGAGCCTTCGCCAGATCGCCATCGAGGATTTCGAGTTGGAGGCCGATGAGAAGCACTTCGACATTGCCGTTGCGGTGCGCGTCGGCGCGCTGGACGGGCGTCATCCCGAAGCAGGAAAAATTGCCCTGCGACGGCTCAAGGCGGCGTTGACCGCGCAAGGCCGGCTGTTCATCGACGGCGGCGATCCGCTGCGCGAAATTGCGATACATGGCTGAGCACCTCGTGCTTGGCCCCCGGAATCGAGCGTCTACGTGACCGTGCGCGGCAGAGCCGGCCTCAGCTCCGCAACCCCGGCGCCTCCTGCCCGGTGCGCTCGACATATTCGGTATAGCCGCCGCCATAGGTGTGGATGCCCTCGGGCGTCAGTTCCAGCACCCGGTTCGACAGCGCCGCCAGGAAATGGCGGTCGTGCGAGACGAACAGCATGGTTCCCTCGTACTGCGACAGTGCCGTGATCAGCATCTCCTTGGTGGCGATGTCGAGGTGGTTGGTCGGCTCGTCCAGCACCAGCAAATTGGGCGGATCGAACAGCATCAGCGCCATCACCAGCCGCGCCTTCTCGCCGCCCGACAGCACGCGGCATTTCTTCTCGATCTCGTCGCCGGAAAAGCCGAAGCAGCCGGCCAGCGCCCTGAGCGGCGCCTGGCCGGCCTGCGGAAACGCATCTTCCAGCGTCTGGAACACGGTGCGCTCGCCCTCCAGCACTTCCATGGCGTGCTGGGCGAAATAGCCCATCTTGACGCTGGGCCCGCGCGCCACCGTGCCATTGTCCGGCTCGGAAGCGCCAGCGACCAGCTTCAGCAGCGTCGACTTGCCGGCGCCGTTGATGCCCATGATGCACCAGCGCTCGCGGCGGCGCACCTGAAAATCCAATCCCTCGTAGATCGAGCGGCTGCCATAGCCCTTGTGCACGTTCTTCAGCGTCACCACGTCCTCGCCGCAGCGCGGCGCCGGCTGGAAGTCGAACGATACCTTCTGGCGGCGCTTGGGCGGCTCGACCCGGTCGATCTTGTCCAGCTTCTTCACCCGGCTCTGTACCTGGGCGGCATGCGAGGCACGCGCCTTGAAGCGCTCGATGAAGGCGATCTCCTTGGCCAGCATCGCCTGCTGGCGCTCGAACTGCGCCTGCTGCTGCCTGTCGGCAATCGCCCGCTGCTGCTGGTAGAATTCGTAGTTGCCGGAGTAAGCAGTCAGCGAACCGCCGTCGATCTCGACCACCTTGTTGACGATGCGGTTCATGAACTCGCGGTCGTGCGAGGTCATCAGCAGCGCGCCGTCATAGTTCTTCAGGAACTGCTCCAGCCAGATCAGGCTTTCCAGGTCGAGATGGTTGCTCGGCTCGTCGAGCAGCATGGCGTCGGGCCGCATCAAAAGGATCCTGGCCAGTGCCACGCGCATTTTCCAGCCGCCGGACAGCTTGCCGACGTCGCCGTCCATCATCTCCTGGCTGAAGCCGAGGCCGTCCAGCACCTCGCGCGCCCGGCCATCCAGCGCGTAGCCGTCGAGCTCCTCGAAGCGGTGCTGCGCCTCGCCGTAGCGGGCGATGATCTCGTCCATCTGGTCGGCCTGGTCAGGGTCGCCCATGGCGTGCTCGAGCTCGCGCATCTCGGCCGCCACTTCGCTGACCGGTCCGGCGCCGTCCATCACTTCGGCCACCGCACTGCGGCCTTCCATGTCGCCGACATCCTGGCTGAAATAGCCGATGGTGACGCCGCGATCGACCGAGACCTGGCCTTCGTCGGGCTGCTCCTCGCCGTTGATCATGCGAAACAGCGTCGTCTTGCCGGCGCCGTTAGGCCCGACCAGCCCGACCTTCTCGCCCTTCTGCAACGCGGCGGAGGCTTCGATGAAGACGATCTGCCTGCCGTTCTGCTTGCTGATGCTTTCGAGACGAATCATGGTTTTCCGGGGAAGGCCAAAGGAGAGTTCCTGCGCCAATACGCGATAGACCGCGCCGGCGGAAGCCCGCAGTAGTGAGGCGCCCCGCGCCAAATTGTCTGAACCCGCCAGTTGCTTCCCGGCTGGATCAGGCTTTGACGGCGTAGGGATGAGCCGGCGGATCAGCTATCGGTCAGGGCTTTTGTCGTCGCCAGCTTGACCCCGGCGGCGGCAAATGCCGCATTGTGCCGGGCGATGATCTCCGCGGCGGTCTCGCTGGCCGCGTCGAGCGTGCTGTGGGCGTCGGAAACCACGGTGACGCCCAGGCCCGCTGCAAAGGCGCCCTTCACCGTGGCCGCCACGCAGAAATCGGTCTGCGCGCCGATCAGAACGACCTCGCCGGCGCCCTGCCCGGCCACCCATTCTGCAAGGGCGGCATTGCTGAACGCATCGCCGACACACTTGGCGAAAGTCGGCTCGTCCTCGGCCTGGCCGAGCGCCGGCCACACCGGCCAGCCCGGCTCACCCGGCGCCAGAGGATCGCCCTGCGGCCCGTCATGCCTGATGAAGGCGACTTTGCGCCCGCTGCGCCGCGCCCATTCGATCAGCGCGCGGGTGCGGGCAACGATGCCGTCGGCATCATGGATCGGCGGTTCGGCAACACCGTCGAACATGCCGGTCTGAAGGTCAATCACGATGAGCGGCGCAGCGGCCGCGGGGCTGGTCTCTGACATGGACGCGAGCATAGCGTGGGTGGTAGGCGGGTCAAGTATACGCGCCGAAGCCGACGCTGGAGCTGCTGATCTCCCCCTCGTGGGGCAGGGCTATCGCAGGTGGAAAGCCGAGGCTTTCGCTCTACGATGGACCCCACCCCTAACCCCTCCCCACAAGGGGGAGGGAGACTTCCGTTGGCACTGACCTCGGCAAATTGCCTGCCTTTCGGCGCCAAAGGGGAAGTAAGGGCGCGCGGCAGCATTCCCTCCCCCTTGTGGGGAGGGTTAGGGTGGGGGTCCATCTTCGCAAGAATCCAAATGCGATTGCCCAGCGCAACAGTGGGGTGTCCAAGCCCCGGCGACGAAATTGGATATCCCGCAATCAATCCGGCGCCCCGGCGAAAAGCACCATCCTATCGGCGCCGCCAGCCGGCCAGTCCCTGATGCTGCGGTCGTAGCCGCCGGTCAGCACCGTGCCGCCCGCGGCAAAGGCAACCGCATAGATCGGGCCGGACTGGCTGTCGAACATGGCGAGCTGGTTGCCGGTCTGCCGGCGGTGAAACTGAGGCCGTTCGGCACCTCGCGAGCACGCCTCGCCCAGCGCCAGATACGCCTCGATGAAGCAAGCCGTGCCGATCACGATCATGAGGGCTGCAAGCAGCCTGTCAGCAAACCTGTTCATCTATCCGCTCTGCAATGATGGCGCTCGGCGCCTGGCTGTCGGTGATGGCTCAAGTCCACCCCAGCCCTTCGGCAGCAGCCGCAGGCATCGCCGCGTTTGCCGGGAGGCCGGTCGCGCGCTAGATCGCTGGCAGAGGCTAAGGCGAGGCCAGCAATGGACGATTGGAAGCTCCCTTGGGACGGCGGTTGCCTGTGCGCCGGAATACGCTTTCGCATCAGCGCCCCGCCCTTGCTGACGATGGCGTGTCACTGCGCCGGCTGCCAGAAGCTGAGCGCCAGCGCGTATTCCCTGACCATCGCCGTGCCCAGCGACGGTTTCGCCGTCACCCAGGGCGAGCCGGTGGTCGGCGGCCTGCACGGCCCGCACCGGCAGCTCTATTGCCCGCATTGCAAGAACTGGATGTTCACGCGCCCGCATGGCCTGGACTTTTTCGTCAACGTTCGTGCGACCATGCTGGACCAGCACCAATGGTACGTGCCTTTCGTCGAAGT
Organism: Mesorhizobium sp. M0664; assembly: GCF_040320565.1. NCBI lineage: Bacteria > Pseudomonadati > Pseudomonadota > Alphaproteobacteria > Hyphomicrobiales > Phyllobacteriaceae > Mesorhizobium > Mesorhizobium sp. M0664. The sequence goes on from NZ_JAMYPW010000065.1 coordinate 24,557, forward strand.
CTTCACGTCGGAAAAGCTGCCCTGGGCTTCGACCGCCGCTAGCCACAGTTTCGCTACGCAGCCCGACCTCGAGGGATACGCCCCTCTGATCGAGGCGTTCGCCCGCGAAGCGGCGCGGCCAACTTGACTGGTTGCCGCCCGGAAAGGCGGCGCCAGCCTCCGTGCCTCACTTCAACTCCACCCAGACCGGCGCATGATCGCTGGCGCCGGTCTCGCCGCGCACGTCGCGGTCGATGCCCGCCGCTACCAGCCGGCGCGACAGCTTCTTACTGAGCAAGATATGGTCGAGGCGCAGGCCGGCATCGCGCGGCCAGCGGTTGCGGCGATAGTCCCAGAATGTGTAGAGCGTCTCGTTCGGGTGCTTCTTGCGCAGCGCGTCAAGCCAGCCCTGGTCGAGCAGCCGCTGGAACGATGCGCGGCTTTCCGGCTGGACCAGCGCGTTGTCGTCATAGGAGCGGGTCGGGTAAATGTCGCGCGGCTCGGGCACGATGTTGTAGTCGCCGGCCAGCACCACCGGCAGGCCGGTGTCGAGCAACTGCGCCGCATGCGCCTCCAGCCTTTCGTGCCAGTTGAGCTTGTACTGGAATTTCGGGCCGGGCTGCGGATTGCCGTTCGGCGCGTAGAGGCAGGCGACGACGATGCCGTTGACCGCAGCTTCGATGTAGCGCGCCTGCTGATCGCTATCGTCGCCGGGCAGCGCCTCGCGGGTCAGAACGGGTTCTGCGCCACGCGAAAGGATGGCGACGCCGTTCCAGGTCGGCTGCCCGACCCAAACCGCGCCGTAGCCGGCCGCCGCCAGCGCAGTGCGCGGAAACTGCGTCTGTCTCGCCTTGAGCTCCTGCAGGCAGGCGATGTCGGGTTTGGCGGCGGCCAGCCATGCGAGCAGGTTCGGCAGCCGGCTGTTGATGTTGTTGACGTTGAAGGTGGCGATCTTCATCGGCCTGCTTCAGCGCACGATGCGTTCGGTCCACGCCTTCACCGCATCAGCGAGCGTCTTCAGATGATCGGCGGTGGAGAAGCCGGAGATATTTTTGCGCGGCTTCAGATCATGGTCGCCGTCTTCCAGCCAGAAGATCTCGATTGCGTCGGACAGTGCATAGTTCGCGACCTCGTCTTTGGTCCCGAACTCGTCGCGCGTGCCCTGGAAGATCAATGTCGGCGTCTTGAGATCGGCGAGGTGTTTTGTCCGAAGCTGCGTCGGTTTGCCCGGTGGATGGAAGGGATAGCCGAGACAAAGCAGGCCCGAGATCTCGCCATTCGAAAACATCTCGTCGGCGATCATCGAAGCGACGCGTCCGCCCATCGACTTGCCGCCGATGATCAGCGGACCCTTCACGCCCTTCGCCCGGAGGTCGGCGATCGCCTTGACGTATTCCGGGTTAACCGTCTCGGCGCGCGGCGGCGGCTTGCGGTGGCCGTAGCGGCGAGCCGCCATGTAGTGGAATTCAAAGCGCGCGACGCGGAAGCCGGCCTCGGCCAGCGCTTTTGCCGTGGCTGTCAGCGAGGGGGAGTCCATAGGAGCGCCTGCGCCATGGGCGAGCAGGACCGTGATGGCGGCGGTGTCGGGGCCGTCGAAGAGGAAGGTTGTCATGGGGACTCCAACGCTGGTGACCCCTTCTCCCCTTGTGGGAGAAGGTGACCGAGCGAAGCTCGGTCGGATGAGGGGTGTTCCAGGGAACGCCGACGCCTCATTTCTTCCAACACCCCTCAACCGTCTCGGCGCT
>NZ_JAMYPW010000066.1:0-25547 GCF_040320565.1 Mesorhizobium sp. M0664
TCCGCTAAACACGGGGGCTGCGCGGCGGACACGCCGACGTCAACGCAATGCCACGCCATTTTGCAGAACTTGACGCACACAACTCGCCGTCAGGATCATTGCGGCAATCTCGCTGCTTGCCTTCCCGAACTTCCTGCCGCCGGTCACGAGCCCGGCGAACGCGCTGCCGGTCAGCCAATCCTGCCGGATCACCACCTATTACAAGACTGTGGCAAAGGCGACGGAGGTTGGCGTGCGCTCGACGTGCCAGGGCGTCAAAAAATGGGGCGTCACCTCGAAATATTACGAGGTGGAAAAAATCGAAGCCGCCACGCCCCCGCACACGTCGGGCGGCGGCGGCAGCCTGCCGTGCGAGTTTCTCGCTGCCGGCTGCTCCAACCTGCCTGAGAAACGCAACTGAGCGTCAGGCGAACGAGCTATCCGAGTTGCTTCTCCAAAACCAGCGCCGGCAAGCCCGAGGCGCCGCCGCAATCGGCCGTGTTGCCGGCGGGCAAGAACCCTCGCGAGCGGTAAAAGGCGACGGCCGGAGCATTTGCTTCCTCGACCTTGACGCGCAGCGTCCGGGCCTCCGGAAAGCTGGCCTCGATCTCGTCCAGCAGCGCCTGGCCGATGCCTTGCCTCTGCCAGGCCGGATGCACGTAAAGCTGGTTCAGCATGACGATCCTGGCATCCGTGGTGGCGGCGGCGAAAGCCATGCCGCCGATGCTTTTGCCGTCATCGGCGAGCAGGAACTCCGAGTTGGGCCGCGTCAGCCGTGCCTTGAGCGCGGCGATCGAATGCCATTCATCGGTGATTTCGGTAACCCGCGCCGCGCCGTAGATGGCATCATAGGTGGCATGCCATGTCTCGACCAGCAATGCGCGCACCGCCGCAAGATCGCGCTCGCCGGCGGTGCGGACGAACATCCTACTCGATCCCGAGCCTGGCCTTGACCAGCTCGTTGACCGCCTGTGGATTGGCCTTGCCGCCGGTCGCCTTCATCACCTGGCCGACGAACCAGCCGGCCATGGTCGGCTTGGCGCGCGCCTGTTCGACCTTGTCCGGGTTGGCCGCGATCACCTCGTCCACCGCCTTTTCGATGGCGCCGGTATCGGTGACCTGCTTCATGCCGCGGCTTTCGACCAGCTGACGCGGATCGCCGCCCTCGTTCCAGACGATCTCGAACAGATCCTTGGCGATCTTGCCGGAGATGGTGCCTTCCCGCATCAGGACGACAATGGAAGCCAACTGGCTGGGTGAGATAGGGCATTCGCCGATAGCAACGCCGGCGTTTCTAAGTGCACCGAACACCTCGTTGACGATCATGTTCGAAATTCCATGAGCGACGGTATGGCCAGCGCCTTGCTTTTCTTCAACAGCCACACCCTCAGCGCGAACAGCCTCCAACACCTTCTCGAAATATTCTGAATCTGCCAACTCCGACGTCAGAACGTCGGCATTATATTCCGAGAGCCCAAAATCCTTCATGAAACGGGCGCGTTTTTCGTCCGGCAGTTCTGGCAATTCCTTGGCGAGCGCGTCGACATAGGCCTGGTCGAATTCCAGGGGCAGAAGGTCCGGATCAGGGAAATAGCGGTAGTCATGCGCCTCTTCCTTGGTGCGCATTGAGCGCGTCTCGCCCTTGACGGCGTCGAACAGCCGCGTTTCCTGGTCGATCTTGCCGCCGTCCTCGAGAATGGCAATCTGGCGGCGCGCCTCGTACTCGATGGCCTGGCCGATGAAACGGATGGAGTTGACGTTCTTGATCTCGCAGCGCGTACCGAATTCGCCGCCGGGCCGGCGCACCGAGACGTTGACGTCGGCGCGCAGCGAGCCTTCGTCCATATTGCCGTCGCACGTGCCGAGGTAGCGCACGATGGTGCGCAGCTTGGTGACATAGGCCTTGGCTTCATCGGCGGAGCGCATATCCGGCTTGGAGACGATCTCCATCAGCGCCACGCCGGAGCGGTTGAGATCGACATAGGACATCGTCGCATGCTGGTCGTGCATCGACTTGCCGGCGTCCTGCTCCAGATGCAGGCGCTCGATGCCGACCTCGATGTCCTCGAATTCGCCCTGCCGGTCCGGGCCGACCGAGACGATCACCTTCCCCTCGCCGACGATCGGCTGCTTGAACTGCGAGATCTGGTAGCCCTGCGGCAGGTCGGGATAGAAATAGTTTTTCCTGTCGAAGACCGATTTGTGGTTGATCTCGGCCTTCAGGCCCAGCCCGGTGCGGATCGCCTGCTTGACGCATTCCTCGTTGATGACCGGCAGCATGCCGGGCATCGCCGCGTCGACCAGGCTGACATTGGCGTTGGGCGCGGCGCCGAAAATGGTCGAGGCGCCGGAAAACAGCTTTGCCTGCGAGGTCACCTGCGCGTGGACCTCGAGGCCGATGATGATCTCCCAGTCGCCGGTGGCGCCGGGAACCAGGCGCTTGGCGTCGGGCGTGCGGGTGTCGATAATGCTCATAAGGGCCTGCATACTGAAATTGCGGATATGCGAGAACGCATATTTTGCTGTGCAACTTCGCTAGTGCAAACCGCCAAAAGAGACAAGCGCAAAGCCGCAGGCGCCGACGCGGCACAGGCCCGCACCTGCCGCGACGAACTGCGATAGCAGCTTGAAAAATCGACCTGCCGGCAACCCGGCCGCCGTCACCTATGCCGTGGCGATATAGGCCCTGATCTCCTCGGCCTCGCGCTCGACATCCTCGATGCGCCGCTTGACCACGTCGCCGATCGACACGATGCCGTCGAGCAGCCCGTTCTTTTCCACCGGCAGATGGCGGAAGCGGCCCTTGGTCATGATCTCCATGACCTCGTTGACGGTGTGGTTCTCATTGCAGATCTTCACCTTGGGCGTCATCGCCGAGCGGACGGCAAGGTCGAGCGCCGCCGCCCCCTCTTTGGCGAGAACCCGCACCACATCGCGCTCGGAAAGAATGCCGACGATCTTGTGATCGCCGTTGGTGATGACCAGCGCGCCGATCCTGTGTTCGGAAAGCATGCGGATGGCTTCGCTGAGCTTTTCGTTCGGCCCGAGCGTCACCACGTCGTGGCCTTTTGCCTCGAGAATTGCCTTAACAGTCATGGCGTCCTCCTCTGCATTTCCTGCCGGCTCCTGCCCTGGCCGGCTTGCCCTGGGATGAACATGGTGCGCCGCGAACGGTTGCATTTCAAGTGCGGTCGTCTCAGGTCTCCGGCTCGTCCGCCTGCCGGGGCACCTGCTCTCGCCGATCAAAAAACCGCAGGCCGAAAAAGCCGGCAAGAAAGCCGCCAATATGGGCTTCCCAGGCGATCTGGCCGTCAATGCCAGGCGCCAGGCCGAAGAGGCCGGTCGCGAGGTTGATCACCATCCACATGGCGAGAAAGGTGACGACGCCGCGCGAGCGCAGCACCGCCGCCATCGGCAAAGGCTGGCCGGCGAAGGCGGCCTTGCCCGACGATCGGTCGATGCGGAAGCCGTAGCGTGCCGCCGCGCCCATCATGCCGGAAATCGCGCCGGAGGCGCCGACCAGCGGCGCCTCGCCAAGCGGGTGCATGGCCCAGAACAACGCCACCGCCGCCAGTCCGGTCGCGGCGAAGAACAGGCTGAAGCGCAGCGCGCCGAAGCGGTTGGCCAACGGTGAGCCGAAGGCCGCGAGCCACACCATGTTGATGGCAAGATGGGCAAAGCCGCCATGCAGGAAGGCATAGGTAAAGGGGCTCGAAAACGCGAAGAAATCCAGATCGAAGCGGCCCGAATAGCGGATGGGGACAAAGGCAGCCCGGACAAGCAGTTCGAAGTCCTGGTCGTCGGTCAGCCAATAGACCCGGATCAGATGGACCGCGACGCAGATGCCGATCACCGCCAGCACCACGGGCGGCAGGTTGAACACCGGTTCGCGGCGCTGCTCCGGTTCGCGGGCGGCAGGCCCACCCTGACCCTGCTCGATCTCCGGTGGGCTTTCTGGGTCGCTCATATGGCTTGCACTCAGTCGCTGGATTGGACTTGGCGAGCATGTAGATCACGGCCAACCGAATCACAAACGGCGAATCAGCAGCCCCGAATCAAAAAAAGAAGCCGTCCAAGGTTTCCCTTGAACGGCTGGTCGAGCCCCCTTGCTCCCCCTGAACTCTTGACTGAAGTGCTGCCGATCGTCGCAAAACGACCGCTTCTGGAGTGGTTTTGGTGTGCCACAGGCCTGGCCGGCGCGCAACGTAAACCAGTTGTTAACCTTAACCGCCCCGACCCGTGAACAAGTATTAACGATGCTGGCACGCATCCTGCTCCGCAACGCATGTAGGTCTTCGGAGGGCGCCCTTCTGTTCACCGATGGGACATCAGAAGACAGAATGCGCGGAGCAGCATTAGCATGAACCAGACCGGATCGATCACGCTGTTCCATTATTGGAACCGGTTGCGTGACGGACGCCCTGCCCCGAAGCGCTCGGAAGTCGAACCCGCCGACATCAAGTCGCTGCTGGCCGACACGTTCATCCTGGAAAAGGACACGCGCGGCGAAGCGGTGTTCCGGCTGGCCGGCACCAGGCTCTGCGCGGTCTATGGCCGCGAACTCAAGGGGTTTTCATTCCCTTCGCTGTGGCGCGAGAAGGACCAGCGGCTGATTTCGAAGCTGACCGATGGCGTCTTCGACCTGAAATCGGTGGTGCTCATCACCTACGAGGGTTTCAGCCGCAGCGGCCGTTCCAACAGGTTCGAGCTGCTCGCGCTGCCGCTCGACGGCGGTGTCGAGAGCCCGCGTTGCCTCGGTGTTATAAGTGCCGTCGAAAAGCCCTTCTGGCTGGGCGCCGACCCGGTTCTCGACGCGCTGATCGATTCGATCCGCGTCGTCGATCCCGACAAGGAGCCGATGTTCCCGGGGAACCGGCCGGCGATAGAGGTTCCCTCGCTCGCCCCGTCGGAATTCGACCCGCCCGAGACGATTTCGGCGCTCGGCCAGGCCCGCCGCATCCGTCACCTGGTCGTCTTCGACGGCGGACGCGAGGAATGATGCCTAAAGCTTAAAGCAATGGCGCCGGGCTTTCCCCTTTGTTAACCTGCTTTGTTGTAGTTTTCCGCTGAAATTCCCCGCATCCATGCGCGGAATGCCGAACGGGGTATGGCAGTGATGAGGTCAGCGGCGGTCGACCATGCGCCGTCCCAAGCTGAAAGGCGTAACTTTCAGCGCGTCCGCGTGAAAATTTACGGACGCTTCATGCTGGAAGACCGCACCGAACATCCCTGCCAGGTGGTCGACATGTCGCCCGGCAACGTTGCGCTGCGCACCGAGCGCGCCGGCCTGGCTGGCGAAAAGGTCATTGCCTATATCGATCACATCGGCCGCATTGAAGGCGTCATCACCCGCACGCTGCAGGATGGCTTTGCGATGACCGTCATCGCGTCGGAGCGCAAGAGGGACAAGCTCGCCGCGCAACTGACCTGGCTTGCCAACAAGCACGAGCTCGACCTGCCGGAAGACCGCCGCCATGAACGCGTCGCACCGCGCAACCCGACGAGCGTGCTGCAGCTTGCCGACGGACGCCAGTACCAGTGCCGCATCATCGACCTGTCGCTGTCGGGCGCGGCGATCGAGATCGACGTCAAGCCGGCCATCGGCGTCCAGGTGACGCTGGGCACCATGCGCGGCCAGATAGTGCGGCATTTCGAAGATGGCGTCGCCATAGAGTTCGCCGTCATCCAGCGGCCGGAAACGCTCGATACCGAATTCAGCTCATCGCGCGGCTGACGCGGAAGCGTTAGCACTATCGGGAAGAGAGGCTGGCGATCCTTCGCGCCCCCTCTGTCCCGCCATCCCAGTTGTTCGAACGGTGCGACGAAGCATGGGAACATGCCCGGCTGGAATCCTTAAACAATTCTATATTCAATTGCGTCAAATTTTATGTTTATTCTATCGGCGTTTTACTTAATGTCTACTTCGCGCTTTTGCGTCAAATAAATCCAGCCGTGTCATTGTCTCCTCAAACGGGGAGACTGAATAATGAACAGGATGAGGGGCAAGCTGTTGCTGGCGGCAATAGCGATGCAGCTTTTCGGTTGGGGGACTGTAAACGCGGCGGAGCCGGCCTTCATGCACACCGGCGGCCGCACCACGCAGCCGGTCGGACACTACGAAATGTGCCAGCAGCTTCCGCAGGAATGCAATCAGAGGACGCCTGGCCGGGCGCCCGTCGAGCTGACCCGCAAGCTGTGGGCGACGATCGTCAAGATCAATAATTCGGTCAACAGCAGGGTCGCGCCGCGCACCGACATGGAAATGTGGGGCAAGGAGGAAGTCTGGTCTTTTCCCAATAGCGGCTTCGGCGACTGCGAGGACTATGCGCTGGAAAAGCGCCGCGAGCTGATGAGCATCGGCGTGCCGGCCGGCGATCTGCTGATGACGGTGGTGCGCCAGCGCAATGGCGACGGCCATGCGGTGCTGACCGTGCGCACCAGCCTTGGCGAGTTCATCCTCGACAATCTCCAGCCCAAGGTGCTGTCCTGGACCAATACCGGCTACACCTACCTGAAGCGCCAGTCCGAGCGGAATTCCGGCGCCTGGGTGACGATCAACGACGGCCGCTCCGACGCGGTCGCCAGCGTCCGCTGAGGACGCCAAGGCATGTCGCCCAAAAGCGCGTAGCGGTTTTGGGATAACGACATGCATAAAGCAGAGGTTAAGTGCGTCGCATGACTTCGCGCTTGAGGAGAAACCCGGTCGAGTCCCCACCCTCCCCGTCCCCAACGACCGGGTTTAAGGAGCCGGCCCCGTCCCCGGGCCGGCTCCACCATTTTTGGCGGAACACATCTCGATAAAGTTATCTCGGCTTTGCCTCCAACTGCGCTTCGTCATCCAAGCTGTCTCACGATCGTTTGTGGGATACGAGCTCCCGTTTGACGTCGAAACGCTGTTACTTGCCCCTGATACGGAACGCGTCGACAAAGGCGGAAAACGCCGGAGAGGGATGGCGCCGGCTTGGATAGTACAGGTGGTAACCCTGGAACGTTGGGCACCATTTGGTCAGGACTTCTTGGAGAAGGCCACTCTCAATGTGTGGAAGGACGAGTTCGCGCGGCAGATAGGCCAAGCCCACTCCGTCAAGCGCGGCCTGGATCGCCGGCCCCATGTTGTTAAGCGTCAGTTGCCCCTCGACCCGAGCACTGAACTCGCGCGCTCCTTCCCGCAATTCCCAGGCATAGACCGATCCTGACGTCGGCAGCCGGTAGTTGATGCAGTTATGGTCGGTCAGCTCCTGCGGCGTCTCCGGCGGTGTCCGGTGGGCGAAGTAATGGGGTGAGCCGACCACAGTGTAGGTCACGTCGGCTCCGATGCGCACGGCTACCATATCCCGGGCAATGGACTCGCCCAGACGCACGCCGGCATCGAACTGGCGCTCGACGATGTTGGTGAAGGCGTTGTCGACCACCAACTCGACATTGATATCGGGGAAGTCGCTCAGGAACTTTGGCAGCCGGGTGCGGAAGACAATGTCGACCGAATCGTCGGTGCACACCAGGCGAATGTTGCCGGACGGCCTGTCGCGAAGGACGCCGAGAGCGCTGACCTCAGCCGCGATGCCTTCGAAATGCGGTTCGATGCCTTCCTTGAGGCGTTGACCGGCCGCCGTCGGGGCCACGTCGCGCGTGGTGCGAGACAGAAGACGGACGCCAAGCCGCGACTCCAGCGACTTGATGGTGTGGCTAAGGGCCGAAGGAGTGACCCCGAGCTTGGCGGCTGCTCGGGTGAAGCTCCGCGTCCGGGTGATCTCCAGGAACGCGCGCATTTCGGCGAACTCGTCGCGTGGCATTGATGAGCCTCATTCACAACCACATCAAAATTATACCCGCTAGTCGCATTTGGCCAGCCCGACTACTTAGTTCGGGAACGGACAGGAGACTGCCTTATGACCATCGATTTCGTGCTGGACGAGGCCACTGCTGCTGACAGCGGGACGACCCCATGGTCTGCGGTGGTCTGCCTGTCGCTGCTGACCTTCCTTCTGGTCGGACTGGAGTTCCTCCCGGTGAGCCTGCTCACCCCGATCGCTCAGGATCTGGCCGTCTCCGAGGGTCAGGCAGGCCAGGCAATCGCGGTATCCGGATTCTTCGCCGTGGTTACCAGCCTCTTCGGCAACTCGCTGTTGCGAAACGTCGATCGACGGACGGTGGTTGTGGTCTATACGGCAGTGCTGGCCGCATCGAGCCTGGCGGTGGCGCTTGCTCCCAACTTCCTGGTCTTCCTGGCCGGGCGGGCGCTGGTGGGCATCGCGATTGGCGGTTTCTGGTCACTGTCGACGGCCATTCTGGCCCGCCTGGCCGCGGGACCCGACCTGCCCAAGGCCATTGCCTTGCTCCAGGGTGGCACTGCCTTCGCATTGGTGATCGCCGCGCCCGTCGGCAGCTTCCTCGGATCGCTGATCGGATGGCGGGGAACCTTTTTCGTCACTGTCCCCATCGGCCTTGCGGCGCTCGTGTGGCAGTTGGCCGTTCTCCCGAAGATGCCGCCGATAGAGATCGCCTCGGTGTCGAGCATGTTCGGCCTGCTGCGGAATCGCAGATTCGCCATCGGCATGGGCGCGACCGGGCTCGCTTTCATCGGGCAGAACGCGCTCTCGATCTATCTGCGGCCGTTTCTGGAAAACGTGACGGGCCTTGAGGTCAACACCCTCTCACTGGCTCTATTGGGCGTCGGCCTCGGTGGCGTGGCGGGACTGTCGATTGTCGGCTTCATACTCCGGCAGCACCTCACAGCCGTGCTGATCGGGCTGCCGAGTGCACTCGCGGTCTTCGCTCTACTGCTGATTGCCTTTGGACCGTTTGCACGCGCCACGGCCGGCCTGCTGGTTCTTTGGGGACTGTTCGCTACCCCGATCCCGGTGGCGTGGAACACCTGGATGAGCACGCTCATCCCTGAAGACCTGGAGGCCGGGGGCGGACTCCAGGTCGCCCTGATCCAGTTCGCGATCGCAGGCGGCGCTATTGCAGGAGGCCTGCTGTTCGACGTGGCCGGCTGGTGGAGCGCCTTCCTTCTCGCCGCCGTCCTGCTCACGGGCTCGGCCTTGCTCGCCGCCTCGGCCGGCCCCCGCACCTGAACTCTTTCAATTCTTGTCTAGGAGAATCTCATGTCCAAAGGAATCGAGAACAAGGTCGTCGTCATCACCGGTGCCAGCAGTGGCCTCGGTGAAGCGACGGCACGCCATCTTGCCGCACGAGGCGCTTCCGTGGTCCTGGGTGCACGGCGGTCACACCGCATCGACGCCCTTGTCCAGGAACTGACCGCCGCTGGGCACAAAGCCAAGGCCGTTACTACCGACGTCACCGACGCCGGCCAGGTCCAGAATCTGGTGAACACGGCGGTCCGGGAATTCGGCCGCATCGACGTGATGCTCAACAATGCGGGCCTCATGCCGTTGGCCCCGCTCGAACGGCTCAAGGTCGACGAATGGGACCGGATGATCGACGTCAACATCAAGGGCGTCCTTTACGGCATCGCGGCCGCGCTTCCGTACATGAAGGAGCAGCGATCGGGGCACATTATCAATGTCTCGTCCGTATACGGCCATGTGGTCGACCTGGGTGCGGCGGTCTATTGCGCCACCAAGTTCGCGGTGCGTGCGCTATCCGAGGGTCTGCGGAAAGAGGTGAAACCCTACAATATCCGCACCACGGTGATCTCGCCAGGCTCTGTCAGCACAGAGTTGCTCGAGCATATCAGCGAGAAGGATATCCAGCAGGGGACCAGGGACTTCGTGAGCAAGATCGCCGTGGGGCCAGATACGTTTGCCCGAACGGTCGCCTTCGCGATCAACGAGCCCGACGACGTCGATATCAACGAGATCTTGTTCCGGCCGACCGCCCAGCCGGTTTGACTTGGAAGGGGTTATGCTTCGGTATCTTAAGGCCCGGCTCCGCCATTTCCGGGTCGGCTAGACCTTCTTCAGCCCCGCCCTGAACCGCCTGCCGTTTGCCACATAATGCGCGGCCGAGGCGCGCAGCCTGGCGACTGCGTCCTCGTCGAGCATCCTGACGACGCGCGCGGGCGAGCCGACGATCAGCGAATTGTCGGGAAATTGCTTGCCTTCGGTGACCAGCGCGCCGGCACCGACCAGCGAGTTGTTGCCGATCTTCGCCCCATTCAGCACGATGGCGCCCATGCCGATCAGGCTGTTGTCGCCGATCGTGCATCCGTGCAGCAAGGCACGGTGGCCGATCGTGCAGCCTTGGCCGACGGTCAGCGGAAAGCCGGCGTCGGTGTGCATGATTGTGTGCTCCTGCACGTTTGTGTCGGCGCCGACGACGATCGGCTCGTCGTCGCCGCGGACGACGACGCCGAACCAGAAGCCGGCATTGCGGCCAATCCTGATATTGCCGATCAGGGTGGCATCGGGCGCGATCCAGTTGCTGTCGGCGTCGTCGAAGGCGGGCGCTTTTCCGTCAATCGCGTAGATCGGCATTGCTGTCTCCAGATCGTCTCACACCGACAAGCTGCCAGACCCTAGAAGCGAAGCCGCCCAGGACGCAATGGCGATCACCACCATGCCCAGCGCCAGTGCCCAGATGGTCGCCGTACAGCCGCAGGAGATCAGCCCCAGCACCGAGATGCGACGCTCGCGCCAGGCGTCCAGCGCCTCGTTGGCGAACATCAGCGGCCCGGCGCAAGCCGTTGCGGCGAGTGAGCGCAGCATGTGCTTCGACGATACATAAGGCTGGACGAAGGCAAGCCTGCGGCCGGCGATCAGCTCCATCGCCGATCCGGCCAGGCCGCAAGCCGTCAGCCCAGCCATAAAACTGAATATGATTTGTTCGACGGGGCCCATCTTTACCCTCCGTTTACCATGAAATCGCACAGTCGCCCGCAAAGCTGCGAAGCAAGAGCCGTGCCGCGCCGAGATGTGCCGTTCAGGCACACCCGATGGCACGGCAAACGAGGATTGTGATGAAGCAGGCAGCCGCCACTGAGGGCCCGCAACTCAGCGTCGTCGATTCGACGCTGATGAGGCGGGTGTTTTATGCATTCGCGACGCTGGCGCTGGTTTCGGTGGCGATCAGCCTCGGCGGCAAATGGTTCGGCCGCTCGATCGCCATGGCCGGGTACACCGACGACACCACGGTCCACAGGGTCGTCATCGGCAACAACGTCATCGCCGTGCCGGCCAATGTCATCCGCTTTGCCCAGGCCCGGCGCGACGGCATCGCCTCGCGACTCGACCTCTATCTGCGCTATCCCGAGATGGATGGCTACAGCGAGGCTGCCCGCAACGACTTCAACCACACCGGACCCAGCAAGGACATCGTCTTCCTGTCGTTCGAGCCGCAGATGATGTCGCGCGACATGAGCGGCCGCTTCGCGCCGATCTACAGCGCGCTGATCGCCAAGCCGGGTACGCCCGGCCCTGGCGGCACCACGCTTTACGCCTTCAGCGAAAAATCAGGCTATCTCAACGAAGTGCTGGCGGTCGCCGATCGCCCCGGCGAGGATCCGTTCGTCGCACGCTGCCTGAGCGGCCCGAGCGCGGACGAATCGCTGGCGCCCTGCGAACGCGACATCCTGGTCGGCGACAATCTCAGCCTCACCTACCGCTTCCCCCGGGAATTCCTGGGCGACTGGCAGGGGCTCGACGCGGCGATTTCTGCCGAAGCAGCGCGTGTGCAGAAGACCGGGCGATAAGCAACGAAACGAGCCATTCCGTAGCGATCCTTCGCGCCCCTCTCTGTCCTGCCGGACATCTCCCCCACGAGGGGGGAGATCGGCCGTCATCTTGGCTTTCGCCAATCTCCAATGTTGCAGGAAGAGCGCAGCGCCGAGGCTGCCAATCTCCCCCTTCGTGGGGGAGATGGCTGGCAGGCCAGAGGGGGCGCTGTCCCACCGGCGTCCTGCAAGGTTCCGTACCGCCGCAGCACTTGAGGCGTAGCGGCCAGCTAAACTCCCAGCTCAGGCCAGATCGATGTCGAGGATCGCCATCGAGAAATTATAGTCCCCATCGTCCTCGTCCTTGAAGACGATGCCGAGGAACTCGTCGCCGACATAGACCTCGGCCGAATCTTCCTTGCGCGGCCGCGCCTTCACTTCGAGTTTAGGGTTCTGGAAGGTGCGCTTGAAATAGGCGTCCAGCTTTCTGATTTCGTCCGGCTTCAACAGTCTTCTCCGATCGTCGGCTTCTTCGTTTGAGCGCGCTTCTGGCACGTCGACAATGGCCATGTAAAGGCAAGCCGGCGAGAGAACAGGGGCAATCGCCTCAGGTTTGTGCTGCGGCGCCGACATCGATAGTTGGTCCGACGTGACAAGCCCCTGCCCGAGCACTCAGATGTCGAAGCTGACGACGTGGTCCATCGTCTGCGATGGCAACAGCTGGTCCATCTGCCGCGAAGGCTGGTCGCAGCCGGTCTCGCCGACGACGCGGGCCGGCACGCCGGCAACCGTCTTGTTGTGCGGTACCGGCGACAGCACCACCGAGCCGGCCGCGATCTTCGAGCAATGGCCGATCTCGATGTTGCCGAGGATCTTGGCGCCGGCGCCGATCAGCACGCCGTAGCGGATCTTGGGATGGCGGTCGCCGCCGGCTTTGCCGGTGCCGCCCAGCGTCACGCCGTGCAGGATTGACACGTCGTCCTCGATCACCGCCGTCTGGCCGACGACGAGGCCGGTGGCGTGGTCGAGGAAGATGCCCTTGCCGATGCGGGCAGCCGGATTGATGTCGGTCTGGAACACCGAGGACGACCGGCTCTGCAAATACAGCGCGAAGTCCTGACGGCCCTGGTTCCACAGCCAATGCGCCAGCCGGTGCGTCTGGATGGCGTGAAAACCCTTGAAGTAGAGCACCGGCATGATGAAGCGGTCGCATGCCGGATCACGGTCGTAATAGGCCTGGATATCGACGCGCACCGTCGTCGACCAGTCCTTGTCGTCGGCCGCCATCGCCTTGAACGTCTGGCGGATGAGGTCGGAGCCGATGTCCTGGTGGGCGAGGCGCTCGGCCAGCCGGTGAATGACCGCTTCTTCCAGGTTTTCCTGATTGAGGATGGTCGAATAGAGGAACGCCGCCAGCAGCGGATCGCGGTTGACCGCTTCCATCGCTTCGTCGCGGATCGAACGCCAGATCGGATCTACCGGCTGCACCCTGGTGGGACGGGAAATCGTAACGCTGTTCATCTGATGTCTCCGGCCATCCAATGTCTCGGCCATCCAATGTCTCGGTTGGCGGCTTGCCTATTCTCCGGCCGCACCTATAAGCCAGATCATAGCACGGGTGAACTCAATTTTCCTTAGTGCTTGGTGAAATGGATTTGGTTGGCGGAATTTCAAGCAGCCATGGAAAACGCAACCTTGATGGACGAGACCCTGAAGCGCGAGCTTTCCGCGCTCTATGAGGCCGAAGATCGCCACTACCACGACCTTGGCCACATCGAGGCGATGCTGGCGCTGGCCAATGATTACAAGGCGTTGTTGCATGATCCTGAAGCAGTCGAGGCAGCGATCTGGTTTCACGACGCGATCTACGACAGCCGCGCCAAGGACAATGAGGCGAGAAGTGCCGCACTTGCCGAGGAAAAGCTCGCCGGTCGCGCCGATGCACAACGCCTCGGCCACATCGCGGCGATGATCACTGCCACCGCCGGCCACGAATTGCCGCCCCTTGGCGACCAGCATTCGGTTCGCGACGCGGCGCTGTTCCTCGACATGGACCTGGCGATCCTGGGTGCTGCGCCCGAGGCGTTCGACGCTTATGAACAGGCGGTCCGCCGCGAATATAAGTGGGTCGATGAGCCGATGTGGCGGGCCGGCCGTGCCGCAGTGCTAGAGGGCTTCCTCGCGCGTCCGCATATCTTCCACAGCGAGGAATTCCGCCGGCGCTTCGAAACCCAGGCCCGGCATAACATGGCGCGCTCGCTCACGGCGCTGGGGCACAGCCCGCGCCGATCGTAGCCCGACGCGTCGGCCACTTGCGTCCGGAAGATTTGCCCGAAATCACGTAAACGCGCCTATGGTCGATGCCATGGCCCACAGCATAAACACCCCGGCGGCAAGCGACGCGCCGTTGACCACGATGCCAGCCAGGCCGAGCAAACGATTGTCGTTTGGACGACCCAGCGCCATCAGCCCGAAGACCGCGCCGGTAAGATGCGCCAATGGCCCGACCAGGAAAAATACCGCCATGAAGAAGCCTGTCACACTGTGCTGGATAAGCACGGACGCGTCGCTGGGCATTGCCATCAACGCGGTGATCGCCATCGCGCCTGCCACCAATGCAGCCAGCGCTAGAACAACGGACCATTCGCCGAACCTGCTTTTCGCAACGACGCCCAGCAAAGCGGCGTCGCTTCTTCCCCATTGTGCCATCGTACCCCCTGCCCCTCGTTCAGCGCGTTGCGGGTTTGAACCGATCCACGCGTCACGCTTAGTTACTCCCGTATCGTTGCAAAACCGCTAAGAACCCCAGCTTCAGGCCCAATGGCCGCTTTTGGGGAGCCATCCATCAAAACCGATGCTCGGCATAAAACTCCAGCACGCGCTGCTTGAAGGTCTTGTCGCCGACCGCCAGCATATGGTCGCGGCCTTCGATGTGAAAAGCCCTGGCGTTCGGCATCAGGGCGGCGAGTTCATCCGGCGAGCCGCCGATGTCGTCCTTGGTTCCCACCGCAATCAAGGTCGGCTGGGCAATGCGGGCAATGTCGGCCTCGCTCAGCAATTCGCGCGAGGTGGCGATGCAGGCGGCGAGCGCGCGGCGATCGCTGCGGGTCTGATCGGCGAAGGCGCGGAACGAGCGGCCGCGCGGATCGCTGGTGCCTGACGGATCGTCGGCCAGAAGGGCGTTGGCTATCGGATCCCAATCGCCGACGCCGTCGACCATGCCGATGCCGAGACCGCCGAAGACCAGCGTCGCCACCTTATCCGGGTCGGAGAGCGCCAGGAAGGCCGATATGCGCGCGCCCATCGAGTAACCCATGACATGAGCGCGTTCGATGCCGAGATGGTTCAAAAGCGCTGCCGCGTCCGACGCCATTTTTGCCGGCGTGTAGTCAGCTTCGTCATAGCTCTTCGACGACGAGCCATGGCCGCGATTATCGAAGGCGATCGCACGATAGCCGGCGTCGTTCAGCGTCTTGAACCAGCCGGGTGACACCCAGTTGACGTAATGGCTCGAGGCAAAGCCGTGGATCATCAGCACCGGATCGCCCTGCCCCGATGCCGGCTGGCGGTCAAGGAAAGCAAGGTCGAAACCGTCATGTGAGAAGAACTGCATCGGCTGAAGATCCTGCCCGCTCAGTCGGAATCGACACTCGGCGCATCGCCCTTGTCGGGCGGCGGCATGGCCGGCCCCGGCGCCGTGCCGATGGCCGGATGGCGCAGCAGGTCGCCGTCCTTAATGCCCTTTTTGGCGGCCGTGCCCGCCTTGAGCTCGAGCACGAAGCGCACCGGTTCGTCCGGCGAGATGATCGCCTCCGACTGCGGCTCGCCTTGCTCGATCGCCCGGATCCGGCCGTCCTGTCCGACGAAGATCAGGTCGAGCGGCATCGGCGTGTTCTTCATCCAGAAACTCACATCCTGCGGCGCGCCGAACACGAACAGCATGCCGTGATTGTCGGCCATGTGCCGGCGGAACATCAGCCCGGCTTCGCGCTCGGCGGGCGTGTCGGCGATTTCCACGGAAAAAGAACGCTCGCCGGCCTTTGTCACCGCGACCAGCGGCGCCGGGTCGACGGGAAGGATCATCGCCTTGCCGTCGGCGGAACTCGGTTGCTGAAAATAGAAGAACGCACTTGCGGCGACGATGAGGAAAATCCCGGCGCAGAGCGCGCCCGCCGTCAGCCGGTTGCTGTGAGCCATATGAAATCCTCGGCCGGAACTAATGCGAGACCGGCAAGGTACCCATATCGGGGTGAATTTCGGCAGCCATAAGGCCTTTGTCGCCGCGTCCGAAGCGGACCAGCACCACCTGGCCCGGCCGGAGTTCGGTGATGCCGTAGCGGCGCAGCGTCTCCATGTGGACGAAAATGTCCTCGGTGCCCTCGCCCCGGGTCAGAAAGCCGAACCCCTTGGTGCGGTTGAACCATTTGACCAGCGCCCGTTCGAGGCCGCTTTCCGGCGTCACCGCGACATGGGTGCGCTGCTCCTGCAGCTCCGCCGGATGCACCGCCGTGGTGACATCCATCGAGAGCACGCGGAAGGCCTGCAACCCGCGCTCGCCCTGCTTGACCAGGCAGACGACACGGGCGCCTTCCAGGGCGGTCTGAAAACCGTCCTTTCGAAGGCATGTCACATGGAGGAGGATGTCGCCCGAAGTACCATCATCGGGAAGGATGAAACCGTAGCCCTTGGCCACGTCGAACCATTTGATGGCGCCGGCGATTTCGATGAGATCGGCCGTATCGGCGCTCTCATCCCGCTTCAACGCATCGTTACCGGCCCCGTCCCGCCCCATGAAAGAGGCCTTTTCCCCCATAAGAACGCCCCCTTTTTTCAACAAACACCGCAACTGATTCTTGGTATCAGATTAACACCGCGGCTTCCGGTGTGTGCAAGACCTGACGTGCCTTTTTTCACGGTTCCGTACAGGAATAGCGGATTTGCCGTTTGCCGGCGCCGGCAAGCGTGGCCAATTGCCCTTTGGCCGGGCCGCCCCTATGTTGCGCCGCAACGCAACATAAGGAGGAAATCATGCGCTATCTGCACACCATGGTCCGCGTCGCCGACATCGATGCTTCGCTCGATTTCTACTGCAACAAGCTTGGCCTCAAGGAGGTGCGCCGCCATGAAAACGAGCAGGGCCGCTACACGCTGATCTTCCTCGCCGCCCCCGAAGACGAGCAGAGCGGCATCAGCGAGAAAGCGCCGCTGGTCGAGCTCACCTTCAATTGGGACCCGGAAGACTACAAGGGCGGCCGCAATTTCGGCCATCTCGCCTATGAGGTCGACGATATCTACGCCACCTGTCAGCGGCTGATGGACAATGGCGTTACCATCAACCGGCCGCCGCGCGACGGCAACATGGCGTTCGTCAAATCGCCGGACGGCATCTCGATCGAGCTGTTGCAGAAAGGTCCGGCCAAGCCGAAGGCCGAGCCGTGGGCGTCGATGCCGAACACCGGCAGCTGGTAACCGATCACGCCATCTTGAACGGACGCAGGCGGGCCCTGGTTCGGTTTTTGCGTCCGCATTCCCAAGGAGAATTCATTCATGCCGGCCAGCCATGTCGACGTCGCCACCGAACATGCCAGCCGCTATCTGCAGCAGCTGTGCAAACATTGGGCGCACAAGTTTCCCGTCGAATTCGACCCGAACCACGGCACCATCGATCTGACGCTCGGCCGCACGGTTCTCGATGCCGACCCGGCTGCGCTGCACATTGCGGTGACGACCGATGAAGCCGGCTCGCTCGAGCGCCTGGAAACGGTCGTCGCCGAGCACATCAAGCGCTTCGCCTTCCGTGAAGAGCTGGCATTCGACTGGAAACGCGCTCCGGCCACGTAGACGACCTGTCAACCGCCGGCCTTGGCCATGTCCAGCAGCATCAGCACGGTGCGCCAATTGCGCGCCGTGCCCGGCACCTTCAGAACGCGCGGAATTTGATTGGCAAACACGGATTTGCCGAGCCCGTCAGGCGCATGCAGGTAGAGCACGTCGCCCTTGATCTCGAAGCGTTCTGGCCCGGTGCATTTTTCCGCCAGCCGGGCGACCTCCTCGGCGGTCGGCCGGCGCTCCAGCGCATAGGCATGCAGCTTGGTCGGCTCGCCGGCCACTTCCGGATAGGGATTGTCGGCCGCCAGCCGCTCGAGCCAGCCGATATCGCGCACCATGATGCGTGAATGGAACCCCCATTTCTTCTCGAATTCCGCTTCCAACCGCTTGGTCAGCGTCGCCGTATCGCCATCTGGCGACCGGAACACGGCGTTGCCGCTCTGCACATAGGTGGCGACATCGGAGAAGCCGAGCTGCTCCAAAAATGACCTGAGTTCCGCCATCTTGACGATGCGGTTGCCGCCGACATTGATGCCGGAAAACAGCGCGATAAAAACCTTCGCCTGAGCGTTCGGAAGATCGTTGCTGCTCATATGATGAACCCGGCGAGCGTCTCGTTGTCTGTGATGTCCTGGTAATGGACGCTCTCGGCGTCGAAATTCGCCTTGAGCAGGTCGAAATTGCGGCGGTCCTTGGTTTCGATGCCGATCAGCACCGAACCGAAATTGCGCGCCGATTTCTTCAGATATTCGAAGCGGGCGATGTCGTCGTCGGGACCCAGCAATTCGAGGAAATCGCGCAGCGCGCCGGGCCGTTGCGGAAAGCGGATGATGAAGTATTTCTTCAAGCCCTCGAAGCGCAGCGCCCGTTCCTTCACATCCGGCAGCCGCTCGAAATCGAAATTGCCGCCCGACACCACGGCGACGATGGTCTTGCCCCTGATTTCCTTCCTGGAAAAATCCTTGAGCGCATCGATCGCCAGCGCGCCGGCCGGCTCGAGCACGACGCCTTCGACATTGAGCATTTCGATCATGGTTGCGCAGAGCCGGTTTTCCGGGATCAGCCGCACGGTGTCGGCGGCAAACTCCTTCAGGTGGCGCAACGGCTCGCGGCCGATCTCGGCCACTGCTGCGCCGTCGACGAAATTGTCGACCTTGGCGAGCTTGATCCGCTTTCCGGCGGCAAGGCTCTCACTCAGGCTCGGGGCTCCGGCCGGCTCGCAAAAGACGAAGCGCGTTTCGCGGTGCTGGTCGGCGAAATAATGGGTGACGCCGGCGGCCAGGCCGCCGCCGACCGGCAGCATGACGATATCAGCCATGCGCGCGCCGGGCATCTGGCCTGATATCTCATAGGCGACGGTCGCCTGCCCTTCGATGATGTCCTTGTGGTCGAACGGCGGCACCATGTGGGCGCCGGCAGTTTCGGTGAATTCAAGTGCCGCGCGGTAGCAGTCGTCGAAGAAATCGCCGACCAGCCTGATCTCGACGAAGACGCCGCCGAACAGCCGCGTCTTGTCGATCTTCTGCTGCGGCGTGGTCACCGGCATGAAGACGACGCCCTTTTTGCCGAAATGGCGGCAGACGAAAGCAAAGCCCTGCGCATGATTGCCGGCCGAAGCGCAGACGAACAGCTCGGCCTCGTTGCCGGCGGCGAGCGTCTTGCGGAAGAAGTTGAAGGCGCCGCGGATCTTGTAGGAGCGCACCGGCGTTAGGTCCTCGCGCTTCAGCAGCACCCGCGCGCCGGTCTTCTTCGACAGATAGTCGTTTTCCTGCAGCGGCGTCTCCGGAAAAATCTCGCGGATCGCCGCAGCGGCGGCAGCGACGCGAGAGGAGAAACTGGTCATGGCTGGAGCACCCCACAGGCTAGGCGAATTCGGTCCCGCTATTGCATATCCGGCCTCGCGAAGCCATTGTCCGGCCACCCGAAAGGGTGTTCCCAAAACCTCGTTG
This sequence comes from Mesorhizobium sp. M0664, assembly GCF_040320565.1. NCBI lineage: Bacteria > Pseudomonadati > Pseudomonadota > Alphaproteobacteria > Hyphomicrobiales > Phyllobacteriaceae > Mesorhizobium > Mesorhizobium sp. M0664. Next base: position 19,372 of record NZ_JAMYPW010000066.1, read on the forward strand.
GCCGTTAGGAGCGTGTGTTCATGCCTGTCGCATCGGTGGCCCGGAAAACCGTGTCGCTGCCGGAGTTCGGCGAGCCGACGGTGATGCCACTGGTTACGCGCGCCACCTACGAGGCCCGTATAGCGGCACTGGTCGCGCGCGGCGGGTTCGATGCCTTCGTCGTCTATGGCGACCGCGAACATGCGGCCAATGTCGCCTACCTCTGCGGCTACGATCCTCGCTTCGAGGAGACGCTGCTGGTCATCGTTCCCGGTAAGCCGCCGAAGCTGCTGGTCGGCAATGAGGGCTGGGGCTATGCCGAGATCTGCGACGGGCCTTACGAGCGCGTGCTCTACCAGACGTTCTCGCTGCCGGCGCAGCCGCGCGACCGCTCGCAAGCGCTGGCCGACATCCTCGTCGGTTGCGGCCTGAAAGCCGGCCAGCGCATCGGCGCCATCGGCTGGAAGCCGTTCGGCCCCGGCGATGCGGGTTTTGGCGAAACGACGCTCGACCTGCCGTCCTTCATCGCCGACACGTTGCGCAGCCTTGCCGGCGATAGGGGCGTGATCATCAACGCGGCGAACCTTTTGATGAACCCTGCCGACGGCCTGCGCGCCATCAACGAGGCCGACCAACTGGCCGCGTTCGAATTCGCCGCGACCTATTCCTCGCAAGGCCTGCGCAATGTCCTGCAAGGCATCGAACCCGGCATGACCGAATTGCAGGCGGCGCGGCTGATGGGCATCAACGGCCTGCCGCAATGCTGCCACCCGATGCTGTCGGCCGGCGGGCGGGCGGCCTATGGCCTGCCAAGCCCGCGTCTTGACGTCATCAAGCGCGGCGACCCGATCACCATGGCCTATGGCATCCAGGGCTCGCTCAATGCCCGCGCCGGTTTTCTGGTCGAGGACGCGGCCGAGCTTCCGAGGGGCATCCAGGACTATGTCGAGAAGCTGGTCGCGCCCTATTTCTGCGCCGTCGTCGACTGGTACGAGACGGTCGGCATCGGCGTTCCCGGCGGCGCGTTGTGGCAAGCTGTGCACGAGCGCATCGGCGATTGGTTCTTCGGCGTAGCGCTCAACCCCGGCCATCTCATCCATATCGACGAATGGATGCATTCGCCGGTATTTTCCGGCTCCGACATCAGATTGAAGTCGGGCATGGCCTTGCAGGTCGACATCATCCCGGCGACCGGAACCGATTATTTCACCACAAACATCGAGGACGGCATCGCGCTGGCCGACGAGGCGCTGCGCGAAGAGATCGCGGCGCGCTTTCCCGAGGCCTGGCGCCGCATCGAGGCGCGCCGCGCCTTCATGACCGACGTGCTCGGCATAAGGCTGAAGCCGGAAGTGCTGCCCTTTTCCAACATTCCGGCGTTCCTGCCGCCGTTCTGGCTTTCGCGCAACAGTGCGATGGCAGTCGCGGGGCGCTGAGCGCATTTCGGGCGCCTGCGACTTACTTCTGCCGCACTTCGCCTGTCCGGGAGGTGCGGCGGAGGTGGATGGGCCTTTGGTCAGGCCGGAGTGGAATTGCTTAAGTGCCCTTGAAGACGATTTGCATCATTGTCCTTGCCGCGCTGCTCGCCGGCTGCGGCGGCCGCCAAACCGAGGAACTGCTCGGCAGCGCCATGATGGCGGTGCCGGTGACGGAAATCGCCGGCAATCACTCGATCTTCATCGCCACGACGCGCAAGCGCTCCGACGATCCCAACAAGGTCTTCGACGGCGAGCGTTCGGCGACGCTGAACTATGCCCGCGTCAACGTCACCGTCCCCGGCATCCACAAGACAGGCCAGATCGAGCGGCGCTCACGCGGCAAGTCGGACGATCCGGCCAAATACTTCATGGCTTCCGAGGTCGTCGGCTACGACACCCAGCCGAAATTCTCCAGCGCCCTCAGCGCCGACATCGCGGCGCGCGGCGGCCGTGTCATGGTCTTCGTCCACGGCTACAACACCGGCTTCGACGACGCAGTCTACCGCGTCACCCAGATCACCCATGATTCCGGCTATCCGGGCACGCCGGTGCTGTTTTCCTGGGCGTCGGGCGCCAAGACCACCGACTACGTCTACGACAAGGAAAGCGCCAGCGTTGCCCGCGACCAGCTGGAAGTGACGCTGAGAATGCTGGCGCAGACCGGCGCGCGGCGCATCGACATCGTCGCCCATTCGCTGGGGACCTGGGTTACCATGGAGGCGTTGCGCCAGCTCGCCATCACCGGCGACCGTGATCTGGGCGGCAAGCTCGGCGACGTCGTGCTGGCCTCGCCCGACATCGACGTCGACGTGTTCAAGAGCCAGATGCGCCGCTACGGCAAGCCGGACAAGCCGTTCATCCTGCTGCTCTCCGACGACGACCGGGCGCTGCGGCTCTCCGGCCTGATCGCCGGTGCGCGGCCGCGCGTTGGCGACTACAAGAACGCCGCCGACCTCGCCAGCTATGGCGTGTCGGTCGTCGATCTCTCCAGCGTCAAGGGAACCGACCGCTTCAACCACACCAAATTCGCCGATAATCCGGAATTGGTGCAGTTGATCGGCCAGAAGCTGCGCGAGGATGACGGGTTTGCCAGCGACCGCGAAGTGACAGACCGCATCGCCTCGGTCGGACAATAGCTGCATTGCGCGGCAGCGACCGTTGACCATTGCCGCACAATCGGAACAGTTTGAACTGGACCGTGCCGGCCTCTGCCTCTATCGAATAGGCCAAGACGTCTCCGGCTCGACGTCGCCTTTGCGGGAGCCCGCGTGATCGTGCCTTCGAAGATCTTTCTCGTCGTTGCGTTCGCGCTCGCGGTTACCGGCTGCGCCGGCCAGAACACACACGATCTGCTCAACAAGACGACGATCATCGTGCCTGCTTCGGACATTGCGGCGACGCACAAGATCTTCGTCGCCACAACCCGGCAAAAGGCAATGAAAGAGCCCCGGCAGGTGTTCGACGGCGACCGTTCGCCGACCACCAGCTTTGCCAGCGTCGAGGTGACGGTGCCCAAAATCCACCAGCTCGGCGCCATCGAGCGGGTCAAGGGCTCGGCCAACAGCAATCCGGCGAAGGATTTCACGGCGACCGGCGTCACCTTCTACGAAGGCGCCCCGCAATTCGCCAAGGCGGTCGGCGCCGACATCGCCATGCGCGGCGACCGCGCGCTGGTTTTCGTGCACGGCTTCAACAACGGCTTCGACGACGGCATCTACCGGCTGACGCAGATCGCGCATGACACGAAATACCCAGGAACGCCGGTGCTGTTTTCGTGGGCGTCGAGCGGCAAGACGACCGGCTACATCTACGACAAGGAAAGCGCCAATGCGGCGCGCGACGATCTCGAAGCGACGCTGCGCATGCTCGCCAAGAGCCGCGCCAAGAGCATCGACATCATTGCCCATTCGATGGGGACCTGGGTGACCATGGAAGCATTGCGCCAGCTTGCCATCACCGGCGACCGCGACCTCGGCGGTAAGCTCGGCTACGTCATCCTGGCCTCACCCGACATCGACGTCGACGTGTTCAAGAAGCAGATGATCCGCTACGGCAAGCCCGACAAGCCGTTCGCCGTGCTGCTTTCGGGCGACGACCGGGCGCTCAGGCTGTCGACCCTGATCTCTGGCGACAAGCCACGCGTCGGCGATTATGGCGACGCGGCCGACCTCGCCAGCTATGGCGTCTCGGTGGTCGACCTGACCAAGACCAAGGGCGGCGACCGGCTGAACCACGCCAAATTCGCCGACAACCCGTTCCTGGTGCAGCTGCTCGGCGACCGCCTGCGCGCGCCGGCCGGCCTTGCCTCCGAAGAGACCGCGCCGGCCCAGCTCGACAATCTCGGCCAGGGCCTCGGCAAGGCCGTCGGTTCGGTCGCCGAAATCGTCATCACCACGCCGTTCAAAGTGCTGACCATCGCCACCGGCGGGTGAGCCGACCTCTGCTGCCAATCACGCCGGTGATTGGCAGCTGTCAACAAAAACGCTCTGCAGCGATCCTTCGCGCCCCCCTCTGTCCTGCCGGACAGAGGGGGGCGCTGTCCCTCCAGGGTTCAGTGATTCTTCAAACGAACAAATCAACCTTCTGAAAAGTCGTCACGTCGATCAGGCCGACATCGGAAATCCTGAGCTCAGGGATGACGACCAGTGCCAGCAGCGAGTGCTGCATGTAGGCGTTGTTCAGCGAGCAGCCCATCTGGCGCATTGCATCGCTGAGTTTGTCGGCCTTGGCGGCGACGATTTCCGCCCGCTCGTCCGACATCAGCCCGGCGATCGGCATTTCGACCAGCGCCAGCTCCTTGCCGTTGGAGAACAGCACGACGCCGCCGCCGACCTCGCCCAGCCGGTTCACCGCCAATGCCATGTCCTGCTTGTTGGTGCCGACGACGATAATGTGGTGGGCATCATGCGCCACGCTCGATGCCATGGCGCAGTCGCCGATATAGCCGAAGCCGGAGACGAAGGCGTTGGTGACGCCGCCGGTGCCCTTGTGGCGCTCGACCAGCGCGATCTGGCAGACATCGTTGCGGCGGTCCATGGCGACCAGCCCGTCCTCGACCCCAAGATCGGCCTCCAGCGCCCGCGTCGGCGCCTGATTCTCGATCACGCCGATGACGCGCACCCGCACCTCGTTGGCGCCCATGGGTGCGGCGATGTCGAAGTCGCCGGGCTTGAGCTTCCTGCCGAGCTTGACGGTGTTCTTCGCCGTCTTCGGATAGTCGTAGGCCGGAATGTCGATTTCGAGCTTGCCGCCCTTGGCCAGCCTGACGCCGCGGCCATAGACCTCGTCGATGGTCATTTCGGCGAGGTCGGAGACGATCAGCAGATCGGCGAGCCGTCCCGGCGCGATCGAGCCGATCTCGCGCTCCAGCCGGAAATGCTGGGCGGTGTTGAGCGTCGCCATCTGGATCGCCGTCACCGGCGTCAGCCCTTGGCTGATGGCGTGGCGCACGACCCGGTCCATATGGCCTTCGTGCACCAGCGTACCGGAATGGCTGTCGTCGGTGCACAGGATGAAGTTGCGCGGGTCGAGCCCGCTCTCGGTCACCGCCTTGATCTGCGAGGCGACGTCATACCAGGCCGAGCCCAGCCGCAGCATCGCCTTCATGCCCTGGCGGACGCGCGCGATGGCGTCCTCGGCGCGCGTGCCTTCGTGGTCATCCTCGGGGCCGCCGGCGACGTAGCCGTGAAACGGCAGGCCGAGATCGCGCGAGGCATAATGCCCGCCGACGGTCTTGCCGGCCCTCACCGTCGCCGCGATCTCGCCCGACATCACCGGATCATTGGCGGCGACGCCCGGAAAATTCATCACCTCGCCGAGCCCGATGATGTTCTCCCAGGTCATCGCCTCGGCAACGTCGGCGACGGTCAGCTCGGCGCCGGCATGCTCGAGCCCCGGGGCGGAGGGCACGCAGGACGGTATCTGCACAAGCACGTTGACCGGCATGGCGACCGCCTCGTCATGCATCAGCCGCACACCCGGCAGGCCGAGCACGTTGGCGATCTCATGCGGATCGATGAACATCGAGGTGGTGCCGTGCGGGATCACGGCGCGGCAGAATTCCGTCACCGTCACCATGCCGCTCTCGACATGCATATGCGCGTCGCAAAGCCCCGGCACCAGATAGCGGCCGCCGGCATCGACCACCTTAGTGCCCTGGCCGATGGCATGGCCGGCGTTCGGCCCGCAATAGGCAAAGCGGCCGCCGGCAATGGCAATGTCGGTGCCGGCGATGATCTCGCCCGAATGGACGTTGACCCAGCGCCCGTTGCGGATGACGAGATCGGCGGGTTTGCGACCCATAGCGACATCGACCAGATGCGTCGCCATCTCAGCCCAGGGTTTTGGTTTCGTCGCATTGGCGGTCTTCGGCATCAACAGGCTCCTCTTTGCCCGACTGTGCCAAGCCGCGAGGATTTTGACCAGCGAGGAAGTAAGCGCGGACGGCGAAGTTGCAGATCTCCCCCCTCGAGGCAGGGCTATCGCATTTGGATTCTTACGAAGATGGACCCCCACCCTAACCCTCCCCACAAGGGGGAGGGAATGCTGCCGCGCGCCCTTACTTCTCCTTTTGGCGCCGAAAGGCAGGCAAATTTGCCGAGGTCAGCGCCAACGGAAGTCTCCCTCCCCCTTGTGGGTGTTTGGACCGGAGACATCGCGAACAGGTGTGCGAGGACATCGCGAACAGTTTGGCGCGCTTTGCGCCGGGAGGTTCGGGAT
>NZ_JAMYPW010000067.1:0-24887 GCF_040320565.1 Mesorhizobium sp. M0664
AGGAGAGCCTGAGGGCCTTGGCCGCCTGAGCACCGTCATGTGTCCGCCGCTCCGCTAAACACGGGGGCTGCGCGGCGGACACGCCAACGTCAACGCAATGCCACACCATTTTGCAGAACTTGACGCACACAACTTGCCAAGCGGCCTCTCGCTTGCAGCCCGCCACTGGATGACAGTTCAGTGGCAGGTCAATGTGGAGTGTGCATGTCCGGAGATCGGAGCGCATGACTGAACAGGGATTGGCTGTTAAACCCCAGCCCGTAACTAAAAGCTGTTCGCTGCCGGTGGGTGGCTCCGGGCGGAGTGCATGCCGCGATTGCAGTCTCGGCTCATCGTCGGCTTCGGCGGTGGCAGGGAACTGGGCTCAGTGGCATGATCCAAGATGCCTGAAACCGCCGGGCTTTGCTCGCGCAAAGTGACATTATACGACAATCAACTTTTGGCGCTCATCGACCGAAACCAGTCTAAGGGTATCACAAAATCGCCTGTCTCCCCCGGGCCGATTTGACAGATGGCAGCGCTCGTTCCAGATGAGTCACGTCGCCAGGGTTATTGAGTTCCCAGAACTCTTGGCCGTCGTCTTCAGCCTCTAGAACATGCATGGTACGCCCATTTTCCAAGAAGCGAAGTTGCTCAAGCCCCTCAGCGCGCTCAAGCGGGCCAACAGGCAATTGGGGAAATCCCTTCAGACATCCTACCCGATAGCCATAGAGACCGACATGATGATATACGGGCAAGTTCTCCAGCGTCTCCACCGAAGTGCCATGCGGAAGGAGGGCCTTTGAGAAGTAGAGCGCCCGTTTTTTCGCGTTGAACACGCTCGTCGTGGCGCCGATCCGGTGATTGCGAATGTCTTCGGCGATGCGAAGATAACTCTTGGCGCTGCATTTGATAACAGGGGTGACCGCGTCAGCTTCAGGTCGCTCATGCAGAAACGCAAAGATCATGGCAATGAAAGCCGGCGGCGTCAACGGAGCGTCGCCCTGAAGATTGACTACAAGATCATCGTCGTCGAGGGCAAGGATGCTCGCGGCCTCGGCCACCCTCTCGGTCCCGTTACGACACCCGGCGTCGGTAAACAGCGCCGTGCAACCATATCCTTCCACAACGGCGGATATCCGCTCGTCATCTGTTGCAACACACACTCGGTCGACGCCCTCAACCTTCCGCGCGACGTCAATTGTGTGGAGGATTGCAGCCTTACCATTGAGTTCGACAAGGGGCTTACCCGGAAACCTCGTCGACCCGTAGCGCGCTGGGATGATTATCGTCCGTTTTCTATACACAATTGCGGGTCCGCCTACGATTATCCGTCTTCGAGAGAATTCCATTCTGTCTTCCCATATTACAGGGTCCCGCCCTCTGACTGCTTCCTAAGCTGACGCGCGATAATCATCCGCTGTATTTGATTGGTTCCGTCCCAGATTTGATGGATCTTGGCGTCGCGATAAAACCGCTCGATCGGATATTCCTTGGAGTAGCCATAGCCACCGAATATTTGAAGGGCATTAGAAACATTCCGCACGCACGTGTCGCCTGCGAAGAGCTTGGCGTGTGACGACTCCTTTGTGAAGGGCAAACCAGCATCTCGGCGCCAGGCGGCATTCCAGATTAGCAAACGAGCCGCCTCTATTTCGGCGGACATGTCGGCCAACATGAATTGGATGGCCTGATGATCAAAGATCAGTTGTCCGAATTGGCTCCGCTCGAGTGAATAAGCGAGTGCGCTCTCCATTGCGGCTTGCGTGAGACCTACCGCCTGCGATGCCGCGCCCAATCGTCCTGGGCCATCCAATCCCTGCATGACAACCCGGAACCCCTCATTTCCACCAAGCTGGTTCGATGCCGGAATGAGACATTCGTCAAAAAAGACGGGGGATGTGCCGAACCCGCGAATGCCCATAAGATCGAGCTTCTCGCCAACGACCAAGCCCGGAGCGTCGCGCGGAACGATGTAGGTGCGAATGCCTTTGTGCCGTAGCTCTCGATCCACCGTTGCGACAACGATGAAGTGGTCCGCGTAAGCGGCGCCAGATATGAACATCTTTTGCCCATTTAGAACGACCTCGTCTCCCTCATGGCGCGCGGTTGTGCTCACAGACGCGGCGTCCGAACCCGTATTGGGCTCAGTGAGAGCGAAAGAGCAGAGCTTCTCACCCCCGACGAGTGGCGGTATATACTTTTCCTTCTGCTCGTGTGTCCCGAGCGTTGAAATATAGTGGATCATTCCATCGGTGAGGGTGATACCATTTGATACCGTAGAGGACGCCCTTGCAATCTCTTCGACTACAATGCACCAACTGAGCGTATCGCACTCTTGCCCGCCGAATTCTTCAGGAGCAGTTAGACCAAGGAAGCCCAGTTGTGCTAGACGGCGATGCAATTCCCAGTCAAACTGAGCCGATGCATCGATATCTGCAGCGCGGGTTGCGACCTCGGCCTTTGCGAAGCTACGGGCCAAATCGCGGATCGCGACTTGTTCAGCAGATAAGTCAAAGTTCATAATGCTTGCTCCAAAGTTACTGTTCGCGATAATTCGCTCCGCCCAGGCCGCGCGCGCTTTCGGAGGAAAGCCACAGAGCCGACGGCTCACCAGCAGGCCTCCTCGACATGCACTTGACGGACGCATGACGGAAATATAGAATGACGTTCTTGTTAGAACAGTATCTTGGAGGCCAATGTGCGAGTTGTCAACTCTCTTGTGGAGCGGTGTTTTGCTGTCGTTGAGTTGCTGGCAAACGAAGCATCAGCGATGCGGCTCGGCGAGATTGCTGAAAAGCTCGACCTGCAGAAAAGTGCCGCCCATCGGATGCTCAACGTCTTGTGCGAAATTGGGTGGGTGGAGCAGGAGCCACTCACCGGCTTCTACAAGCTCACCCTCAGACTTGCCATTCTTGGACAACGCTTTCTAAGCGCTACACACCTGACCGACGTCTGCCAGCCCGCGCTAGAGGAATTGGCCGTCGAAAGCGCAGAGCTTGTTCGTATGGCAGTCGTACAGGGCGAGACGCTGACTTGGATTGCACAGGTTCAAGGCGCTCGAAACGGTTTAAAATATCAGCCCGAAATGGTTGCGAAAGTTCGCTTGGCGATCACAGCCAACGGCAAGGCCTATTTGTCCACCCTAAGCCCCACAGACGCAATTCGCATTGCAATTAATGACGGTCTCGCTCCTGGGGAGAAGCGATCTATCGGCTCTGTAGAAGAGTTTATGGAGGAGCTGAAATCGACTCAAGAAAGGGGCTGGGCGATCTCCGACGAGGAGGCTGAGCCTGGTGTTGTTGCCATTGCCGCCCCGATTATATTGATGGATGGCCAAACCGTGGGCACAGTCAGCGTCGCAGGTCCGAGTTCACGTTTAACTCCCGACCGGCATGAAAAAATTGCAGCCGCGGCATTGTCAACGGCTGCCAAACTCGCAGAGCTCTGGCCCCTGAGGCAACGATACGATAACGTGAAGCAGTCGGCCGTGAACAATCTTGGCCGCTAAGGCGGCAAGTTGCTTGGGCCGGTTCAGGAACGCGGCGATGAACAAGAATGCCTTCAGCCATCTGAGCAGGAGCGAGAAGTTGTAAGCAGCGGCCCCGGGATGGCGCTGATTGCATCGCCTTGAGCGTGGGCAAGGTAAATTGCGGCCCATTCTGTGGTCGCTCTTGATGTGGCCGATCACCGGCTCGACAGCCGATCGTCGTCGCATCTTGCGTCTGATGGGCGGTGTCATGCGCCGCCGCAACCGACACCTTCACCCCGAACTCGTAGGGGGCGTGAGCCTTCCCTTGCGGTGCATTCCACCTCACGGCATGGAGGCTGTAGATCTTGCGGCCACGATGGCGCTGCCTCTGCTCCAGAACGGTGGAAGTCTTGTAGAGCGGCCAGCGGAAGATGGTCGTAAGTACATCATCGCCGGCGCGGATGCTGCGCCCAAGATAGGTCTTGAGTTTGCGCAGGGACTTGTAGCCCGCTTGAACAGAGGTGGCTCGGGAAAATTGAACAGGGGCTATGACTGGAATTTTCGCCTGAACGCGGCATGAAAGCCGGGGTAGGAGAGACCATGACGAAACGAGCTCGGCGTAACCACAGTCCTGACTTCAAGGCAAAGGTGGCGCTTGCCGTGATCCGAGGCGAGAAGACCCTGATCGAACTACCGCAGCAATTCGACGTTCATCCCAACCAGATCAAGCAATGGAAGGACCTGCTTTTGGAATCGCGTCGGGCGTGTTTGGCGACGAGGCGAAGTCTGGGCCGGCGGCTCCGGCCGTGGATAGTGAAAACGCTGCACGCCAAGATAGCTGAACTGGCGCTGGAGAACGATTTTTCTAGCTGGCCCAGCTCAACAAGGCCGGGTTGCTGAGCGCAAGGAAATGATCGACCGCAACCACGATCTTTCGATCGTCCGTCAGGCCAGCGCTCTCCGGATCAGCCGGGGCAGCGTGTATTACCTGCCCCGGCCCGTTACCGCCGCCGATTCGCCGGATCGACGAATTGCATCTCGACTACCCGTTCGCCGGAAGCCGGATGTTGCAGGGGCTTTTGAACGCTGAGGGACATTGCGTCGGCCGGCGTTCGCCACGCTGATGAAGAAGATGGGCATCGAGGCGCTCTACCGCCGCCCCAACACCTGAAGCCGACGCCGGGGCACAAGATCTATCTCTATCTCCTGCGCAATCTCCCCGTCACACGGCCCAACCAGGTCTGGGCAATGGACATTACATACATTCCGATGGCGCGCGGCTTCCTCTATCTGGCCGCCGTCGTCGACTGGTTCAGCCGCCGCGTCCTGTCCTGGCGGCTGTCGATCACGCTAGAGGCGAACTTCTGCATCGAGGCCATCGAGGAGGCGCTGGCCCGGCATGGCAAGCCCCGACATCTTCAACACCGACCAGGGCTCGCAGTTCACCTCCATCGACTTCATTAAGGTGCTAAAGATGCCGAAATCGCCATCTCCATGGACGGCTAGGGCGCGTGGCGCGACAACGTCTTCGTCGAGCGGCTATGGAGAACCATCAAATACGAGGAGGTCTACCTGCACGCCTATGCCAGCGTGCCGGAGGCCCGGACGGCCCTTGTCCGGTATCTGGCCTTTTAGACTAGATGCCAGACGGCCCCATTCATCGCTTGACCGGCAAACTCCGGATCAGGCCTACTTCAACGGGTCGCAGCCAATCTCGGTTGCGGCATGACAGAGGCGGAAATCCACTTACAAAACCCCGCAAGCTGTTCAGACAAACGCGGCCACCTCTCAGTTCGACGCCCTGAGGCCGCGCGCCTTCAGCGCGACGAGGAAGTCCTTCCAAGCCGAGCGGCTCTCTCGGTTCGCCATCTTCAGGGCCAGGATCTGGCGCCTTCCGCCCTGTCGATGCCTACCGAGATCAGCACCGCCTGGCTCATGACAATGCCGGCTTCGCGCGCCTTCTCATAGCGGGCGTAGAGAATGAGGTAGGCAAACGGCTCTTGCAGCGGCCGCTCGCAAAGGCCTTCAAGCTCTAGTCCAGGCGCTTGGTAGGGTCCCATCGAAGTATTCCTTCGATGGGAACCTGGATGGCCGAGATCGACGAGGCCGAGAAGGCATGACCGCACAGCTCTTCCCTGATCGCCTTGCCTTCCTAGTCGACACCCCTTGCACATACATCTCCGAAAGCATCGCCACCAGCGCGCACTCCGACCGCTGGTAACGCCGAACAGCTCCGTGGAGAAACGTCCTGGCGGTTCTGCGGAACCCTCAGCTCAAGCTTGCCGACACGGGTGACAAGGGTGCAGCCATAATAACCCGAGCAGCAGCCGAGCCGCTCCGGTGTGCGTTCGCCCTTCGAAGCGCCCAGCGCCTCCTCCAGTTCGGCCTCCAGCACCTCCTGCATCACCGCGCGGATCACTTCGTGCAGACCCTCGAAAGCAGAATGTCTTTGACGGCGGCGCTGGCGGTCTTACTTTCAGGGTCATGGTGGCGTTCCTACCAGGGACTCGGTGACGTCGAACATCCAGCCCTGCCATGACCGCCCTTTCTCAGCCAATTTGCAGAACTCTCACAACACTACCATTTCCGGGACTGCCCCCGCAGGATGCACGAACATCGCCAGCCGTTCACTTGGACCAAAATGGCTGCCGTCTTTCGCCACTAGAGTCCTGATTCTTGATCCCGGTGACAACCACTTCCCGGATCAGGATGCGATCCCTCTTGCAGCTTTACAGAGGCAGCGTGCGAGCTGCATGCCGAAAGGGCGCAGAGATCAACATGTCAAGATCCACCATCCATCCGAGATGCAATGAGAAGAGCCAAATGGGCGTAGACGCCGACATCAACTGCGTTGGCGCAAAACGGACCGCGCCTTCTCCAGGTCTGCCGCAGTGTCGACACCGACCGGAACCTCTGCCACTTCGATGGCGTCAATGCGTATGCCGGCTTCAAGAGCACGCAGCTGTTCCAGCTTCTCCCGTTGCTCGAGGTAAGACTTCGGCAGTTCAACAAATTTCTCCAGAGCCGATCGGCGCCAGGCGTATAGGCCGATATGATGGAAGCATGGCCCATCTCCCCAAGGCGCAGGGCATCGGGTGAAATAAAGTGCGCGATGTCGTCCCTCGCCGAGCGGGACCCCAACCATTTTTACAACATCCGGAGAATTCCGCTCGAGCTCATCTTCTATAAGAGCAATCGGAGTGCTAACGTCGACCGACGCGCCGCCAAGGAGGTCGAGAGTGGCATGTATAGTTTCTGCGGAAACCGTGGGTAGGTCGCCCTGCAGATTCACAACCACATCGAATCTTCTTTCAGGGTCTATCTCGGAGAGCGCTTCGTAGATCCGATCGGATCCAGACTGATGATTGGGATCCGTAAGAACCGCATTGCCCCCAGCGACGCGGACGACGCTAGCAACCTCTGGGCTGTCCGTTGCAACCCAGACAGGCCCTAAATTGGCCTCCCGCGCCCGCTGTAAGACCGCGCCAATCATGGGCACGCCGTTAATATCTAGTAGCGGCTTTCCCGGCAGCCTTGTAGATGCCAAACGGGCCGGAATCATTATGACGCAGTCCATTAGTTCATCTTTCCTTGATGATTTGTTGCTTAAAGTGCGTGTGGCGTTTTGCTACTATGGCCCATTCTCTATTGCAATTTCTATTCTCAGCTAAACAGCGGACGACTGAATAGGTGCAGACCATAATCTTGACCAATAACTCGTACTTTCTGGGCCCTATTACCCGTCTCTCGAACGCCAAATGGCCTTTGTATAGGCGAGGCGCAGGCCGACGCGATGCAGGTTTCGCTGACTAGCTGACGCAACCGCAGTGTGCGCCGAAACAAGCCGGCAGCCTGCGGCCACAGCGTCATTTATCCGCGACTTAAGCAAATAGCGATGAATTCCAAGCCGTCGGAATTGAGCTCTTGTCGTCACCGAGGCCAAGTGGCCTATTTGATTCCTAATCAAAAGGAGACCTACACCTGCAAGTTCCCCTCCCTGCCACGCGCCCCACATCCGCGCAACGGGGCTATTCAAGATTGCCGAAAAGCCGGAGGCAATTACCTTGCGCTCGTCTGCCTTAATGTCATGGCCTTCGCTGAAGCAGTCAATATATTGCTTCAACTCAGCCGCAGCGTATGGACGGATCGAAAGGCTGGGAGGCGGACGGCTGCTATCGTCGGCGAGACGTTTTAGGACGTCCTCTGCCTCGCCGACATGACCGTTGTAGAAATCCCTGTGAACAAACCCAAGACCTGACAGAGTAGGCATAATCTCTACTGTGTTGATTGTAGGAGGGACATCAATCCTGCAACTTTTGACGTTGGCACGAAGGAATTCGAGGCCAGAGACGACATCGTCATTACTGATGATACCAGGCATCATTATGCGATTGTGCATTTCATCACGAATCGTCGACACGTTCAAGGCGAGGGCCCCGCCGCAAGATAATATCCCGGCTCCGGATGGATTGCCTTCCTCCAAAGCCAGAGATTTGACTCGATCAGAAAAATAGTGCGCCTCGCACGCTTCTATCTCTCTCGTTAGATCATCTGTAAAAACAATATTTTTCATTTGTGCTATTCCTAAATACTATGGTGAAGACAATATAATTGTTATTTCATTGAAATTATCTTCTTATTTGCAGGGAGCGATTCGTATTCAGCGAACACTTTGTCAATATCGCTCAGAGCGTGAAAGCTGAGAAGGCGGTCGAAATCTGGGCCCCAACTTCTTTTCAGTAAAGCAGCTGCTTTAGGAAAGGACTCACCATTTCCATTCAGGTGGACAAAGTATATATTAGGCTGCTTCCATGGGAGTCTGTCGGGGATAGAAGGCTCATCGGAATGGTATCTACTCACAAGAATCAACCTGCCGAGTTTCGATAACCGAGCGCACCCATGAAGGAAGCCATCCGAACTGCCAGTTGTTTCGAAAACTACACCGAATACGCGATCATCGGCGCAATCCAATATTTTAATCCGGCTTGGATAGAGATCTTTCAAAGAAGCCATCTTGTGGGGCGCATTGTCATAGATCCATATTTCGCCATCCTGTGTTTCAAGAAGATTGAAGACCAGTAACGTCCCAATGCCGCCGATGCCAAGTATAAGTGTGGACTCGTCAGCTAACGCGCATTTGGAGATGTCTGTCGCGTTAATCGTGACGGATAATGGCTCGACCAATGCACCTAGATGACGGGATCTGTATTCTGGCAGTTTAAGGATGTACGAGGCTTTTATGTCGATGAAATTAGCATAGCCTCGATTTGAATACAAACTGACCGTCGCTCTCTCACACAAATGACCAGCGCCTGTCCTGCAATAAAGGCAGCAGCCGCATCGATAATTCGGATCTATCGCTACAAAATCTCTCACCTGGTACGACGTGACCTGGTCTCCGACTGCGACGATAGTGCCGCAGTGCTCGTGACCGAGACTGATCGGGTAGCCTTCATCGCGGTGGCCCAAATAGAACGATCTATCCGTCCCGCAGACTCCACAGAATTCGATCCTGATTCGTACGAAATCTGGAGGAAGATCCTCGCTCAGTGCATCGCACGTCAGGATAAAGCGCCGCGGAGAAACAAGGCGAGCGACACTGTTGGATCGGCCGGACATAATGTATCTCCCTGCGTTATCGTGACGAGAGGTTTTGAAGTGCATCCCGCGCAGCATCGAGAGTGATTGCTATGTCGTTAGCGGAGTGTGCCGAGGACACGTACCAGAGGCCTTCTGGCGTGATCCGAATGCCTCGCTGCTGCAGCGCGAGGTGCCATGCGCGCTGGAGGCTAAAATCCAGACCTTCGGCTGCCGAGCGATGGTTGATGACTTGCGTGGGCGAAACTCTGAAGGCTGTCGTGACTACGCCTGGGCTCGCCCGAACAAGAAGAGGTAGCTGAGTTTGCCTTGCTAAGTCTCTAAGGCCCCACTCGAGTAATGCTGCATGGTGATGTATACGGTGGAGCTTTGCGCCCGAATTCGCCGCTAGGAGGGTCAGATGCCTCAACGCTCCCACCACGGCAGGCGGGTAGGCATTATAGGTTCCTGTGTGCACGGTATTGGTTTCAACCAGACGCTTCATAACCTCCCTTCGGCCAGCAAAGGCAGCGAGACAGACGCCCCCACTTAGTGCCTTTGCAAACGCGCTTAGATCCGCGGCGACGCCAAAGTGCTCTACAGCTCCTCCGAGCGAAATGCGAAAGCCGGTTTGAACCTCGTCGAAAACCAACAGTGCGCCGTTCGCGTCGCATTGTTCTCGAAGAAATCCGAGAAACCCTTCAGACGGTCGGATGTTACTCCAGAAGCCGTTGAACATAATTGGCTCAGTAATGACTGCCGCGATTTCTCCACGACATTTCTCAAAGGCCTTTGTGACTGCTTCGGGGTCATTCCATTCAACTGCCACTATGTTCGAGGCATCAGAGGAGGGCTGGCCGAGAGACATTGGCGTGGGTAAAGGTCGACCGTCTGGGTCGGTATTGACGCCCGAAAACCCCCAGGCAATGCCATCGTACCATCCATGATAGTGGCCTGCGAATCTTATTACTTTCTCTCGGCCAGTTGCCGATCGAGCCAGCCTAATACACGCATGTATTGCCTCCGACCCAGTATTGCAAAACCTGACCATTTCGGCATTGCTTACAAGAGAACAAATTAATTCAGCGAGCTGTGTCTCTGCCTCTATCTGACCAGCAAAAAATTGGCCCATTTTAAGTTGTCCACATATTGCACCTATGACCTCTGGTTCTCCATGCCCAAGGATCAGCGGTCCCCTGCCCAATACGTAGTCAATGTATTCGTTGCCATCCACGTCCCAGACGCGAGCACCGTCGCCTCGAACGTAGTAGAGGGGGAATGGAGTCCAATTCGCTCGATTTCCGCTCGAAACTCCTCCTGGGATGACAGCACGCGCTCGAAGGAGGAGAGCTTCGGACCGAGTATATGAATTACTCACTTTTGCCTCCCAAAGTCCTATCAAATGAAAATTCACGAGTTCTAAATCCGAAGCGACGACAGCTCGAATCTTGGAAATTTTGAATAAGGGCGAGTAACTACTCCCCCTTCCAGACTAGTGCTTGCGACTTCGCAGGCTTGGCCCGTTCGCCGGTCGCCATGCACCATGTATCTAAGAAATGGACACGCAAGACCACATTATATTTCAGAATATATTGTGTATGGCGCCCCGGAATTCATCCAGCGGTGCCAGAGTCCGCGCGGCGGTGCAGAGGCTCGATGGCGTGTTCATGGCGGAGCGGTCAATCAATGGATTGCCGCCGGCGGAGCGGCTTGCCGTAGGCCGGAAAGATGTCGCCCGCTGGTCGACGGCCTCTTTGCGTGTGCAACAGGAGCGCGCCAAGGTCTCGCGCCAAAACGATTAACGGGTGCAGCTGCCTCACCAACAATGCCGCCGAGCGCGCGCTTCGGAATTGCCCTCCGAAAGGCCCGGCTGTTCGCCGGCTCCGATCGGGTGGCGAACTTGCCGCGATCATTTTCGCGCTGGTCGAGACGCGCGGCTAAACGTCGTCGATCCGCAAATCTGGCTGGCCGACGGGTTAGAACGGATCGCCGATCGCAAGTCCGCCAACATCTGGCCGCGCTGCTGCCGTGGAATTGACGCAGGCGCGCCTCGATCACCGGATGGACCGCAATCGCCTCGCGGCACGCCCGGCGACGCAACTAACGCAGTGCTCGCCACCATCGGCAACAACCTCCGCTCCTAATCACGTGGCTGGCGCTTGTGTGCGCCCTCATTCGGATGTTCCTGGCATGCGCGTTAGGCTCAAAAGCAGGCCCTCAAGCTGCGGACACATCTACCCACGGATGACTATCCATCCGAAATCTAGCGAATAGCTGGCGGCGCGAACGGTTAGCTTAACGTTTCCCGCCGACAGCCGCAGCGCTCATCCATCTCGAACTAAATCTCTTAGCCAATAAGATGAAGAGGATTTCTGAAATCGAGCTACTCACGTGGCCGAGAGGCATGACACTAAAGAGTCACAAAACTTTAGCTAAATCGTAATTTGCAAATGCGGCCATGCTCGCCAAAAATTGCCACTATAGCTTTGACCCTCGAATTTGCGCTCGAATAGCCGGTGGTAGTCGAATGAAGCAGCATCGCATTACAATCGGATCGGTGGTCGTAAGCAACGATCTTCCGTTGACACTGATTGCCGGACCGTGCGCGATCGAAAGCCGCAACCATGCGCTTGAGATCAGTCACGCACTAACGGAAGTTACAAGCCGTCTGGGGATTGGTTTCATCTACAAGAGTTCGTTCGATAAAGCAAACCGAACGAGCCTGTCTAGCGGGCGCGGTATTGGGATGCGAGAGGGTCTGGGCATCTTGGCGGATGTTCGAGAGACCGTAGGTTGTCCAGTGCTCACCGATGTCCACACGCCGGAGCAATGCCGAAACGCGGCGGAGGTGGTGGATGTCCTGCAAATCCCCGCCTTTCTCTGCCGTCAGACGGATTTGCTGGTGGCAGCAGCCCGAACCGCGCGCCCGGTCAATATCAAGAAGGGGCAGTTCCTCGCCCCTTGGGATATGATGCACGTTGCCGACAAGCTAGTGCAATCGGGCAACCGGGATGTGTTGCTGTGCGAGCGGGGGGCGAGTTTCGGCTATAACACGCTTGTGTCCGATATGCGGGCACTCCCGATCCTCGCTGGGACCGGATTCCCCGTGGTGTTCGATGCGACCCACTCGGTGCAGGAACCAGGGGGCCGGGGTAAGAGCTCAGGTGGACAACGCGAGTTCGTCGAGGTCCTGGCACGGGCGGCCGTCGCGGTCGGCGTCGCCGGCATCTTTATCGAAACCCATCAGGATCCCGACAAGGCACCGAGCGATGGCCCCAACATGATACCTCTGCAGATGACACCCAGACTTCTCGAAACGTTGCTCGCATTTGACCACGTGGCGAAGAATGTACCCGCTGCAGGTGAGACGCCAGCTCAGCCGTCATCACCTAGGTTGGAACAAGGATCAGCCGAGGGCGAAAGCTCTCTGGTCTGGTAAGGCATATGGGGAGCATTTCATGCCGCGGCTTCCGCCCGTACGCTTGGTCGGCCTCACTCACGACCACGTCTTCCGTCATACTAGCAGTTCTCCGGCAGTTGGTGCAGAATTCACTCCGTCTATGCGCCGGAGGAGGATCTCGCGGCCGAAGCAACCGCAAAGCATGCACACGCTGGACCGGCACGCTCGATCCAGGAGGAATTGGGGACAAACTGTCCATCTCGTTGCTTCTGCGCAATGTTTGTCGAATTGCGGCCCGGCGCCAACCATCCGTTCTTCCTCGATTGAAAAGTTCGACTGTAGCGGAACTTCCCTTCCATATACCGCAGCTCCTCGCCGACATCGTCCAACGTGCCGAACCTACGAGAGAACTGTTATTTTCCTGCCCTGCGAGCTCGCGCTGAAGGGCAGTTCGCGGCACCAGACTTGGCCATCTCACAAAAGCAAGTACGCACAAAATGTGCCTAGCGGCTTGCATTGCTCAACAAAGAATCATCCTCGCTTCATCCGAATAGGAAACAGGCATTATGGCAACTCGGATAATCCAGATAGGACTCGGTCGATGGGGCGTTAACTGGGCTAACACCGTCATACCTCAAGTGCCCGAGGTCGAAGCTGTTGGTTGGGTGGAGGCGAACCCGGAGGTGCTGGAGAGAGTGAGGCCGCGGCTAGGGGCTAGCCCGGACCAATGTTTCCCAACTCTCGATGCAGCGCTTTCGCACGTTGGTGCCGACGCGGTCTTGATCACGGCTAACGTCACGGCTCATGCCTCGCTCGTTGCACTCGCGCTTGAGGCCGGCAAGCACGTATTGGTGGAGAAGCCATTTGTGTCTACGATCGTCGAGGCGCAGCACCTCGTCGATTTGGCAGACCGTTACAACCTCATCATAATGGTGAGCCAGAACTTTCGCTTTTTTCCTGCAGCCATCACCGCCGCCCGGCTCGTCAAAGAGCAAGCACTCGGCGCGGTCGGCGCAGCTCACATCGAGTTCCGGCGCTTCGTGAAGTATACCCCGGCCGAGGAAGCTTATGGCCATTACGCCATACAACAACCGCTCCTCGAGGAGCTTAGTATTCATCACTTCGACCTGATGCGCATGGTGCTCGGGCAGGAACCCCGGCAGGTCTATTGTACGGCTTGGCAGCCGCCCGGGAGTGCCTTCCGCGAACCGCCGGCGGCAGCTGCGACGATCATCTTCGATCGAGGCACCGTCGTCACCTACCGCGGCAGCTGGCTTAGCGCTGGAGAGGAGACGCCCTATGGCGGCGAGTGGCATTTGGAATGTGCCGACGGCGAAATCGTCTGGACCTGCCGCGGAGACCGTGATCTCACGTTGAATGGTGATCACGTTACGATCCGTAGGCGCGGCCAGCCAGCAGTGCCGATCGGACTTCCCGAGATGCCGTCGTTCGGACGCAGGAAAAGCCTGGCAACCTTTGCACACGCAGTCGAGACCGGCACGGTCGCGCCTTATGCATGCCTGGGTCGTGATAACATTGGAAGTCTCGTTCTCATGCAGGCCGCAATCGCGTCGGCGACAACGGGATGCATTATGCCAATCGAAACGATCCGGTCAATGGCACGCGCGTGAGACTCAGGGTGCACCTCGTGCGGGTATTCAAGTTTTGAGAAACATCCGGATCTGGAGCAAAGTTCCAGGAGCGACCCGGCAGTTTCCGTGCCGACCCTCGACTTTGCCTGCAAGACAACGGTAGGAACTGCAGTACGCCCTTACTGAATACGGTGAGGACCGCACTACCCTCTCCTTGCGTACGGACGAGATACTTCACAATGACGCGATCTGCCAACCTGCCAAGGTGGCTCGGAAAGGCTGTACCGGGCGAGCCCGGGACCACGCGCGGCTGCGTTCCCACTGACCTGAGACCATAATCTCCTCCGGGTCCAGGGAGAGTCTTGGTTTTGTTTGTGGCCTTAGGCGGCCTTTTTTCCATCATTGATTTCAGTGCGAATTCGGCAGGCGCCGTGGCGAGAACCTCGTGTGCTCACATCACCCGCTCAGTGCCGCTCGTGCATTCATTCGGGGTAATCACCACGTCACCGTCAAAGTTCGCACATGGCTCGACGATACACCCACAATCAGTGACGATGCAGACCTCCTCTACGTCAGATTCGCGCGGGCCCAAAGACCAGACACGATCGAATGTCGTCCGGTCACTCGCCATCGCGTGCAGCTTGCCGGAGCGAGTCAACGTAGCGGCCGGAATAATGGTAGCGACTAGGTTTAAAAGCTCTGGGCACGTTTCCCCACTCTCAGAAATCCAAAAGATCAATAGACGAGGTTACGGAATTCCTTGACGCGATGGAACGTGATCAGGTTTGTATATTGAGGATCCCTGCCCTCGTCATCCCCTGACCGGCACAATACGAGGAGATCATTGCCATCCACCACCATGCTTGCGTAGTTTCTTGCGTGCCGCTCCGTCTGACCCGCGGCGACAAGTCCGGCAAAGCACCAATCAATGCAGTTTCTGGAAAAGTGAAGTTGAAGCCTATGGCGCTCATTGTTTGGCAAATTGTAACGCGCCTGCGACATGTGCGTAAGGCGGGTCATAGAGTCGGTCGCTTGTGAACTCAGCAACCAGTAGAGCCGGGTCTGGTCATCATAAAGCACAAAGAACTTCAGGTGACCTCCTGGAAAGGGAATGAAAAGAGCCCTTTTCCCGGATGGCATTGTTTCTAATACCGTGGTCAGGCTACCATCATCCTGCTCAACAACCTTGACCAGCGAAGCATAGCCCGTTCCGCCCGTGTTCGTGCGCAACAAAAGGTGCAATGTGCGCCCGGCCGGATCGTGCCACAGATGTGCGGGATCGTGGAACCGGACGATATTCGGTTCAAGCCAGCCCATCGGCGCACACAAGCTTCCCGCTCCGAGCTCGGCCGGAGCTCGGGCTGGGGTGCTATAGAACGGAATCCCAAAGAGATCGAAATCTCTGGAGGAGACTATCTCGTTGAACGCGCGCGACTCTGAGATGGTCCAACTCTTGGCGTCAAGGAGATCGTGGTCAATTCTCGCACGCAAGACCCGCGGTGCCAAACCGGCTGTATTCCATCCCTCGATTGCAAGATCGCGCCGCTCGTCCAAGGCGAGGTAGACGTGCCGTTTGGCGTAATGCACGTTGCAGGACGACGCGTGCCATTTCATATTCGAAGTTAGCGTGACCGGCGTGCTCCATGTCTCCCCTTCATCGTCGGACGCCATGACCATGAGGTCGCCGGCGTGACCAAGGATGTAGAGGCGCCCGCCAGCTATAAACGGACGGGCATGCCAGAATGGAAACGTGCATCGTTCAGCCCAGGAACAGCCCCCATCGTCAGACACATAAACCTTGCCCATTCCGAAGCGCGTACCGTCGGCGCGAGATCCCTTCGGCCCAGGGAGATGCCTGACCCCGTCACCGCCGAGATCAAATGTCGCTACCATTCTGCGGTTCATCGTCACAACGATGCCCGGCGTGTAGCAGTAGACATCTTGTGGTCGTTCGGACCGGTAGACAGTCTCGAAGTCATCCGCCAAGGCGCGCATCATCGAAACCCTTCTGTGATCCACACCACCAAGAGAGCCGGTGCTAGGTGATCCTTGGAATCATCGCCACTAACACAAGATGTCATCACTCAGGATGGCTTCAGGACGTCCCGGCGGGATATCAGGCCGACGAACCTTTCCTGGTCATCGTGCACCGGTATCAGCTCGCTTTCGCACCGACGGAACAGTTCCGCGGCTTGATTGAGAAATGCGTGCCCGGAAATTGCCGTGAGCGGCGGCTGCATGTGCCGCTCCACCGGATCATTCAGGTCGGGAGTTGCGCCGCGGTCGACTAATTGGCCGATGGACTCTCCCGTCAAGATCCCGATGACCTTGCCTCGCTCGCAGAGCACTGCGCCGACGCCTAGCTTTCGGGGCGCGCGGCATATCGACAAGAGCGCCAGCGACAGTGGCGTATCTGGCCGGAACACAGGAATCGCTTCAAGCGGCCACATCAGGTCGCCTACTCGCATCAGTTCCCGTCCGAGACTCCCACCGGGGTGAAGACGAGCGAAATCCTGACGCGTGAACCCCCGCCGCTCGTGCAGGACAAGTGCTAGGGCATCCCCCATTGCCGCCATAGCAATAGTCGAGGTGGTCGGAGCAAGTCCAAGTGCGCACGCTTCCTGGATCGGTCCAATGTCGACCACCAAATCAGCAGACTGCGCCAGTGACGCGTTTGCGCGTCCCGTGATCGCGGCAACCATGACGGGAAGCTGACGGACGGCGCGGATGAACTGCATAAGTTCAGCAGTCTCACCAGAATTGGAGAGCGCAATAATGACATCCCCGGCACGCACGCGCCCAATATCCCCATGCAAGGCGTCGACCGGGTCGAGCGTGATCGATCGAGTGCCAGTCGATGTGAGAATTGCAGATATCCTGTCTCCAACCAGTCGTGACTTGCCGATACCACACACGACCACTATGCCACTTGAGGAAAGAATGTAATCCGCGAGCATACAGATATGCTCGTCGATCCTGTTTGAAAGAGTCTCCAGCGCGGCAGCCTCCTGCCGGATGATGGCCTTGGCCCGCTCAAGCATGACCATTGTCCTGCCACTACGGTCCTTGCCGCACTCGGGATATTGCTTGGCCGGCTTTCCGTGCGAAGGCGGGAATGTACGGCTGTGGCTAACAATTGCCATGATAGCAACCTCCATTCTAACTGGCGATTCTCGCCGTTACGTCCAATGGATAGCAGTGTGGGCTATCAATGGAGGTGATCTTTTATTAATTTTGTGCTGCAGTTTCGCAATCAGCCGGTCGCTCTCACGCTCCTGCGGATGGTCCACGGCGAGATCGGCATTGTGAGCGCATCTGCTTGACGCGACATTCCTTGCGTCGACCGTTTGGCATGCGAGTTGCGGTCATTCGTTGATGCATCCGATTTCCAGCTCGATGCCTTGGCGGACTTCATTCAGGAAACTTGGAAACATCGACGCGCAGGCAAACCCTTCCCTGGCCGCAGGCATGAACGTTCCCTCCGTATTTACAAGCTAATTACATCCCACAACTTCCTCTCTTCCGCTAAAGTATGCACAAGAACTTAATATATTTTAGACTATACGGGATCAGCTGATTTACAAATGGTGCCCGATGACAGTATGGAGTTCTCCCTTGGACGCCGTTTACGACGAAAGGTTCCAATATCTTATAGAACAGTGCTTCGCCACGATCGAATTTTTGGCCGATGAAGCGAAGAGCCTGCGTCTCGAAAATATCGCTGAGCGTCTCGATCTGCCGAGAAGCGCAGTCTATAGATTGCTAACGACCCTTGGCTTAGTCGGCTGGATCGAGCAGGATTCCAAAACCGGCTTTTATCGCCTAACATTGCGACTTGCTATTCTCGGGTAGCGATTCATGGTTGCAACCGAGATGCCTAATATCTGCCAATGTATGGTGGATCGTCTTGCCTAACACAGCAAAGAACTGGTGCGCATAGCTACCGTCAAACAGGATGGGCTGGCTTGGAATGCCTACGCGCAAGGCGCGAAGGCTGGTCTGATCTATGAGCCTGAGACAACCGCAGAAGTGCCCTTACCGGTTACTGCCGACGGGAAGGCCTGGCTTGCCACTTTAACCGGGGGAGCCGCAGCCAAGGCAGTACTGAAAAACGGGTTCGGGCAGCCCGGCAGCTATGGCCCCAAAGCCGTTCGGACCATTGAGGCCATCATACGCGAACGCGAACTCACGCGAGAACAGGGTTGGGCCTTGGCAGTAGATGAAGCTGAACTTGGTGTGACGTCGATAGCCGCAGCAATACGTCCAAATGACGGATCAGCAGTCGGTACGGTGAGTGTCGCCGGGCAAATACTTCGGTTGAGCGGTGGAAGAATTCTGGAACTATCGCGGTTAATCTCCGTGGCAGCAGACGCTCTTGCGAAGCTTTTGGCCGCTGCGAGACATTCGAGCTTCGCGGCAACGTTCTGTTGCGCAAGCGCCCATTAGCGCTGAGACGGCGTCTCGACTCGTTACAAGTAAGCCATCATTAATTTCGAATTTATGAATATTTTGTTTTGGACATTTCGTTTTTATTTACTACGACTCTTTTAGAGAGCGGGAAATACCCTCCTTGACAAGATCATTCATTCTAGCAAGCTTCTTGTCACGCTGATGCTGCAGATTGGCGGTTGCAGCCGCCACATCTTGTCGCGCCAATGCACTAATGAGCGCAGACATGTCAGCGGCAATTTCATGAAAGTTGCTCTCCACTTCCAAATCAATCAGACGCACGAAGTGCGTCTGGTCGTTGAACTTGCGGATGCAATCAAGCATAACTTGGTTTCCCGCGAGCGACACCACTTGGACATAGAGCCGTTCGAGTGCTTTGGCATGAGATATTAAACATTCTTCTCGTTTTTTACCGTCATTTTTACAAATATAGGCATTTGTAATCTCTGAATGTGACATTTGGTCCATAACAAACCGTGTATATCCACGCTCAATTGCGGAAATCGAAATCTGTAATGCGAGTTTATAATAATCGCTCATGCGCTTCGAATTGAGCGTCTTTGCAAAGAAACCGCGATTTGGAACTAAGTCAACGAGATCTTCACCATGAAGACGCGCCAATGCTTCTCGCACTGGCGTAGCACTAACATAAAGCCGATCGGCAATGCTGACAGGACTTAGCGGCTCTCCGGGTCGAAACCGATAATTGATGACGAGTTCCTTCAGTCGGTGGTAGCTCGACTCGGCCTTGTCTCGAGCAATTGCTGCCATAGTGCTATCTTCTCGGAGTGTCGGCGCGTGCCAGGAGCTGGTGGGGGGGAGCCCTATCCGCGCCGGCCGTTCCATTTGCGGTCTCAGTCGCCATCACGCCTCCTTACTTACACCGCGGAGCGACGGCGCGACGCAATCAAGCGCTCCGCCATTTTTCTTCAGTAGTGAAGGCTGGACGCGGGAGCGTGCCTGTCTGATCGGACGAGGTACTGTCCCCCGTTGATCAACAGCGTCGATCCAGTGACGAATCCGGCCTCCTCGGCGGCCAGGAAGACGACGCGGCGGGTGATGTAGTCGGGCATGCCTGGCCGGGCAACGGCGAACTAACAGGACAGCCTTCTGAAGCACCCCCTGATGTATCCAGGGCAAATTGCGTCCACCGTGATCCTCTTCCTGGCGTTTCCCTGGCCAGCGCCTTGAAACCGACATCCCCGCCTTCGCCGCCGAATAGTTCGCTGGTCCGAACTGTCCCTTCTGGGCGTTGATCGACGAGATGTAGATGGTCGGTCGAACTCCCGCTCGCACATGCCTTCGATTGCGGGGCTCACCATGTTGAACAGAGTGTTGGAGTTGGTATGATAACGGACGGCCATTATTCCAGCGTCTCTTGTGAAATCCACAGTCACGCGTGGTGCCGGCATTGTTGACGAGAATATTGATCAGCCGCAGATCACTATCGACTTGCGCGATACCCGCAATACAGGCTTCTAAACTCGAGACATCCCATTTGTGGGTCGCAATGCCGGTATCCAGCCGGAATGTTTTGGCGGCTTCGTCATTGCCAGCACAGACCGCCGCGACCTCGTGACCAACGGCGTTAATCGCCTTCGACATCGCCGCGCCGGTTCCGCGCGTGCCACCGGTGGCAATCGCTACCCTGGTCATCTTGAAACAAGCCTTTCTTTTGCCAGTTCCCAATCCCCGCCGTTGCAAAGCTTCGCAATGCCTTCACCGCCGCGTGCCGCAGCCGTACCCGACGAACCAAACAAACCTGCCCAAACTGTATGCGGCATGCTGTTTTCGTTTTGCGTTGTGAGAGCTCGACCGCTAACGGTGCAGCGCTCGCCGTCTCCGGCAAACATTTTCCCCGGCCTCAGCATCAGAGGGTCCTCCTGGCCATGCTCGGCGATTAGGGCCTCGACTCGCGCAACCAGCACGAACTCAGGGCCCCGGTCCTGACCCCGAGGCCCACAGCGCCTGGAGGCCTCATACAACAATCGCAGGCGAAAGATCGTCATTTGCCTCCGTATTTGCAAAGGCGGGGTCGCTGGACGTGACCAGTCATATGGCATTGTCCAATAACAGGCCTCAAGGCAAATCGTACTTATTATAGTTGACACGCCAGAGGTCCTTAAGGGGGTAATTCGAATTTTCTGTCAATTTTTCAGCCACAATTATTAAATCAATGCTTCACATTTGTTTAACAGTATTGATGGCGAAAGGATTCTCACCATAGGCTTATCTCTGCTCTGCCCTATGGGTTATATAGGCTCACGATTATATGGCCTACTTTTTGCTGAAAGCGTTGCTCAGAATTGGGGCGCGCATGGAGGATCGGTGCGCAGCGGATCAGGCGGCGAGAATGGCGAATTGCTCGGCGCGAGACGCATTCGGATTGAAGGCGTATCTTACCCATCGCTTGTGCATCGTGTGGATGGTCTCGAACCCGTCGAGAATGGCACCGGCCCCAGCGAAGGATTTGAAGCCAAGCATCGGAGCCAGCGCTTGATAGGCCGGTGGTCTTGCTCGCTGCAATTATTCAATCCTGGCTCCGGCGAATCCGGATCGGCTGCAGCCAGTGTCCGGAGTGATTCTTCAAGCGATTCGTAGTGTCGAAAGAGAGCCGACCGGCGGCCTCACTCCAGCGACAACCACGCGGCCAGGCCGGCCATCACGTTTCAGCGCTCTCCGAAAGAAATGAAGCGCTTCGCTGCTCGGCAGATGGCGGCCCTCAGCGAGCCAGAACTCGACCGTGTCGCCGACCTATAATGGCGCGATAGCACGAACCTGGAGGTAGGTTTCACGCGCTGGGCGCTTTTGAAAAGCCCGCCAGCGGGTTCTTCAGCGTACCGACGATGTGCAGGCCTTTTTCTGGGTCCAGCAAGTCCACCATTTGCTGGTTGTTTTTTAACTGAAGTCGATTGAGACATCTGCGTGGGAACTCGGGGGCGAACAGGTCATACCGCGCGTATTTATCGTCGTGTTGTGGGTGTCGGGACTGGTAGTTACGGATGCACTCACCGACGATTCCCCAGAAGCGGGTCGACGGAAAACCAACGTGTTCTTCGAGTATGGCAGCAAGGTAACGGAAGAAGCAGTCGAAAACGTCGGTGAAGATGCAGTCGTGCTTCATGGCGTCGTTTACCTGTAAGCAAATCTGTCTGATCTCCTTCGGGACCCGGATTTCTCCATTCAGGATGCCGATATCTTGGCCGATGTCTTTTATGATAACGCGCTTCGGAGCGTGATCCTTCATGACGAGGATGAGATTTTCTCCATGCGGCATAAAGGCCAGATCGTAAGTGTAAAAGCAGTGGATGAGCGGCGCGAGATAAGAGTCGAGATAGCGCCGCAGCCAGGCGGTTGTGTCTAGCCCTGAGGCATTGATGAGAGCTGTCACGAGTGCCTCGCCGTCGGAATCGACATGAAGCAGCGACGCCATTGTCAGCAGACGTTCCCCTTCTTTCAACTGCCGAAGCGGGCTTTCCCTCCACAGGGCAGAAAGCATCTTCTTGTAAGGCGAATCTTTCTCGAGGGCAGCGTTGTAATAGTCATTGCGATATCCGATCGACGCGACCTCGCGAAGGATGCAGAAGCCGTTGGCAGCTAGATAGGAATCGCTGTCGAGCAAATTCTTCAGCCATTCGTTGATGGAGGGCGTCGCCAGCATGTCTGTCGGTGATAGCCCGCGCATGAACCCCATGTTAAGGATAGACAACGCCGTCTTCACGTAGCGTTTTTGCGGCTGGCTTATATTGAAAAGTGTGCGGATCGATTGCTGTGCCTGGTAACTGTCCGTCCCGTAGCCGAGGCAGACGATGTGCTGCTTGGCGATATCCGCCGCAAAGGTAATCGAAAGCCGATTGAACCATTGCCAGGGATGGGCCGGCATGAAGATGTAGTCAGCCGGCTTCAGTCCTTTTTGACGCAAGGTTGCGTCAAACTGATCCACCGCCTCTCGCCCGAGTTCCTCATCCATGAGCTGATCGTAATCGAGCGTTGAAATGGACGAGAACGTGGCTTTTTCCCTATGGACGCCCAGCCAGACGACACTTACCGAACATCCCACCTCCGGCGCATAGCGGAGGTAGTCCGGCGCGTCGAAGCCGATGCGGCCGTTATTTGCGATGAAGGTCGGATGGCCCTCCGTCATGCCGGCCTCGACTACCTGATAATCGGCAAGAGCGAGTACTGCAGCCGAGATCTGCTTTCTGGCTTGCTTGTACGCGCTGCCGAAAAGCGTACTGCTGATTTCCTCGAGATAGACCGGCATGATCTCTTCTCTTAAGCCGAGATGGGGCCTAAACTCGATGACAAATTCGAGCGCATCCAAGGGCGCCGGCCTACCCCCGATCTTTTTCTCCAGGGAAGCGGCATCGATTTGCCAGTGATCCAGGGGGAGTCGCCGTGCGCGAAACCGATACTCCAGGCCCGGGGTACCGTTCTCCAGCACATACTGGCCCCAGTCGTCGTCCACTCGCTTGAGGCGCGGAGCAATCAGCAACTCGTGGGCAAATTCGCTGATTGCTTTGCGGATCAGGAGCCGGTTTGCCTTCGCCCACAAATCCGGTCTCAAATGTTGCGTGACGCGTTCGGCGAGGCCGGCTCGGGCAGTCATGTCGTTCACGATCTTGTCTCCTACAGAACGGCGGCAGCGACGCACTGTTCGCGCGCGTAAAGGCCAAGGTGTATTTACTGGTGAGCGACCGTCGGGAAGCCTACCTTGATTGGAGACTTGTTTTGTCGACAGCCTCCGCAAACGCGCCTGAGCCAATATGTTGGACATCAAATTTCATTGGGCACGCGATCAATGAAGCGCAATGACGCTGCTCCCAGAAACCAACCTTCTTCGATCGATCGGCCGAAATGCAGTCAAAGCGTGCTGTGTAACAGTTCTGTAATCACGCGCTGGAGTCTCTTTTGCGTATGGAGAAGATCCTGTAGATCAGGCTCACGTGAGGGTAGGTGCCGGACCCGAGAAGTAAGGAAGCGAGATCGTTCGCGACGAGGATTTCCGAGAGGAGATCGTCCCGCGCATCACTGGCGAAGCCTAAGAGGATGCTGCCCGAGCCTGTGAGGAATTCTGGGCCTTCCGAGAGAAAGCGGCTGAGCAATTTATAACCCGGATTGATGGCTCCTCGTTCGAGGTTATCTCTATACTCGTAATCGTCCGGCGCAAAGATCGACGGACAGTTCCAAAATATTAAATCAAATTTTCGGTGGAGTGGAAGATTGCTGAAAATGTCGCTTTCGATCACCTCTACGTTCTGGATGCCGTTTCTTGCAGCGTTCTCTAATGTATTAGCGACCGCCTTAGGATTGATATCGCAAGACACCAAGGACGCCGCGCCGTGTTTCGCGAGGTACAGTCCTGGGAGGCCAAAGCCGCAACCGATCTCCAGGATGCTTTTCCCGGCAACAGGAGGAAAATTCTGAGTATACCAACGCCAACTCTGGAAATCCTGTGGCGAAAAGACACCTTCGTTTACAGCCAATTCCAGTCCAAATTCCTGTATATACAGCGGAAAAGTATGCTGTTGGCTGAGTTCAAGCCTCGCCCTGATACGGTCAAGATCTGTCATATTCCTGCCCTCCTTAAGTTAAGGTACAGTGGGACCGGTTCACGAACCGTTTGGTGATTTTGCCACTGTTTGAAAAAATTGGTTTATGCATGCTTGCCTCATAGAACGAACTTGAATGAATTGCCAGTCAAAGAGTAATAATTTACATGCTATATTTTGGAATATATTCGATTAATGTCCGGATTCGGAAAGTGGCTTGAATAGACAAGTCTTGTGTATATTTTCCAAACCTTTTATACATATATCCCATCCGCAGTCACTTTGTGGCGATTGGAGAATGCCTGGGAAACGCGTCGAGGATTCAAACACCTTGAAGAGTCGAGCAATGGCATGAGAGGAACCAGCGACAGTCGTAAATCTCTCTCTTGAAGCCATGCGGGGGCAGGTTGACCTGCCACGGGTAAATTCCTCCAGAATGGATCAGAGGTAAGCGTGAGGCTTAACCCATCTGGCGCGGCGTGAGGTGAAAGGCGAGAGATGTTGACAGCGGGTGAACTGAGGAGCTTACAGTGTCCATTACGAGTCACGAGTCCTCCCGGCAGCGCAGGCAACGGACAGACGGAAATATATCTATATTGTCTTCGCGCCCAACAGCATGCATGTTAGCCCAAAATGGGTGAATTCCTCAGAAAGGCTTTCAGATTTTCGCCATTTAAAGATCGCTTCATTCTTAGCCAGATTCGCATCATTTCCGCGTGCCATTCAATTCGTATTAATATCCACATGGCTAGAAGATGTCGGTGTGACGATATGCTAACGATCCAATGCTTGCTCGACAGCGTCGGCTAAACGATCAACGATTTCTTCGATTGCCTCTCCCGTCACGATAAGCGAGGGAGCAATAA
>NZ_JAMYPW010000068.1:0-24361 GCF_040320565.1 Mesorhizobium sp. M0664
CGTCGGTGGGGTATTCGTAGGTGAGGCTGGTCTTCGGACTCTGCTGACCGGTCAGATGCTTGTACTCGGTGATCCGTGTGTATTTTTCCGTCTGCGGATAGTTGACGACGGCGACCGGTTGAAACTGCTCGCAATCAAGCGTCGTGTGCTCAAAGCGCAGCGAACGGTAGGGCAAGCGACCAAGCTTCCAGTCGAAATACTCGTCGATCGGACCGGTATAGATCATCTGCTGGAAGGGGATCTTGTCGCGAATTTCGCGGTAGTCGGTCTGCAGCATGATCTTGATCTTGGGACTATCCAGCATGCGCTGAAACATGCGCGTATACCCGCCTGCCGGCATGTTCTGGAAGCTGTCGCCAAAATACCGATCGTCGCGATCGGTCCGGGTCGGGACTCGCGCCGTCACTGACTTGCTCAACTGGGAAGGGTCGACACCCCACTGCTTCCTCGTGTAGCCGCGGAAGAATTTCTCGTAGAGCTCTCTGCCTACTGTGCTCACCACGACGTCCTCGGCGGTGCGGACTTCTTTGACCGTTTCGCGTCGGAAAGCGAAGAAGTCCTGCAGCTGCTCGGACGTCAATTCAAGGCCGTAGAGGCGGTTTATGGTGTCGAGATTAATCGGTATCGGCAGCAGCTTTCCATCGACAAGCGACAGCACGCGATGTTCGTAAGGCCGCCATTGCGTGAATTGCGACAGATAGTCGACGATCGATTGGGCGTTGGTGTGAAAGATGTGAGGCCCGTAACGGTGAATTAGTATTCCCGCCTCGTCGTAGCAGTCATAGGCATTGCCGCCGACGTGATTTCGTCGGTCTATGATCACGACGCTTTCCTGCCGTTGCGATGCGATACGCTCGGCCAGCACACTGCCGGCGAAACCGGCCCCTACGATCAACCAGTCGAACACGCTCACGCCCTCCTCAGGAATGGGACGACGCTCTTCATCGCATGGGCGCGCTCGATGTGGGCAGCCATCGCGCTCCAGGTCTTCTCCCAGGACATGTCGGCGAGGTAGGCGTCGGCCTTCTCCACCAGGAAATCGCGGGGGTGGGCCAGGATCGAGCGAAGCTTGGCCTCGATGTCCTCCGCCTCGACAATCTCGACAAGACCTTCGACGCCGTAGGTACGCACAACGTCGACGATCGCCGTGGACAACACCGGCAGTCCTGCCGCAAGAAACTCGGGAGTCTTGGTCGGGCTGATGTAGCGGGTCGCTTCGTTGAGCGCGAACGGCATCCAGCCGGCACTCCAATGCCTGAGATAGTTCGGCAGGTCTGCATAGGACTTGCCGCCCAGCCAATGCAGGTTGCCTGCCGTGGGAAGGCTCGCCCGATCGATCTTGACGACAGGGCCGAGCATGACAAAATGCACGTCTGGCATTGCCGCAGCCGCATGCGCGATAAGTTCAAGGTCGAGCCGTTCGTCGATGACCCCGAAGTACCCCACCCTCGGGTGAGGTATGTCGGCCTGATCGAACGGGTCTTCACCTGGCGCCCTAGCCTGATGGAAATGGGTAACGTCGATGCTGCTCGGGAAGGGAAAGATCGCCCGATGCAAGCTGCGCTTGGCCTCGTAGAGGCTCTGCCCGCCCGTGAAGACGACATCGGCACGTTGCAACAGCGCCTTTTCCAACTGCGTCAACTCTGCGGGAGCGTCTTTGAACGCGGAGAGTTCATCCATGCAGTCGTAGACGCAGACGTCACAGGCGAGATGATCGCTGAAGCGTAGCGCCATAGGCGTGTAATACCAGGTCGTCAATCGGTCATGCGGCGTGGAGGCGAGGATCTGATCGACGAACCTGCGCTGGATTGCGTCCGCCCTGGTCGCGGAAGTACCAACTGGGATCAGCGGCGTCACTATTCTGATCTTGGGGGTAATATTGTGCACCCGCATCGAAGGGTGGCGCCTCTCATCGAAGATCGGCTCTTCGAAGTAAATTAGCTGTTGCTGTTTTGACGCCAGGGTCAGAATGTGTTGTGGTCTCTGATATACGAAGTTCCATCGGAGGTGTGAAAAGCAAATTAAAATAGACGGTTGTACAGGGTTTTTTGGTGTTTTGGCCCGGCCCGCCGCCATTTCCATGTAGATTATCCTTCGATATAGTTACAAAATGCCTCGACTAACAAAAGTCAATCGAGGCAGCTTTGACATGAAGTTCGCAGCCTTCTATATAACTTCCATCCCGATAAGTTGTTCCATAGCTCCAAACTGTCTCGGGCGAGACCAGCCGTCCGCTCCACTTGCGACGGCTCGACAGAGAAGGGGCGAGCCGGCCGCCCCCATTCGATCCACATGATGAAGCCCCTCGCGTCAGGTCGGGCTCCCCAAATGTGGCCCTTTGCCACAGAGCGGTTCAAATCCTTCAATCGTTCAACAACCGTTCATCAGCGGAGCTATAAATACGCTTGGAATCGATTCATCTGAGTCGCGCCGGTGGTTCATTTGAATGGAGACCGAGACGAATCGAGGGATGGCTGGCGAATGAAGATCGACTTTGAAACCAACGTCTTTCCATTGTTTCACCCGCAGGTTGTGGATGATCTGAAGGACCCTTGTCCGGTGTTCGACGGCACGCTCTGGCACGTCTTCGGCTCCAGCGGCACCGTCACAACAGAGAGCTGGAAAATACTCCATGCCACGGCGCCGGATCTCTATGGACCCTGGACAGAGCACGAGCCGATCGTCTTGCCGATTACCGGATCTGGCATTGCGGCACCCGGCGTCATCCATGAGTGCGGCGTCTTCCATATGTTCATCCAGACCGAATTCATGAAGTCCGGCGGACGTTGCGAGCATGCAGTCTCCAATGACGGCTTTCATTGGGTGGTGCTCAATCCGGCGATTTTGTCGCTGCCCGACACTGATGAGGACGGCATCTACGATCCCCATCCGGCAATCATCGGCGGCAAGCGCTACATCGTCTATTCAGGCATGCCCAAATTCACCAGGGTACCTCAGCCTGATGTCTATCTGGCGCGCAGCCAATCCGATTCCTGGTTCGGGCCATGGAAACGTCTCGGCAAGATACTCGATCATCTCGACGTGCCGCATCACAATGCGCGCGAGCACCCAGATTACGAATGGGGGATCGAAGGCGCCCAGATCGTCGAACTGCCGGACGGTCGCGTGCTTCTCAACGCCACCTGCTTCCTCCCCGAAGGTCCGCGCGGCAGCCGGCAGCGCGTCTTCTTCGCCATCGCCGATGACGTCAAGGGTCCCTACGTTTCCGTTGGCCCCGTTCTCGACCCTGGTGAGCCCGGCGAGAATGGCCATTCGACGGTGATGATCGACGGCCGGCAACTGACCTTGTTCTACCAGAGCAGGCGTGAGGCTACGAACCATCGCTGGCGGTTCGGGTTGGCTAAGTGTGACCTGGATCGGCATATACTTTCGAGAGTTGCCTAGATGGTAAGTTCCGGCATTTGCCGGAACGGAGGATGCTCTGGCTGTTGGTTGGTGGGACGGATCCCTTTGTACTGGTGATTGAGGGTAGCAGGGGATTCGCAGCCAGTGGGCAAAGCTTGCGACGAGGGATCTATACACGTCAGGCAAGCCGGTCGCCTCATGGACGGCGGTGCCAGCTGCAAGCCTGGCCTAGCAATGAACTGTAACTGAGCGCAGCAACGCGGCCAGTCGATTCACGCGGTTTTGATCCTGAGCACAATGTCCTGATCGTAATTTCCAAAGCCCTTGCCGAAAATGTTGATCCCGCCGGGGCGATTGGCGTCGTCCTTGACGCCGATACGGACGCGGATTGAATGATGGCTCTTCAGATCGAGTGCGGCGAGGCCGGTTTCGGAAATCCTGAGGCCGTCGACATAGGTGCCGTCATTGGCAATTCGCCAGTTCTTAAGCTTGCCGTATTGCGAACCCTTGAGTTTCCACCAGGACGGCGTGAAGACGCCGCGCTTGTCGCCGAAATCCCCCGGCGACGTCCAGGTGCCGACATCGACGCCATTGATCG
Source organism: Mesorhizobium sp. M0664 (assembly GCF_040320565.1). NCBI lineage: Bacteria > Pseudomonadati > Pseudomonadota > Alphaproteobacteria > Hyphomicrobiales > Phyllobacteriaceae > Mesorhizobium > Mesorhizobium sp. M0664. The sequence goes on from NZ_JAMYPW010000068.1 coordinate 3,965, forward strand.
TCAGCGTGATGTCCGAGGGCCAATCGGCGCTGGTGCCCGGCACTTCCGAAGACAGCTCTATCGCTACTTCGAGCTCGGTGATCTCGGCATTGGCGAGCTTGGCATTGTTGGGAAACTGGTATTCGACAAAACCGCGCGTGAACCATAGCAGACCGGCTTTCATGCGGTCCGGATCGAGGAAAGTGTTCGGCACATCGAGCAAGCCGATGATGCCGTCCGGCGAACAAAGGCCGCAGGGCGCGGTAACCTCGAAGCCGGTGTAAAGCCCGATCGGCATCGACACTTCGATCGCGTCGTTCTTGACCGCACGATATTCGCTCTTGAACACGACGAGCACTTCTTCCGCCGTCGGATAACAGATTTTCTGACTGCCCTTCTTCGCTTTCAGGTGCTCGGTTCGGATCAGGCCCGCATCCTCCAGCACCTGGATGTTGGTCGAGACGGTCGACTGCGGCAGCGACAGCACGGCGGCGATTTCGTTGACATTCATCGGCCCCTTCTCATGCAGCAGTTTCAGCATCGAGATACGCGCCGAGGAGGCAAGCCCCTTGAGCACGGCAATGCCTTCCTCAGGTTCAATCACCAGAAAATTGCGATTCATGAAATCGCCAGTCTATGCTCGTGACAGAGGTTATGGCTTCGCTCATTACAACGGCGCTGACCGAAACGCCGAGCCGTTGATTTGGTTACATTAAGCCCTCGACCGTCAGTATGCATCGCAAGCCGCACCCACAAGGATGGTGCGACATGTCTACATTGTTCTCCGACCGCCAGCTCCTTGTAGTGCGGGGTGCTTGTCAGCCCGTGGCCTCGATTGCAGACGACTAGATACTGGCAGCCACAAAGAAAGGCAGAAGCCGAACACGGAAGTGGGGCCGTTCCCCTGGCCAAATCCCCAAGATACCGGACCTCGACGTCGGTGTTAGCCGAACCGGCGCGGATGGATGCACAGGATGCGGTTCGCTGAAGTGCGTGTCGCCGTGAAGTAAATCATCGGGGATTCGCCACCCGATAGAGTCGGGACGGGGTTCTACCTATTGCTTTTGAGCATGATCTTTTCCGAAAATCGCGATTCCACTTCTTCGGGATCGCGCCAGTGCCGGCCTACTTCATGCTGGCCGCGGCAGCGACCCTGTCCACCATGGCGAGAACAGCTAGCGGTGCGGTGTGGTGGACCATGTGGCCGGCCTGCGGGATGATATCGACAAAGGAACCAGGAATCTCCGATTGTAGTCTAAGAGCCTCGGCTTTCGCATCGAACAACCGGTCGCCGGCCCCGGCAATAATGCCGGCAGGCATCAACAGGGTGAAGCGGCCGCCGGCCAGCGCGTCGGCCAGCATCAATCCCGATTCGGCCGCGATCGACCGCAGCTGTGAGGCCGCTGGCGATGTCCTTTGCCGACGAAGCAAACCCTGCAGAGACGATGCCGGGGCGAAATACTTGCCCATGGCGAGCGGCCAGGTGAGCAGCACAAGCCGCGGCAGCAAAATGTGGCGGGAAACACCGGCAACAGGCAAGGCCAGCAGCCCGCCAGTGCAAGGCCCAGGCGCGGCGGCAAGAACGGACCGATGAAAGACTTCCGATCGAATCGTCGTCCGATCGAGCTCATCGACTCGCCCGCCTGCCATCGAACCCAAACTCAGGCCGCTGAGCGGCCGAGTAGTAGATGCGACTTCGCTGCTTCATGGCTCACACTCCATCTTTCAGAAAAGAGCGTGTGTTGCTGCGATCAGTTGAATCCGCCACCCAAAGCGGACGCGCCGCGAACGCGGCTGCTAGGCAGGCCGAAGCCTGTGCAAGTACAGCTGTGCGTCACAAGCCAAGTGAACCAAGAAGCTGCACGAACCGCGGGTGATCGCGAATGGCGTCGAAATCGACTTCGTGACGGATTCGCTCCAATACGTTCTGACTCATGCTTCCTCCGACGGCTCTTTCCAGGTACCGCACCGCTGCTCCACTTCCCCGAGCACGGAATACATGCAAGCGGCGTTGTACTGCGTCACGAAGTCGTCCGGATCGATCGCCAGCGCTCTGGCCAGCCAGGAACGCGCTCACCGATATACGCGAGCGCGAGGGCGCCGCGATGCAGCGGTGCCGCATTTTCAGGATGGCGGCCAGTTGAGCGTTCGGCGCGCTCGAAACAGACCCTTGGTTCGCGAGCGGATGAAGGCGATCGCGCAGGAGCGTCCCCCGTGTAGAGTTGCCACCCTGGATCTCGCCTTGGCCGGCTGCATTCCTGGCTGTGTCCCCTAGGATACATTGTCGAGCAGGGTCGACTTATCCAAGCCTTGTGTCGGCTCAGGCGGCCATTCACCATTCGGCGTCATCTCGTTGACTGTCTCGGGTAGATCCCGCGCAATCCTTCTGATTAGCTCCTCGCGCGAAAGACCCGTCTGCATCGAAATGGACGTGAGTGTACCTTCGTCCATTGCCGCTTGGACGTCCCTTGGCTCAATCGGTTGGTTTGGCCCGCTGCCAACCCACGAGTCGACCTTCGATCCTGCCCCCGCCTCCCTGAACCGGTCGAGGATCTCACCAAGGTCAGCCCTCGACACGCCATTCGTTATCTGAGCCAGAATTCTGCGTTGCGGGTCGTTTGGGTTAAGATACCCTGCTCCCGGAATCAATTGACAGAGCTTGTCGCGATTTTGGTATGCCAGAACGCCAAGCATCGCGATCGCCAATCTTCCCAGATTTGCCATTTGGTCTCCTCCACGGTTTTGGCCGATGAGCGAATCAAAGCCAAGTCTTGGCGGATGCCGACGCGTGTGGACTCGAACAACTTCTTGCCGGTCGGCTCGCGGGCGGACAGGACGCGTCCTTCGGGTACTCGTTTTCCATCTGACGTCTTCCCCTGACGCAGAACTTCGGGGCGCTTGGCCGCAGTCGCCCTGCGCCGATCGAACGCCCTAACCCGGCGCCTCCCGGGTTTGTTCCGCTTGTCAGAGTTTGTCGGCGACGATGGGGCGCGCGACCCGACGGGTAACTCTACCGGCTCGAGAGACAGAGTCTGCCCAACTTGACCATACTTCAGAACGACGACGGCTCGGTTAGCCTCAGCTACCTTGGACTGCCGCCGGCTCGCGCACGAATTTCAATTTCGGCGGGACGGCGAACACCCTGAACCGCTCAGCCAGGCTGTCAAGAGCTTGACGCATGCCCACTCCCGCAGCAGCCGCACCGTGTCCACTGATGACCATCCGCGGGTTCAGGGCAGCCAGGTGCTTCACGGATCTTTCCGCCGCATCCCAGTCCGGCGTGAAGTAGCGCGGCGGACCGTGCATCTCAAGATCCTGAACGGCGACCTCATAGACTGACTCCTGACCGGTGGTGATGAAAGCGTCCCCTACGATCAGCGAGCGGTCCTCCTCGCGCCAGAGCGAGATATGCCCAGGAGCGTGCCCGGGTGTGTGTAGCCATCGCCATCCGGGCATTCCGGGGATCGATCCGTCGGCAGGTAGGAGTTCCAAACGGTTGCCAAGATCAATTGGCCCCCGTGGGAAAAGCGGCGAAAGCAGCGCCATCAGTCCACCCCCGACCCAGGGATCCGGTGGCGGATAGGACGCGGTTCCGTCCAGATAGGGGCGCTCGAGTGGATGCGCGAAGACAGGCACGTCCCACCTATTCGCGAGGTCTAGAACCGTTCCCACATGGTCGAAATGGCCGTGGGTCAGGATGATCGCGGCCGGCCGTGCGTTCGTGCCAAACCGCTTTTCCGCGACCGCAAGAATGCTGCCGCGGGACGTCGGCAACCCGGTATCGATCAGCATCCAGTTCCGATCTCCGCTGCCCGGTGCGCCGAAGAACACGACATTGACGATTGCTAGGCGCAAATAGCCCAAGTCCGGTGCGATGCTCCAAGCGCCGTCGCCACGATCCTCGCGCCTGGCGTGGTCGATCTCGGAAAGTCGAATCTGAACGGTCATGTGATCCCGTGCCTCTCTTGTTGCTGAGCAGCCGCTCGAGTCGATCGGCGGCGGTGGTATATCGCCCCGAACTTGGCACGGCCCTCCTTGTTCCTCCTTCGCCACCCAGCTCCGGACAGTCCACCACAGGAACAAAGGCTCGACCAAATCGGTTCGGCATTACCCGGTCGCGCCAGGACGAGCTGGACTGAGCAACGAAGATGGCGCGCGCCCCATTGGATGCGGTATTTCGCCAACGCGGTTCCCGGTCCTAACAAGGCGGCCGAGTTCGAAGCCGACTGCTGAAAGAAGACTTCGAATGAGCGAAGTGGGGCGTATGGACGAGCACCAGGTGGAGGCTCCGGTTCCGCAAGCTTCGCCTATGACTGGTCAAGTTGGGCGCCAATGGTCGAGGCGGCCCGATCGGCAGGTGTCCAGGTTATCTGGGACATCTTCCATTACGGATCTCCAGACCATGTCGATCAGCGATCGCTGCATTTCATCGATGCCTATGCCTCGTTCGCGGCAGAAGCCGTGAGCGTACAGCGTTCGATCGCCGGAACACCGCCTCTGTTGTGTCCCATCAACTAGATCTCCTTTTTCGCATGGGCTGTTGAGGTCGGCTATTTCCCGCGTGGGGCCGAACAAACGTGGATGGTTCAAGCGGCATCTCGTGAAGGCTGCCATCGCGGGTGTTCGTGCAATGCGGGAGATCGACCCCGCCTGCAGATTTGTCTGGGCCGAGCCCCTTATCCAAATCGCTCCTCGTGACCGGACCCGCAGCGAACGGGGTCGGGCCGAAAACGCCCGTCAGGGGCAGTTCGAAGCTTACGACATGTTGCTGGGCCGCGTCGAACCTGAGTTGGGCGGGAGCGAAGATGTTGTCGATGTCGTGGGCCTGAATTTCTAGCCGCACAATCAATGGTAAATAAACGGGCCGACGATATCGATGGGACACCATGAGTACCGCGCTTTGTCGGAAATGTTGCTCGAGGTTGCTCATCGGTACGGTAAGCCGATGTTCATTGCCGAGACCGGCTCAGAGGGATCCGGCGGGCCGGCTTGGCTCCACTATGTATGCCGCGACGAGGTGCGTGCCGCTATGGGTGTCGGAGCATCGATTCGAGGGTATTTGCCTGTACCCGATAACGGCCTACCCGGGCTGGGACAATTCGCGTCATGCAGAGGTGGGGTTATTTTCGGCCATCCACCCGAATGGCACACGCCGCCTCCGTCAGCCCGTCGCGGACGAACTGGTGCATCAGCAAGATCTGTTCACGGCAAACCGGACGCGCTGATTGTGTTGCGACACACCGCAAGGGCGAGCACCGAAGACCAGGGCAAATTACGGTGTATTCCTCAGCCAAAATCGGCGCCACGCGATGCCAAGTGGCATGGGTGCGAGGATGACCGTGCAGCATCAGGAAGCGGCGGCCCCTTCCACCAACCCGCACTCTGAGCGTCGCTTCCGGAAGTTTGATCTGCTCCAGCGAGAAACCTTCAAACATGCAACTCCCTCCATTCGCAACATTTGCCAAACGTGTAAACGGAGAGGCAGTTCAATGTCGGCTTCCGCGGGATCTGAACTTGCCTTGTATTCCGCGAAGAGGTCGTGAGCCGAACGGCGGCTTTAACTGATCCCTCGGCAATAACCGGACGGACAGCAAACGGCCCCCAAAAAGCCGCCAGGCGGCGACGCGCCTGATATCGCACTTCGAGATCAACTCTGCCGTTTCCTGTTAGCCGAAGTTGCAAACGGCCCCGCTCACAATCGTGGTTGCGCCTTTGGGCATCGTGGTTCAGACCGCTGGCGGATTAGAACTCATATTGGCTTTGCGATCGGCTCATCGCTGCCGACTATCGGGGACCTATATAAAGGGGCATGTCCACGCGCCGTAAAACCAATGCAACAGCGAAGCTGATTGGAGAGTGGCCTTTAACCCCGGCTGCAACGTTTGGATCGTCCGTCAGAGCGAGGGGTATTTTTCTCGAAATACGCGACCGCCTTCCAACGGAGTTCAGGAAATTGCTCAATATCGAGTCCCGCGTGCTTACCCTGCGCCTGTCTGAGGGCGCCGAGAATGATGGGCAGGTGGTATTCGGGATCATATCCAAAGCACTGCAGAATATCGAAGACCTGCCCGTAATCCCCCGTGAAATCGAGGACATTCTGACGATCTCGACGGCCGAACGGCACCGCTGGCTGAAAGATGGTCGCTTGCAGAGCGCCGGGACGAAAACCGTGAAACTCCGCGGGCGGGCAAGGAACATCACCTTTCACGTGTTCGACCCGGAGCACGTGGAGGATGTGCTTGACCGCGACCTGGTTACGGTCTGGCGCGAACAGGACGCAGCGACAGCTGCAGAGAACAGGCGGCGAGCCGCGGGGAAGGCCGCTATGAAACGTGCTCAAAGAAGCGGTCGCGGAACTGCAGCTTCAACTGGCTACGGCCCCGACGAGAACGCGCACTCCAGTTTGCGCGGCTGGGAAGATTTTGAGAATGACGGACTCCTGCGCTGATAGGCCGGGCGCACAAGCAGTTTAGGACGTTTGCCTGCGCCGTGCGAGATGCGCAAGAAGGGCCGTCAAACGCATCGCGTTCAGGACCCGCTTCGCAGGAACACCGCCCTTGCGCGCCATCTCGACACCCCAATGCATGTGGTCGAGCTCGCGGATCGAATGAGCGTCCGGATTGATGCTGAAGATGCAGCCCTGATCGAGTGCCTTTTGATGCCAGCGCCAGTCGAGGTCGAGTCGCCACGGATGTGCGTTGATTTCGACAGCGACGCCGTGTTTCGCACACGCTTTGAGGACTTTTTCGACGTCGAGATCATAACCGGGCCGCCGCAACAGCTGGCGACCGGTCATGTGCCCGATGATTGTCGTCCGGGGATTTGCGATCGCCTCAATGATACGCTCCGTCTGTTCCTTCTTTGGCAACTTGAAGCGGCTGTGCACGCTCGCGACAACGAAATCGAACAGCTCCAGGATATCATTCGGGTAATCGAGCGAGCCATCCGCCAGGATGTCCGCCTCGATGCCCTTCAGTATGCGAAATTTTCCATTGTATGCCTTGTTCAGCCGGTCAGCTTCGCGGTGCTGTTCAGCAATCTCCTGCAACGAAAGGCCGCCTGCGTAGTGAGCGGACTGCGAATGATCGGCGACACCATAGTATTCGAAACCGCGCTTGCGCGTGGCTTCCGCCATTGCCTCAAGCGTTTCGGTGCCATCGGATGCGGTCGTGTGAGAATGCAGGATGCCATGCAGATCTTCATCCCGAATGAGGGCGGGTAGCTTCTGCTTTGCCGCTCGCTCAATCTCGTCCCTGCCTTCGCGCAATTCAGGCTCGATAAACTGCAAGTCCAGAGCTTGGTAGATTTCTTCTTCTGTCGCTGACGCGATCAGCTTTCTCCCGCGATGAAGCCCGTCGGCGTTTAGGGTGAACCCCTTGTCGGCCGCGAACGTCTTCAGTTGCTTGAGGTGGTCTGCCGAACCGGTTGCTTCGAGCAGGCTCGCGCCAAAGTGCTTCCTGTCCGTGACAACAAGCCTGAGGGTCGTATCCTCGATTCCAGTCGATTTTCTGGCCTGCGCTACCAGGGCGAAATCGGAAACGAGCTCGCAACCGCGCCGGAAGTCGCCTGCAATTTCGACGCGCGAAAAGTCTGGATGCTCTTGCTTCACCGATATGACCGCATGTTCGAGAAGAGCGGCGGCCTTGTGCAGGTGAAGTTGCGTTTCGCCGCTGCGCACGATGGCCAGGTTCTGCAGGAGCTTTGTCTGAAGCGCGGCGCCGAGGCCTTTGACTGGGCGTATGCGGTCTTCTCTTGCTGCGGCCTCGAGCTCCGCCAGCGAGTTCACGCCGAGCGCCTGATGAAGCTTCAGTATCTTATCAGGACGAAGCCCGGGTATGGCAAACAGCTCCATCACGCCCGCTGGAACATCCTCGCGCAGCTTCTCAAGGCTCGGGTGCGTGCCGGTTTGGTAAAGCTTGGTCACATGTCTGCGATTGCGTCACCGATCCCCGGGATCTTGGTGAGGGCGCCGGCGGCAATGATCCGATCAAGCGGCTGCGACAGCGCCGTCAGACTGTCTGCCGCGCGCAAGTATGCCTTTGTGCGATAGGGATTGTCGCCGCGCATAGACGCCCGTTGTGCGTATTCCCTCAAAAGACTGGCGACGGTCCTCGGATTGATTTTTGCCATGGCTTCAGCCAAACGGAGGCCGATCTCCGCAGGTTCCAATCAGGCAAGGCCATGAGCGCCGCGTTGCCCTTTAAATCCCGGCTTTACTGCCTCTTCACGTACGCTACAGATTGGGCAAGGATTGGTCAGCGCGACCCCATCCAGCCAGAGCTTTGGAGGCTGCGCGTTTATTTAATTCAGGAGCATCGCCCACGTGGAAATGAGAGGGCGCATCTATTGTCTTCATCTCCGCCCACGTGATCGGTGCCGCGACAGGGGCGCCTGGACGTGATCTTGCGCTGTAGGGCATGATCGCGGTCGCCCCGCGCTGATTGCGTAGATAGTCCACAAAGATGCGACCCTTGCGGCGCGCCTTTGACAACACGGCCGTGAAATGGGCCGGATCGCTCCGGGCGACCGCCTGCGCCAGGCGAGACGCGAAGTCCTTCACCTCTGGCCACTCGGCGCCAGGGGTGAGCGGCGCGATGACGTGCACTCCTTTGCCTCCCGTCAGCATCGGGAAAGTCGTAAGTCCCAGCGATTTAAGGATAGCGCGGAACTGAAAGGCAGCGGCGCGGACGGCCTCAAAATCGAGGCCTTCATCGGGGTCGAGGTCGAACACGAGGCGGTCGGCCTTTTCGACATCCTCGATCCGAGCCCCCCATCCATGCAGCTCGATCGTTCCCATCTGGACGCAGGTCATCAGTCCGTCGGCATCGTCGACATAGAGATATGGTTCCTCGTGCCCGTCCTTCTCCGTGATGCCGACGTGGTGGACTTTGTCGCCAAAGCTGCCGGCGTCGTGTTTTTGGAAGAAGCACTTCTTCGCGCGGCCCTGTGGGCATCGAACCAGACTGATCGGCCGGCTGCCAACCCAAGGAAGCATGATCGCCGCGACCGCTGCGTAATGGTCGGCGAGCTGTCCCTTGGTGATGTTGGACTCCGGATAGATGACGCGGTCACGGTTACTTATCGCGATGGCGGTTGTCGCAGACGCGGCGAGATCGGCTGCATGACGTTCCGTCTCGAGCACGACCGCCTCCGGCTTCTTGTCTTCACGGAGACCAAGATAGCTCGGATGTCGTAACGTCCCTTCATTTGTCATTTCGGTGAAGGCAATCTCAGCGACCAGTTTCGGACGGAGCCAGTGTGCGCCGCGCACTTCGGCGCGTGGTGCGTCGACGGTGGCGGCCTTCTGCTCAAGCGGCGCCATGATCTTCAAGAGACGAAGAAGTTCAGCGGTATCGAAGCCGGTGCCGACTTTCCCGGCGTAACGCAGCTTGCCGCGGTCATGAACGCCAAGGATCAAGGACCGAAACGCGCGGACCTTGTCGGACGGCGTCCAGCCGACAATCACAAATTCCTGCCGCCTGATGCATTTGATCTTCAGCCAGCTTGCGCCGCGGGCCGCCACATAACTCGAATCCGCGAGCTTTGAGATGACGCCCTCAAGGCCGGCAGCGCAGAAGCGATCGAGCAGCTCTTCTCCGCGGCCGAGGATATGGTCGGAGTAACGAAGGACCGGATTTTTCGCAGGCAAGATCGCCTCCAGCTTCGCCTTGCGCTCAACAAGAGGAAGCCTTGTCAGATCCTCGCCGTCGAGCTGCAGCAGATCGAACGCATAAAAGTCGATAGTCGTCGGGGCACTCTTCAATGCATTTTGAAGCGCCTGGAAGTTAGATCTTCCTTCCGCATGACAACCACGGCCTCGCCGTCAATCAGGGCGGAGCGCACCTTGAGCTTGCGAGCCTCGGAGAGGATCGAGGGAAAACGGCTAGACCAGTCCAGACCAGATCGTGTGTAGGCTGGCGCCTCGCCACCGCCGACGGCAACGAGAATACGATAGCCGTCGTACTTATCTCATGGATCCAACGATCGCCGGCAGGGACCGTGTCCACGAGCGTTGCAAGCTGGACCGGCCGGAAAGCGGGCGGCGCAAAGGTGACCTCGTCACGAGCGGGCGACTTCGCTTGACTAGCGCTCGACGCATTGATTGCCTTACCAGACGTTGGCTTGACCACTCTGACCTAAACCATACGCAGAGACGAAACAGCGTTTTCCGCCGTCCAACGCGCGACTAATTCTTTAGTTTCGCTGCCGCCGTTTTGAGCTTTTCGCGATCATTGCCGACCCGCTTGATTAGCGCCTCGGCCTGAGGCCGTGCTTCCTGCCTCCGGCCCTTCCATTCCCGATTTTTCGCGCACAGCTCACAGGCAATAATCAAGAGCTGGAACGTGCCCTCAAATGCCGCCACAGCGTATCCGGTTTCTGCCATCGGCTTTAGAAGCCTGACATCCGGTTCCGGTCCCCTGTGCGTACGGTTTTGATCTTCTCGTCGAACCCTATGTTCGATTGATGATTACTCGACGTGCCCCATTGACGCCAACTACCTCGCCCAGAGCAGCTCCGATGCCAGTTTCAAGAAGTGCAAAATGGCCATATATGCGCCGACCAGAGTGAATGCTCTCGTATCCGGGTCTATTTCGAGCAGCGCGGACTTGGTCAGCATTAGACAGCCTAACGGGTCCTTCCCAACATAGCCATGGGCACCGGCCTGCTACTCACGCAGCACCCTCTCCTCCTTGGCAGCAGCCTCGAAAGCCTGACGGACCTCTTCCGGAGTCACACGGTCCTGAAGGGCGTCGGCGCACAGTTGCACAGCCTTCCTCCACTTAGGTCCCATCTTGGTCCACTTCATGAGTTCCTCGGCGGCACCCTCGACGTTGTTGCACCCGTAGGACCCAGGTCGGTCGGTCTTGACGTACACCGGAGGGGAGAACCAATGGGTTGCCACGACAACTCCTACTCAGGGGAGAGATACACGTTGGCCTCCTTAGCGGCAGCCTCAAAGGCCTTTCGTATTATGTGGGGGTCAATCGAATCGCCCTCCAAGGCTGACAGGCAGAGGGTCACCGCCTTATGCCAGCGAGGCCCTCGCCGGGTCCACATCTTGAGCTGCTCAAGGGCTTCCTTCGCATTGTTGCAGCCATGCCTGACACCGGTTTCAGTCTTCACGAACACCGGAGGGACGAACCAGATGGGCGCCATGATACCTCCTACTCAGGGGAGAGATACACGTTGGCCTCCTTGGCAGCCGCCTCAAAGGCTTCACGCACCTCATGGGGGACATCCTGCCCTCGAACGCGTCGACGCAGGATTGGACCGCCTTCGTCCACCTCGGGCCCTTTGTGTCCCATGCCAGGAGTTCCTCGGCGGCTCCCTCGACGTGGCTGACCCCATTGCGAATGCCCGGACGTTTCGTCTTCACGTAGACCGGGGGAGAGAACCAGAGAGGACCCATAAGAGGGAACTTAGAGCGGGAAGAGCCCGCCGACCAACCCCGCTTTAGCTGCAGCTAAGGGAACGATGTAGGCCCTCGCGGGTTTAGAGGCGGCAGCGGGATTACTTCGTGGATGTGCAGCCGCTGTGGGGGGGTCCGTCGCCTCTCATCTCCATGCTTGGCGGCGGGCTCCTTTCGCGAAGGCGGTGTTGGTCTGAGACACCTAGAACCTTATACCGCAATCCAATTTAGCTGGTTGTCATTGGGGGGAGTAATGTCCCCTCCTCTTTTGCAGCAGCCAGGAATGCCTTGCGGGCCTCCTCAGCTTCCATCTCGTCGAAAATCACGGCCATGCAAACGCGCACCGCGAGGTCCCACCAAGGGCCACGCTTGGTCCACTTCATCAACTCCTCGCCGGCTGCCTCGGCGTTGTTGACGTTGCGGATGATCCCGGGACGCTCGGTCTTGACGGGGATCGGAGGGTTGAACCAGTGGAGAGCCATGAATGGACCCCAGGCGGCTAGCGGGTTTCGTCTCTACTAACCGGCTCAGCGATGAGGACGATTACCGTTTGTTAGGCATGTCTGAGTCCGTGACGGGATGTTTCCAAAGGTTCATCGACGGTTATCTAAGCGGTCGGTACGAAGCCGGTATGCATCATCTTCCGGTGGGTGTCGCCCTGGTCATTTCGCTTGTTGTCGGTCTACTCGTTGCGACGATCGCGTAAAAGGACCAGTCGGAAATCTGCGGCATCCGATGGTTATTTGTCCTCGGCGAGAGCGTTAATGTGAGGACTGTCACGCCAAGGCCGGAATATTGAGAATGAATGACAGCATATGGGCGCGCGCCCATTGCGAGGTCACCGAAGTCGGCCGACAGCTACTCCCGGGCGTCGAAAGCCACGCAGAGGCCCATGGCAGTTGCTGCCTCGACGATTGCCTCGGTTAGTTCTTCGTCGGAGGCCACCAAATAAGGCGCAGTCTCCCGAGCTTCGCGTAATGCCGCTTTGATCGAGACCGTGTCGCGACGGTCCGCCCTGTTGAGGAGGCGGTTATTCGCGAAGATCGAACCCGACGAACAGGCCAAAGGCTGGGGCAACATTGACAATAAGCTCCACCAGCTCGCAGTCAGTTTCCGCCAGATGTGGCCGGTCTCGGCGCACCGCTGCAATAGTCTCTTTGACGGAGATGATTTGGCCGCGACGGGCTTGTAGGATCAGCTCGTGAACAAGGTGTTTGGCAGTCACTTTGTCGGGTCGGCAGTTCGTCCAAACGTTCATACAAGGCCTCCCACCTCAGCGAGAACCCAAGAGAACATTCATGATCCTCTGTCGAGAAAAATCAAGAAGAATGTTTGATAACTTCTGAGTGGGAATCAGGGGGACAAGCCACGAAGCGAGCCTCTATACTCTTTGACCTGACGCTCAGCCAGCCGGCTAGGGACCTTCTTCCGTCGGGCCCTGTTTGGCCCGATCAATAGCCGCAAGTAATGACTGTAGGGTTGGCGGCAGTTCTGGTTCGACCTCCAGATTTAAGAACGTTTGTACGTGATGACGATAGCCTTCGGAACGGATCAGTTTCCGAAACGCTTCGGAGACAGACTGATGGTCTGCTTTGTTGCTCGTTGTCATGTTCGGGAAGTCCGTCCCAATGAGCCGCAACTCGCCCGCAACGAATGGGTTCCATCAGGAGGTCGGAATATTTGGTAGAAATTTCTGAGCGGGAGATCGGCTAACTGGCTCGCGCGAAGACCCCCGTGCCCCCTTCGATCCGCCGAGCATTAATCCCCGCTGTTTGAACAGAAGATCGTGTCGATCTAGCGTCGGTGTTGCATATCGTGAATGTTGGAATGCTTCTGTCCAATGTTTGCTCACGCTGTGATGCCAACAGGGCAGGCTCTTGCGGCAGGGTGCCGCAAGGTCGCGACGATGAAACGCCGGCCCAATTCAACCTGGGCGACGCCCTTCAAAGCTGGGAGGATCCATCTTCACCAAGCGGTCTGCGGCCTCGACCGCAGTTCGTATCCTGCTGCACAGCGCGAGATTTTCCGCCAGCATTTCTTCAGTGCGTTGAAGCGCGAGCTCGATCCGGTGGATGCGCTGCCTGGCATTGGCAACTTCCGATGTCAAAAGATCGGCCGCCATCCCGTGGCCGTGGGGTTCCATAGTGTCCATGGGTTTCTAATACATGGGGGGCGATATCGTTCCCTGATGTCGGGCGAAACGGCGGGCCGCAGAAAAGCGCGACGGGCCGAATGACCAATGCGCGCCGTGTCAAAACAGCGCCGGCAACAGGCGAACGGCTTCGGCCGCTCTAGATCCCACGGGCAGAGGCGATCACGGTCCAGAGGGCCATTGATCTGTTCAGGTACGACTACAACGTAAGCGAAGACACACTCAGGCGGCTGGTGATCAAGCACCGTCTTCACAACCAGACAATGCCCGGTGCTCCGTGGAGAATAAGCGCTCCCGGTTTGGCTATGGCGCTCGCCGGCGATGATGACGCGCTTGCGCGGTTGAGGCGGGACGATCGCGAGCATCCGGACGTAACCCGGTATTTCAAGCGGCTCGGCATCCCGCGACCCTGACCTGTTATCAAAAGTTATGGTCGCGGCGACTGTCTAAAATAGACATTAAGTAGATGTCGCGGCCCGACAGGGCTCCACACAAGAGCGAACCGTTGCTGCCTTGCGCATCGCCCTCTAGGCCGCCGGCGTCGAGTTCATCCCGGAGAACGGCAGCCGCGCCGGCGTGAGGCTCCGCAAACCTTAGGCCGTAGACTCGTTACTGCGCAGCCACACACCTGCTTTTCGCCATCGGACGAAGCGGTTGCAACAGGTGGTGCGCGGGCCATAGCGCTGAGGCAGGTCGGCCATGGAGCACCGGAGCGCAGCACCCAGAAGATGCCGTTCAGCACGCGCCGATCATCAACACGTGGCACACCTCTTGGCTTGTTGGGTAGACGCTTTATTCCATTGCTGACCATTGTCCAAAAGCGCTGTTAACCAAATTTTCTCACCCGCCAATGCTTATTCGCGCGACTGAAGGGGTGAGGTGATCGATGTGTGATTCAAACATAAGCGCGTTTCCGCTGCATCGGCGGCGGAAGTTGGTCGAAGGGATCGCCCGGGTCCTGGAATCCAAGAACGGGAAGGACGCGAACGCCTTCTGGCGCAACACCGCCAAGGAAATTCTCGTTCAACTGTCCGAATCAGGAATTGCACCCGGGGTCGCCGAACAGGAAGTTGGAACGCTTCTTCATGCTGTCTTGGCCGATATCGCCACCCGCAGTGCTGCGAAACTTGCACAATAGCATCGGCTCACGATGAAGGATTGCCGCATAGAGACGCCCCGGGGCTCCACAAGCGTAGCACCACTGCATCCGTCAAACGCAGGTTTCTCACTGCGGATGAAAAGATAGGCGCGTTCGTCGAAATCATGCGCGCGAATGTGCTCTCGGGCGAGATACGGCTCCGTCTCGCCTGTCCGGCGGTCATCGACCAAATCGAGGTAGGCGATGCGGAAACCCGCATTCACGAAAGGCCGACGGACCTTTTCCACGAGCTGAACCCGCAAAACCAATGAGCCGCCGTTGAGTTCCACACTGCCAATTATGCGATTTTTGGAGCACAAAAGGCGAACATGTAGTGGCCGGCCTATGTGTTCTCGACGTCAACAGCACTGACTCACTTCGGCTATCGCCGGCTTGTGAATGACCGGAAGGGGGCCGTTTCCAGACCGTCCGGTTTCGGTAGTTGCGAGAAGCTGCCGTTCTGCAGCCGACCCCTTTAGCGGACATGGGGAGCTACTTCGAACAAAGATGTAAGCTGCCCTCCCCCATGCCAATCCAATGGCAGTCCTTCGGGCTACCATTGCAGTTTGGTGTACCTTTCCTTCTATAGGCTCTAAGCGATTCCAAGAGGGGGATTTTTGCCTTTCCAGCTGCAGAACTAGCATCGTCAAAGCACGGCTCCCATAGTGCCGCATGACCAGCGCGATGCGCGACTGAAACACACGAACGGGACAGAATGTTGGACTTGTTTACTCCGCGATTCCGGGAAGAAAAGCTCCACAATTACTTTCGTCGCATCTCGGCCGACCCTCACTACGCGAAGGTCCAGCCTATCATTCAAAACTGGGCGACAGGCCTGCTGGATCGAAGGGGAGAGAGCCAGAAATTCATCAACGAATTTCAAACGACATTCAATTCCTCGATGTGGGAACTCTATTTGAACAGAGCGCTGACCGATTTGGGGTGCAGTGTCGACTTTTCAAAGTCAGCGCCGGATTTCTTCGTCCGAGGACCCGGAAACTACGAGTTCAACATAGAGGCTGTCGTCTCTGACCAGCCTCCGACCGCGAAGCAGAAGAAGACCTTCAACGAGCAAGATTTCAAAACCCGTGGTGCACTGAAGCTTGCTGGGAAGATCAGGGACAAGCTGGATCTTTACCGCGGAAGCAATGGAAAGAAGCACCCGTATTCCTCGATGAGCCACGTGTGCAGCCGGCCATTTGTCATTGCAATCGCCCCCTTCGATAGCGACCTCTCACTCACCCAAAACAACGAACTCATCAACATGGTCCTTTTTGGCTTGGCGCCGCCTTTGCTCGAAGGGCCAGACCTAGGAAAGCAAGACAAGATAACCTCTCTCCTGAAGCCTTCGGGTGCGCGAGTTGAGATGGGAATTTTCACGAACGATTCGTTCAAAGAGATCAGCGCCGTTTTCTTTTCTACGGTCGGGACCTTTGGAAAAGCGGTCGTTGAAGGTAAGATTGATAGGCTCGTCCGGTCGACCCGTTACAGGGTGATCGACAAGGACAGGATTGCGCCCGGTTCGGAGCTCTGGCAAGTCGGGACGCACCGGTTTCAGCTCGCCGCGCTGAACTACCTCCTCACGCAACGACGAGGAAGCGAGCATCAGATCGGCGGTGCAGATGTGCTTATTCAGCACTCATCGTTTCATCGTGAAACCCATCTCGATGGGTTTCAGGTCTATTTCAATCCGTTTGCAGAGGTACCGTTTGAGCCAGAATTCCCATGGCCCGCAGAAATCGCTCTCAACTATTACGACGTCGAAAGCGGTGAGCACATCCAAGCGCATCCTGACGGCGCGCTCGTTTCAAGGCAGGTTTATCAAATAACCCCCGAATACATTCGGCTTCTGCTCGGCAGTTATGGCTTTCTTTCATGATGGTTAGCCGGATTGGAGAGGCTTCAAGATCGATTCCTAAGTCCGCATCCTGAGTTCTGCGCTCAAGAGCGGACTGACAGCAACCTGAGGTGCCTTTTTGCGACTGTGTGACGATTGCTTTGAACTCCGGTCATCAACATCTGGTACCATTCTTGAAGTAGCAGCAAGTAGGGCGTCGAACGATCAAGTCTGTCGCCCGAAACCGAATTGGGTCCCCATTATGAAACAGGAGGCAACTACTGTGGCAGCGGGAACTGCCGCGAGCATCGAACTTGCGGATCTGATCCGACGAAACGTGGAGTCTATGGCCTTCCCGCCATCGGAAATAGAGGCGGCCACCTATGAGGAGGTGAGCGCGCTGCCGCGCGTAGTTGTTTCTCGGCCGCCCGTGGAAGAGCTTTTGGCGACTGGCTTCGTGCGTTATGACTGTCACCGAAATTGCGGTGAGCAAGCTGCCAATGACCCGGATGGCAAAAGCAGACAGGTCACTGGATGGTTGCCCCATGGTGAAGACCTGATCCTCCACTCGGTCGCCATTATTGAAAATGAATGGATCTGTCTGACGCCGCAGTTAGTGCCTGCGCCGAACAGGTTTGAGTTCATTCCTGACCCTCATCTTGAGTGGCGCAATGCAGATGGCGGCGCCACCCGGACAGCATTCCGTCATGGGAATGAGGTACCGAAAGCACTTCGCAGGGACCCAGGCCATCATATCCGTATGTGGGACGAATTCCAGGCTCTCGTCGCAAGGGGACATTCGGTGATCGAGGCCAGAGATTTCATGGCAACGTCCGCTTTTTAGGAAATCGAACGTCGATTCGGAATGTCCGGCATGCGGCGCTAACCTGCCCGTCACGGTTCGAGCGAGTTGATTGTTTTGATCAGAGCGGCCACCGGTGGGCGAATAGCGTCAGAGCCCTTCGAATCCTGGGATGCCGTAGGCGGTCGGATCCAACGTCGGATTGAACAGCCATGCCAGCATTGACATGTTGCAGCCGTTCATGGTCTTGACGTTACTTAGCAAATCGGGCTCCGCGGCTGGCGTTTCGTCGGCGGCTACACTCACCTTTCCCTCCGGCCATTTGCCGGTGAGGCGAAATTGCTCCATGACAGCTTTTGCTTCTTCTTCAAGGGTGCGCCAGTATCTCGGCTTTCCGTAGAGAAATGGACACGAGTCTGTTGATGCCGTGAGTCCCGCCATCTCGGCGACTTTGGCGTCGGACAGCCGCCAGCCCAGCGGCAAGCCCAAGTCGCCGATGGGCAGCTCGTGGGGAAAATACCCGCCATCGACGTGTATTCCTTGAACGTTGTCCGGGTCAGCCAGTCCGCCGAGCAACCGCCTGGCCCGACTCACGGCCAATTCGCCTCTGGTGGTCCGAGTGCTGATCATCGTTAACAGCGGGTCCAGAAGATAGGACTGCCGTGGATCTGCGTCCTTTAAGGACTCAAGGTCGTTCAGAGGCACTTTGGAGTTCAAACTCTTGATCGGCATGTAAACGAGAAAAACATTGAACTCGCAGCCCTTCCACTCAACTGTTTGGGTGAATGTCGGGATGACGTGTAAAGGACATTTGCAGAGGTTTGTTCCACTCACCTCGTAGGTGGCGTCTTCGCTCTTGGCGCAGTGCTCGGAGTCGAGGGAAAGCGCCTTTATCTGCTCGACCACTTCCATCGCCGTATCGGCCCCTGCGTTCTCGAAGTAGCCGCCGTCTCCGAGAATTCGATAATCGTCTTTGTCGACTCGCAGCCGCGCCGTCGACGTGAGCCACGGGAAGCGAGCGCTGGTTACGGCTGCCCGGTTCCCTTGGATGTCCTCGCCGCCCGTCATGGGGAAGAAAGCAGCTGTTTGGCCACCCAGGTCAGGCACGGATCCAATCACAAAGCGAAATCCCGAATTGGCGTCCGTTGCAACGAACACCTGGGCGGGACGAGCCTGATCTGGCCGCCATGACGCTGCTAACGGTTCGGAGATACGCGGATTGTCCGGGAGACTTGCAGCAATGGTGTTTGCCAGGACATCGCCCCCGTCCGGCGAAATATCGATGAACGGCACGAAGAAGTCAGCCACCTGCACAATGAGGAGGTTGGCCAAAACGGGGGACAGGAAATCATAAGACAGCACATCGGTATTCACAGCCGTGTTGGAAGAGCCGCATTTACGCAGCTCAGAATTAGGCGCCTCCGCTGATGCGAACAACAGGTTGCCGATGCCCCCGCCCGATATGCCAACCGACGCGAACAGGTGCTGCTGGAAGCTTGGACAAACGGTCTGCAGCTTGCTGAGCGCGAGATAGGAATGAGCTGCGGCATAGATGCCGCCACCCTCGGCGGAGCTGATAATGACCGGATAAGGTCGCTTTGCCTCTTTGTAGGCGTCCAGATCGCCGCGCATTGCCAACCACGGCACGACAGCAGTGGCCGCAAACCAGTCGGAGCTGGCGTCAGCCCCGGGCTCTTTGCCAGGCGTGAGCGGAATATCGTTGCTGCTCCCGAACACAATCGACGCTAAAAGGCAAGCTCCGAGGTATGCCGCTGTGGCCAAAGGCCATGACCATAGGATCGTTAGTGTGGCGCCAAGCAGTCCAAGTCCAATAGTCACGACTGCAATACCTAGAGCCTGAGGTGTCGAGATCGGGTCGAGCCTCACTACGAGGCACAAAAGCGCCCACATGACCAGAACGGTTACAAGCGACCATCTCCGGCTCAGTTCTGCAACGCGCTTTGCGCCATACCCCGCCAATCTTAGCCGGCCTAAGAGCATCATGGCTCCAATACATACAAAGATGCCGGGAACGACAATCACCCAAAACAGCCACGGCGAGGCGGCGTCAGTCTTTTCGATTAAGCGGGCAATTGCGTAAAAGGATACACTCCCGACGAGCAGATCGGCGAATCGTGAGCTTCGACCGAGATCGTCGACGAATGAGATGGCGAAGGCCACGGTTACATATACTGGCAAAGCAAAGAAGAATATCGAGGCATAGCGCTCGTCGCGCAGGTATATGCTGAAGATATGTAAAACCTGCGGTGGCGCTAGAAAATTGAAAAGAACATAAAATACAGATATGACAAAAAGCGGAATGCGCTGAAATAGATATCGTGTGAAAAGCGTCATCGTATGTCTCTAAAGAGAATTTCAGCGCAAGTCAGTGATGCACATTCAAGAGAATGGTATTACATCGCCAGAGAACCGCAAGTCCTCCCCGCATCGTCATCGTATGCGAAGCCGGACGCATCATCAATCTGAGGACTGCCTGCAGCCAGATCCTCGGCTTCGTCGTGATGTCTATCTCCATGCCCTCCATGAGGAGACCTTTGTGGACCACCTGTTGGGCCGGCCAATGAGCCATGACCGTACCGAGTACCGCGTGCCGGTGAACGCCGATATCCATGACGCAGAGGTCATTTTTCTTCGAGGAGTAGGATTTCGATATAAAATCCGCTTGGCGTGAGGGGGCCGGCGAACTTGGCATAGTCGGTACTGCCGCCGCCGTAGCCAACGCCATCCACCACGTGACCGGCAAGTCCGTGCGTGATCTGCCGGTCACGATCGACAAGCTGCGTAGCCTTCTCCAGTACGAGCATCCTGGCGCCGCCCGTTTGGCATTCAGATGCGATGTGGCCGTGACTTAGTGCAATCGTGCCCAAGGTGGATCGCGAGAATGTCCGCTTTCTGGCTTTGGGCGAACCAACGTGAACGGCTGCGATCAGGCGCAAAGCTGCCACTCACCTATCGAAGAGCAAGAGGCCGCTTAGGGTCGATAGTGTTGAAAAAGTCCGGGTTGCAGCAGTCCTGAAGCACTTCTCTATTCGGCATGTTGAGGTCAAGCGCTTTCGAG
>NZ_JAMYPW010000069.1:0-22322 GCF_040320565.1 Mesorhizobium sp. M0664
AAAGCTCATCATCCTCGCAAACGCACTACTCAGGGACAATCGGACCTGGACACCATCTCTCCCTTGACCAACACGGATACTCTAGCCGCGCTTGAGCGGCTTGGCCTGCTTGAAAAAATCCTCCCAGGGATCGGCTTGCCCAAGCCGCTTCAGCGTCGTCTTGTCGCCGATCGGAAAGGCGTTCGGCGGCAATCCGGCCTCGATTTCCGCCCAGGTCACCGGCATTGATACCGTGGCGCCTTTTTTGGCGCGCGACGAATAGGGCGCGACCGTGGTCGCGCCACGGCCATTGCGCAGATAATCGACGAATATCCTGCCGGTGCGCGCCTTCTTAGACAGCGTCGCCGTGTAGCGGTCGGGTGCGGCTTGCTCGAGCGCTCGGGCGAACTCATGGGCGAAGCCTTTGACCTCGTCCCAGTCCGCCGACGGCTTCAGCGGGACGAGGACATGATAGCCCTTGCCGCCCGAGGTCTTGACGAAATTAGGCAGGGACAGTTCGTCGAGCCGGCTGCGGATATCGAGCGCCGCGGCACGCACCGCCTTCACGTCGACACCCTCGTCGGGATCGAGATCGAAGATGATCTGGTCTGGTTTTTCCAGCTCGTCCGTGGTCGAGCCCCAGATGTGGATCTCGACGACGCCGAGTTGAACGAGGGCCACGACACCGTCGAAATCGCGGATGAACAATATCTCCTCGCCGTCGGTGGGGTCCTTCATCACGGCGATCTTGTCGTGCATGCCGGCCGAGGCATGCTTCTGGAAGAACCGTTGGCCGCCAACACCGTCCGGCGCCCGCACGAGGCTGAGCGGCCGGTTGATGACGAATTGCTTCATGCGCGGCCAGACCAGCGCGTAGTGATCGACCAGATCCTGCTTCGATACGTTCTCCTGCGGCCACAGAAGCTTGTCGGGGCGGGACAGCGTAACCGAGGTTTTCGCCGTGGCCGCGGGTTTGGCGGGCTTTGGCTTCGACTCTGCCGGAGCTGAGCGTGCTTTCGGTTTCTCCTGCACGACTTCCTCCGCCGGCTTGTCCTCGCGCAATCCCTGGAACGACGCGTGGCGTATTATACGGTCCGACGTCCAACTGCGAAACTCCACCTCGCCGACAAGTTCGGGCTTGACCCAGACCAGCCCCTTGCCCCTTGGCACCGCCCTGTCGAAGGGCGAGGAAGTCGTCTTTAGCGCATCAAGCCTCTTCTTCAACTCGTTGGTGCTTTTGGCCGTGAAGCCGGTGCCGACGCGGCCGGCATAGCGCAGCTTGCCGCCCTCGTGATAGCCGACCAGCAGCGAGCGCAGGCCGCGCCCGGTCTTGTCCGACGGCATATAGCCGCCGATGACGAATTCCTGGCGCGCCGTGCATTTCGACTTCACCCACGAGGGAACACGACCGCTGCGGTAGGGCGCATCGGCACGCTTGGAGACGACGCCTTCGAGCCCCAGCCGGCAAGCATGCTCCAGCATGATCTTGCCGGGCTCGGCAAAGTGGTCGCTGAAGCGCACGGCCTGATCCTCGGCCGGTCCGGCGAGCAAAGTGCGCAGCCTTTCCTTGCGCTCGACCAGCGGCTCGGAACGGATATCCTCACCGTTGAGACGCAACAGGTCGAAAACGTAGTAGATGAAACGATCCGTGCGGCCCGCCGACAGATCTTGCTGCAGCAGCGAGAATGACGAGACGCCGTTATCCGCCAGCACGACGATTTCGCCGTCGATGATCGCATCGGTGCATTTCAGGCCGCCAAGTGCCGCGACAATTGCGCCACCGAATTTGTCTGTCCAGTCGAGGCCGGCGCGCGTCAAAAGCCGCACCTCGGTGCCGGCAAGCTGCGACTGCATGCGATAGCCGTCGAACTTCACCTCATGCAGCCAGTCCTTGCCGGGCGGCGCGTCCCGCTCCAGCGTTGCGAGCGCCGGTTCGATGAATTCGAGCCGCCTTGCCGCGACTGCCTTCTTGCCGGTAGCCGGCCTGTCGGACTGCCAGACCCTTGGCTTCTTGCCGTCGGCGGTCTTGCCTTCGCCGACCTCTTCGATGGTCAGGCCGGATTTCACCGATTGCGGCGACTCCTGCAAAATGTCCTCGCCCGGACGCGCGGCGGCATCGTCGGATTTGATCAGCAGCCAGTTGTCACGCTTTTCGCCCGGACGCGGCTTCAGCCGCACCAGATGCCAGGCGCCATGCAATTTGTGGCCATGCAGTTCGAAACTGATATGGCCTTTCTTCATCGCCCTTGCCGGGTCGCCATCGGGGACCCAAGTTCCCTCGTCCCAGACAATGACCGAGCCGCCGCCATATTGGTCCTTCGGGATGGTGCCTTCAAACGGCGCATAGTCGATCGGGTGGTCCTCGACGTGCACGGCGAGCCGCTTTTCGTGCGGGTCGAGGCTCGGGCCTCGCGTCACGGCCCAGCTCCACAGCACGCCACCATGCTCGAGACGAAGGTCGTAGTGGAGCCTGGTGGCGGCATGCTTGTGGATGACGAAGATGCCACCCGCCACGGCTTTCTTGCCGCGCGAAACCTTGCCGGCTGGTTCGGCCGTCTTCTTGAAATTGCGCTTGGCGTGATACTGCTCGAGGCTGGCCATGGGCGGATCCTAAGCAGATTTGCGCCGGGCGGCTTTGGACTTGGCGCCTTTTCCCGGGCGTCCGGTCTTTGCCGGCGCACCGGCTTCCGACGAAAGGCTCTTCTTCAGCGCATCGAAGAGGTTGACGACGTTGGAGGGCCGTGGTTCCGCCTTGGCCTTCGGTGCCTTCTTGCCGGCCTTCTTGGCGCGGACCAGCTCGATCAGGGCATTTTCGTATTTGTCCTCGAATTCGGAAGGATCGAACGCCGCCTGTTTCTCATCGACGATGTGTTCGGCCAGCCTGATCATCTCGGCGTCGGTCTTCACCGTCTTGATGTCGCCGAACACTATCTCGGGCCTGCGAACCGTATCGCCATAGCGCAAGGTCGTCAGCAGCAGACCCTTGCCCAACGGCTCGATGACCACCGGACGTTCGCGGCGATAGAGCACAATGCGGGCCAGCCCCGCCGTCTTCTTGGCGGCCATGGCGTCGCGGATGACGGCGAAGGCCTCTTCCGAGACCTCGTCCGCAGGCGTCACATAATAGGGCGCGTCGAGATAGATCTGTTGGATCGAGGATTTTTCGATGAAACCATCGAGGCTCATCGTGTGCGAGGATTCAATCTGCACGGCTTCGATCTCCTCCTCCTCGATTTGGACGAAGTCGCCGTCGCCGATTTCGTAGCCCTTGATCTCGTCGCCTTCATCGAGCGGCTTGCCGCTTGCCGAATCGACATAGACGCGCTTGACGGTATTGCCGGTCTTGCGGTTGAGCACGCGGAATGAGACTTTCTCCGCCTGGGTGACGACATTGGTCAGTTCGACGGCGCAAGTGACCAGCGAAAGCTTGAGATACCCTCTCCAGGCCGGGCGCGGCGCCATGACAAACTCCCTGCACGACAATGTTCAACCGAGAACGGGCAAAGTCCGTTCCGGTTCCGGCGGCGCAAAAGGCAAGTCCGGGCTTTCAACCCAGCCTTGCCTTGTTCTCGCTCACTGCGCTACTCGGCGGCTTGCAGGTTGACCTTGCTTTCCGCTATCTCGGTAAGCTTGCGGTCGGTTGCCTGCTCCTCCTTGAGGTTGTTGGCCAACACATTGGCGCAGTCGCTGCGGCCCAGTTGCTTGGCCCAGGCAATCAGGGTGCCGTAACGGGTCATCTCATAATGCTCGACCGCCTGTGCGGAGGCGATCAGCGCAGCGTCGAGGACCTCCTTGTCGGCGATGTCGCCGCTGACGTCGTCGGCTTCTTCGAGAATGCCGTCGATGGCTGGGCAGTCGACCTGCTTGGCCTTCACGCCGTGCAGTTCGAACACCTGCTCGACACGTTGGATATGACCCTTGGTCTGAGCGAGATGTTTCTCAAAGCCGGCTTTCAGCTGCGGATCACTCGCCTTGTCGATCATCTTCGGCAGCGATTTCTCTATCTGTTTTTCAGCGTAATAGATGTCGCGCAGCGTGTGCACGAAGAGGTCGTTGAGGGTTTTGATATCCTTCGAAAAGAAACCCATGGCCTTTGCCTTTCCATTGCTCTTGCAGTTTCGGATTTTTTGGCTGCGGCCCACCCGAGCACCACAGCCTGCGGAGCCGGTTCGTCCCGGCACTGGGAAATCAACGTGCGGCTGACGGGCCGGTTCCTGGTTTTCCGGCCGCGTGCACGGAAATTTCGCGGTCCGGCAAAACCTGAAACAAAACCGCGCCTCTGCGACATTCAGGCGAAACATATGTGATGCAAAAGTCACACTGGACGAAATGCCGACGGACTGCATGGAAACACCGCGAATCAGCCGCATTCCAGCCATGAACAAAGGCATTTTCGACCAGAGATTAACATCGCGTTCACCGACTATTCACGCCTGGACGCTATGATCCCCGCAATTCGGAAGGGACATCCGAAGCGGGACAGGGACCGAGTAAAATGAGCTTCTGGAATCAAATCGCCGGCTATGCCGCCGCCATCCGCGAATTCGTCGCTCCGACCTATCGGCCTGAGCGCTATTATATGCGCGGCCCAGGTCCCGCCTGCGCGCGCCGTGGCAACACGCTTGGGATCAGCGTGCACTGATGATGACCACGGAGAGCCGTCACGACAGCCGTATCTGCCGGCCCGACGCCGACAATCGGTCAACGACCTATCGCGCCGAGCGCCCTGCGCTGACCGACAGACGGCGTGCGACAACGCCCGGCCTCTAGCATTCCGGGCTTTGATCCAGCCGCCGGCAGGCCTAGTGTCGCCTGACACCAGCTGCCGGGCGTCACGTGATCGTCGAGCCGAACCATTCTCCTGAGCCGCCAGAATTCGGTGCAAGTCGCCCGTTGATCGTGTTCGACGGTGTTTGCGTGTTGTGCTCGGGCTTCGTGCGCATGGTGGTGAAGCTCGACCGCAAGGGCCGCTGCCATTTCGTAACGGCGCAGTCGCCGTTCGGCGAGGTGCTGTTCAAGAAATACGGGCTGCGGACGGATCGCTACGAGACCAATCTCGTCATCATTGATGGTGCCGCTTTCACCCGCCTGGACAGTTTCGTTGCCTTCATGGCCGAACTCGGCTGGCCGTGTCGGGCGGCGCGGATCCTGTTGCTGTTGCCGCGCCCGCTTCGCGACTGGCTCTACGACCGCATCGCAAAGAACCGCTACGCCCTGTTCGGCAAGAAGGACAATTGCGAAATCCCTTCCGCCGAGGTGAGGGCAAGATTGATCGGCTAGGTTCGTTGCCGTGGCCGGGAGCGGGCGGGGCATTTTGGGGGAACTGCGGATGAAGGTTCTTGTCGTCGGCGGCTATGGCACCTTTGGCGGTCGCACTGTCGAGCTTTTGGAGGGCGAGCCGCATCTGATCCTCTTTGTCGCCGGGCGCTCGCTCGCCAAGGCTGACGCGTATTGCAAGAAGCGCGCCCCGACAGCAGCCCAGCTGGTGCCGGCACTGTTCGACCGTGACGGCGATCTCGCCGCGCAACTCGCTGCATTAGAGCCTGATATTGTAGTCGACGCGAGCGGTCCGTTCCAGGCCTATGGCGAGGGACGCTATCGCCTGATCGAGGGCTGCATCGCCCGGCGCATCAACTATCTCGATCTAGCCGACGGCTCGGATTTCGTCGCCGGTGTCTCTGCGTTCGACGAGGCGGCGCGAAACGCCGGCGTCTTCGTGCTGTCCGGCGTGTCGAGCTTTCCGGTGCTGACGGCGGCAGTGGTGCGTCGCCTGTCTTCGGACCTGACGCGGGTCGACGGCATTCGCGGCGGCATCGCGCCGTCGCCCTTTGCCGGAGTCGGCGAGAACGTCATTCGGGCTATCGGCGGTTACGCCGGTCAGCCGGTGCGGCTTGTTCGTAATGGCCGTCCCGAACAAGGCCATCCGTTCACAGAGCAATTGCGCTACTCCGTCGCGCCGCCGGGCCGGCTGCCGCTTCGAAACACGCTGTTCTCGCTGGTCGACGTTCCGGACCTGCGCGCTCTGGCCAAGCTTTGGCCGGAGGCGAAGACCATCTGGATGGGCGCCGGGCCGGTTCCCGAGACGCTGCACCGCGCCCTGATCGGCCTCGCCTGGCTTGTACGCGCCGGATTGATCGGTTCGCTTTCGCCACTGGCGCCGCTGATGCATCAGGCAACGAACCGGCTGCGCTGGGGCGAGCATCGCGGCGGCATGTTCGTCGAGGTGGAGGGATCGGACCGGGCGGGCGCCATCGTCAAGCGCTCGTGGCATCTCGTGGCCGAGGGCAATGATGGGCCGCTGATCCCGTCGATGGCGGTCGAAGCGCTGGTCCGCAAAGCGCTGGCCGGACATCAGCCCGCGCCGGGCGCACGGGCGGCGATGCGCGATTTGGAGCTCCGGGATTATGAAGCCCTGTTCGCCGGGCGGACAATCTACACCGGCTTCAGGAACGGGGCGGCGGACGAGGACAAGCCGCTTTATGCCGAGCTGCTCGGTGCCGCCTGGCAAGGCCTTCCCGAGGCAATTCGGTCAATGCATGACCGTACGATCACGGCCGCAGGCCGCGCGCGCGTCGAACGCGGGCGCAATGTTCTTGGCCGGCTAATGGCCTGGACGGTCGGCTTCCCCGGGGCAAGCGAGGACATCCCGGTTCATGTCCGCTTCGACACCGACAAGGACGGCGAGACCTGGACCCGGACATTCGGCAAGCACAGTTTTTCGAGCCTACAGTCCGCAGGCCGGGGTCGATCGCAGCGCTTGCTGTGCGAACGCTTCGGCCCGCTGACCTTCGCGATGGCGCTGGTTGCAGCAGACGGCCGGCTGGCGCTGGTCTTGCGCCGCTGGAGTTTTTTTGGCCTGCCGCTTCCGATGTGGCTCGGTCCACGCTCGACTTCCTACGAAACGGTGAAGGATGGCCGCTTCCGCTTCCATGTTGAGATCTCGCATCCGCTTGCCGGCATGATCGTCCGCTACCGCGGCTGGCTGGAGCCCTCCGGCCCGCACGGCTCCAGCGAGATCGTGCCGCCTGCCAGCTTGGCCAATTCGCGACAGTCCTGCGCCGTGCACAGCGTCCAGCCCTGACCCGTTGCGCCCGAGGCGGCGAGCGCGAGGCGCCGCTGTGGCCCGACCTTGGGCGCATAGACCCACCAGCCGTTTCTCAGCACCGAGCCTTGCGGCGGCTCCATCCCGGCGCCCGATCCCTTGATGCGGGCCTCGACCAATTGCAGGCCGGACGGCAGCACCTTCCAGTCTTCCTGCCACTGGGTCTTCTCCACCGAATGCACCCAGGAGAGCGTGAAGGCAGCGACCGCGAGCGTCACCGTCTTGCCGGCCGCGACGATGCAGAGGCTCATGCTGAATTAGCCAGCGAAGCCTGCCGCGCGCGCCAGCAGTGCCAGCCGATCCAGGCAAGGGATAGCGCCCAGCCCGCCTCGTCGGTGAGCGGCAGCGCCGCAACCAGCAGCACGCCGGCGGCGAAGGCGACGAGGCGTTCCCACCAGGCCATGCGCCGGGCGAGAAATCCGACGGCCGCGGCGCCCCACAGGACGATACCCATGCAGGCTTTGATGACGATATAGGCGACCTCGACGGGATAGCCGAACTGGGCGGCGATCGGGCCGGGGTCCTGCAGCATCAGCGCCGGGGTATAGACCGCCATGAACGGCACAACGAAGCCGGCAATGGCAAGCTTGGTGGCCTGGACGCCGATCTTGAGGCCGCTTTCCTTGGCCATGGGTGCGGCGGCGAAGGCGGCCAGCGCCACAGGCGGGGTGAGATCGGCCATGATGCCGAAATAGAAGACGAACATATGGCTGACCACCAACGGCACGCCGAGCGACAGCAGCGCTGGCCCGGCCAGCGACGAAGTGATGATGTAGTTGGGAATGGTCGGTATGCCCATGCCGAGCACCAGGCAGGTGAGCATGGTCAAAAGCAGCGACAGGAACAGATTGTTCTCGCCGATCGAGATGATCCAGCCGATGAAGGTCGAGGCGATGCCGGTAAGCGTCAACGTACCGATGACAATGCCGACAATGGCGCAGGCAATGCCGACCGGCAGCGCGTTCTTTGCTCCTTCGGCAAGGGAATCCACGCATATGCGCAGCGTCTCGCGCCCGCCCTTGAAGGTGAGGCAGGCGGCGACCAGCACTGCGATGACCAGGCTGAGGATGTTGACGCCGAATTTCATGAAGGAAGCCGCGGCAAGTCCGAGCGCCAGCCAGAAGACGATGCGGAAGGCGAGAGGCCCGATCGATGCTGCCAGCGGCGTGCCGAGGATAAGCACAATGGTCAACGCCAGACCCATGGTGCCGGCGAACACCGGTGTGTAGCCGGCAAACAGCAGGTAGATCAGTGCTGCGAGAGGCAGTACCAGCGGCCAATGTTGTCTCACCGCATCCCACGGATTGGGCAGGTCGGCATTGGCCATGCCGTGCAGGCCGGCCTTGCCGGCTTCCAGGTGCACCTGCCAGAAACAGGCGCCGAAATAGAGCAGCGCCGGAATGATCGCCGCCTTGACCACAGCGGCATAGGGGATGTTCAGGGTCTCGGCCATGATAAAGGCAACCGCTCCCATCACCGGCGGCATGATCTGACCGCCCATCGACGAGGTCGCCTCGACGGCGCCGGCGAAAGCCGAGCGGAAACCGAAGCGCTTCATCAGCGGGATGGTGAACTGGCCGCTGGCCACCACATTGGCGACGCCGGAGCCGGAAATGGTGCCCATCAGCGCCGAGGACAGCACGCAGACTTGCGCCGGGCCGCCGCGCCATGAGCCGACCAGGCCAAGCGCAAAATCGTTGAACAGCGCGATCATGCCGGCGCGCTCAAGAAAGGCGGCGAAAACGACGAAGATGAAGATGTAGGCGGCCGAGACATAGATCGGCGTGCCGTAGATGCCTTCGGTACCGTAGGCGAAGGTGTCGACGAGCTGGGCGAAATCATAGCCGCGATGGATGAACGGCGGTGGCAGATGATTGCCGGCGAATGCGTAGGCGAGAAAGATGAAGGCAATGACGGCAAGCGGCAGCCCCATCAACCGCCGCGCCGCCTCGAAGACCAGCACGACCAGCACCGCGCCGACGATCAGGTCAGGCGTGGTGAGAAAGCCGGAGCGGCGGATGAGGTCGGCATAGAACACCCAATTGTACAGACCGGTGGCGAAACCAAGCAGGCCGAGCGTCCAGAACACTGCTTTCGCCGGGACGCTTTTGGCGCGCAGATTGGCGATTAGGGCAAAGCCGAGCAGCAGCAGGAAGCCGACATGCATGGCGCGTATGACCTGGCTCGGTAGGGTGCCGTAGGCGGCGATGTAGATTTGGAAGATGGAGAAGGCGATGGCGATAAAAAAAGCCGCCTTGCCAGCGATGCCTTCGCCGAAGCCAGGCGGCAATCCTTCGACAGGAGCTTCCGCTGTGGGGGAAAGAACGGTCGGGGTTGCGGTCATTAGCGGGGTTCCTGGCGGGGCGCTCCCCTCCCCGAGGGAGGTGCGAGCGAAGCTAGGCGGGTGGGGTCGGTGCGGCAGTGTACGGCCTCAACCGACCCTACCGGTCCATTCGCCTTCGGCAGCTGTTCACCTTTTCCTCAAGGGGGAGGGATGGCTCCTTACTTCACCAATCCCTTTTCCTTGTAATACCTCTCGGCGCCTGGATGCAGCGGCACTGGCATGCCGTCGAGCGCCTTGGCCGGGTCGATCGCCTTGGCGGCGGCGTGGGCAGCGGTGAGCTGGTCGAGATGCTCGAACAGCAGTTTTGTCATCTGGTAGGCGGTCTCGTCGGAGACATCGGCGCTGGTGATCAGGAAATTGCCGACGGCGGCGGTCGCAACATCCTCGGTCTGGCCCTCGTAGGTGCCCTTGGGGATGACCACGGAAAGATAGGGCAAGCCGATCTTGGCGACGTCCTCCGCCGGCACGGCAACGATGTTTACCGGCAATGAGGTGGCGAGGTCACGGATCGACGCGACCCCAAGGCCAGCCGACTGAAGCGTGGCGTCGAGCTGTCGGTTCTTGATCAGCTCCACCGATTCGGCGAAGGGCAGATATTCGATCCGCCCGAGGTCTTCGTATTTCAGCCCGGCAGCGGCAAATATCGTGCGGGCGTTGAGCTCGGTGCCTGAGGCCGGCGCGCCGACCGAAAGGCTCTTGCCCTTGAGATCGGCGAGCGTCTTGATGCCGGATTCCTTGCTGGCGACGATCTGGATGTAGTTGGGATAGATGGCGGCAATGCCGCGCAGCTTGTCGAGCTTGCCTGGGAAGCCTGCTTCAGTATTGCCTTCGGCGGCCAGCTTGACGGAATCGCCGAGCGCAAAGGCGATCTCGCCCTTGCCCTGCTGAAGCAGGTTGAGGTTTTCGACCGACGCTTTCGTCGCCTGCACCTGAGTACGCGCGCCTTCGATGCCCTTGCCGTAGATTTCCGACAGCGCGACGCCGAGCGGATAGTAGACGCCGGACGTGCCGCCGGTCAGCACGTTGATGAATTCCTGTGCCTTGACCGATACCGCGCCGAGGCCAAGCGACAGCGCCAGCACGCCGGCTGCAACAAATTTCGTTCTGAAATTGAGCATGCGATTTCCTCCCTGAAAATTCGCCGCCGTGCCCTCCTCGGCGGCACGAAGCGAGTTTAGACAGCGGGCGGGAAATGCCAACCCGCAATAGCAGCGATTAGACGAACGGCTAAGCAGTGCCGCAACACGTTGGCGCTTGCGCGAGGTCGCATCGCGGCAGAAAGATTTTTCCAGCGCTTGTCGAAATCCGGCAGGGCCGCGCGACATAAGTCCGGCTCGCAACGATGCGGCCTTCGAGAAACGGGAGAAGACCATGCGATACATGCTTTTGATCTATGGAAACGAAGCGGGGATGGCAGCCGCGCCAGCAGATGCGGTGACACAGATGTCGAGCGCGTACGTCGCCTACACCGAAGCGCTGAAGAAATCCGGCGCCTGGCTCGCCGGCGACCGGCTGAAGCCGACGCAATCCGCTACCTCGGTGCGGATGGCCAATGGCAAGACCAACGTGCTCGACGGCCCCTATGCCGACACCAAGGAGCAGCTTGCCGGCTTCTATATGATCGAAGCGGAGGACGTCGACGCCGCCATCGCCTGGGCGGCGCGCTGCCCGGGCGCCGGCACCGGCACGGTAGAGGTGCGGCCGGTCTGGGAACTCACCATGTGATGCCGGAATTGCCCGATACTGCGCGGGCGGCGGCGGAAGCGGCCGCCCGGCAAAGCTACGGCAAGCTGGTCGCTTATCTCGCCGCACGCACGCGCGACGTGGCCGCTGCCGAGGACGCATTGGCCGATGCCTTTGCAGCGGCGCTCGAGCGTTGGCCACAGGCGGGCGTGCCCGACAAGCCGGAAGCCTGGCTGCTGGCGGTGGCACGCAAGCGCCGCGTCGACGCGGTCAGACGGCGGCTGACACGCGAGGCGGGCCGCGACCACTTCAGACTGATCGCCGAGGAGATGGAGGCGCGCATGGCCGAGGAAGACCTGCCGGACGAGCGGCTCAGGCTCATGTTTGCCTGCGCCCATCCCGCGATTGAGGCCGGCGTGCGAGCACCGCTGATCCTGCAGACGGTCCTGGGCTTCGACGCAGCGACCATCGCCTCGGCTTTTCTTGTCTCGCCAGCCACGATGAGCCAGCGCCTGGTGCGCGCCAAGACGCGAATTCGCGAGACAGGCATTCCGTTCCGCGTGCCGGAGCGGGCCGAACTCGGCGAGCGGCTGGGCACCGTTCTGGAAGCGATCTACGCGGCGTTTGCCGAAGGTTGGTCCGACCCGGCCGGCACCGAAACGCGGCGCCGCAATCTCGCGACCGAAGGCATCTGGCTCGGCCGTTTGATCGCCTCGCTGATGCCGGATGAGCCGGAAGCACTCGGCCTGCTGGCGCTGATGCTGTTCGCCGAGGCGCGGCGTGCAGCCCGGCGCAATGCGGCGGGTGACTATGTGCCGCTGGCCGAGCAGGATCTTGCATTGTGGGACGATACCCTGATCGATGAAGCGGAGGCGCTGCTCGGGCGCGCGGCCGCCGAGGGTGTTGTCGGCCGCTACCAGCTCGAGGCCGCCGTGCAATCCGCCCATACGACACGGCGGCTGACCGGTTGTACCGACTGGGTCGCGATCAAGGAGCTCTACGACGCGCTGTCGGTGATTGCCGGCTCGCCGGTGGTGTCGATCAACCGTGCGGTGGCGATTGCCGAGGCCGAAGGTGCTTCAGAAGGATTGGGCGCGCTTGATCAACTCAGCGGCGACAAGCGGCTGTATGACTATCAACCTTACTGGGCCGCCCGCGCGGGCCTGCTGGCCAGACTCGGCAAAGTTCCACAAGCGAGCGAGGCCTATGACCGGGCTATCGGCCTCGAACGAGATCCGGCCGTGCGCCGGTTCCTGCAGGAACGACGGGCAGGGCTCGGCCGCGCGGAAAGACACTGAGACAAGGCGGAGTGCTTAGGCCGGCCACATGTCGTGGGAAGCATTCAGCCTCTTCATCACCCGATGTTCCCGCAAATTGGCCCACAGGCGTTCGATGTTCGGCCAAGCGGTTGGAACCTTCGCGACCTCCGGATGCCAGGCCACCAGCATGACGAGATAGATGTCGGCCAGCGAGAGTTGGTCGCCGGCCAGCCAGTCGCGGCCGTCGAGGGCGGCATCGAGAATGGCGAGGCTGCGATCCATTTCCGAGACCGCCGCCTGTTTGACAGCGTCCACGCCCCGGGGATCGGTCGTGTAGCGATGAGCGTAGAAGAACCGCAGGTCAGCCGAATAGATGACGGAGGACATGAAAAACATCCAGCGCAGGAAGTCGGCACGGTCAGCCGAACTTGCTGCGGGCGCCAGTCCTGCTTCGGGGTGGCGCTCGGCCAGCAGGATGCAGATCGCCGCCGATTCGGTCATCGAGCGTCCGTCCGGCAAGATCAGGACCGGCACCTGGTTCAAGGGGCTGATATCTAAAAAGGCCTGGTCGGGTCGGCCCTTCGGAACGTCGATCTGGTCGAAAGGCACGCCCGCCAAAGCGAGCGCCGCCTCGACGACAAAGCCGCCGGTATTGGCACGCGTATAGAGCTTGTACATAAAGTCCTCCACCTGCCGGGCAGCGACGATTGATACGGAAGTGACCCGCCGCTCAAGCGAACGACGCCCGCCACAGGTGGTTTTTCAGCGGTCCACGCCGACGCGTGATACTGAGTATTTGATGTCGGAGGGCATCGCGAAGGATCGCTACTGACCGGTCAAAAACGCTCGTGTCTAAGCGCCCAATCCCTCGAACAGGATCGTCGAGAGATAGCGCTCGGCGAAGGAGGGGATGACGACGACGAGGTTCTTGCCCTTGTTCTCGGGCCGCGAGCCGACGACGATCGCCGCTTGCAGGGCGGCCCCCGACGAGATGCCGACCGGCACACCTTCGAGCCGAGCGACGAGCCGTGCATTGGCAACCGAATCCTCGTTCGAGACCTTGACGATCTCGTCATAGATCGTCGTGTCGAGGATTTTTGGCGCGAAGCCGGCGCCAATGCCCTGGATCTTGTGCGGGCCTGGCTGGCCGCCCGACAGCACCGGCGAGGCTTCCGGTTCGACGGCGACGACATGCACCGAGGGCCTGCGCTTCTTCAGCACCTGGCCGACGCCGGTGATGGTGCCGCCGGTCCCGATGCCGGCAACGAAGATATCGACTTCGCCATGGGTGTCGTTCCAGATTTCCTCGGCCGTGGTGCGGCGATGGATTTCCGGATTGGCCGGGTTTTCGAATTGCTGCGGAATGACAGCGTCGGGCAGCGTTGCCGCCAGCTCGTCCGCCTTGGCGATGGCGCCCTTCATGCCTTTCGGCCCTTCGGTCAGCACCAGTTCGGCACCGAGCAGAGCCAGCATCTTGCGGCGTTCGACGGACATGGTTTCCGGCATGGTCAGGATCAGCTTGTAGCCCTTGGCAGCGGCGGCAAAGGCGAGCGCGATGCCGGTATTGCCCGAGGTCGGCTCGATCAGGGTGGTCTTGCCGGGCGTAATCCTGCCGGAAGCCTCCAATGCCTCGATCATCGACACGCCGATGCGGTCCTTGACCGAGGCGATCGGGTTGAAGAATTCGAGCTTGGCCAGCAGATTGGCGACGACACCCTTCTCCCTGGCGAATTTATCAAGCCGCACCAGCGGCGTGTCACCGATCGTCTCGGTGATCGAATTGTAGATGCGGCCGCGGCCGGGCACGTGTGTGGGGGTGGCGGGCTTGTTCATTGATTTCCTCCCAGAGGTAAAGCGGCAAGAGTCGCGCGGGCATAGGATAGAGCCATCCACCGCGCAAGATAGGCTGTCGATCGAAAAATATCCGAGTGAAGTTCGTGCTGAGTACCCCCGCCTTTGCAAGGCGTGGCAATCGTTGGGCGGATTGGCGAAAGAGATCTATTGGCGGGCGGCAATTGCCGCCGCCGCGCCGACCATAAAGCCGGCGGCGGTGCGGTTGAGTGCCCTCAGCGCCCGCGGCGACTTCAGGAACCAGCGCGCCTTGGCCGCCAGCGCCAGATAGGGCACCAGCACGACGAGCAGGACGACGATGGTGAGCGCGACGAGGATACCGTAATCGGCCAGCGTGATCGTCTTCAGATCGACGATGGTCGGGGTGATGGCAAGATAGAAGATCATCGTCTTCGGATTGCCGAGCGTGACGGCAAGGCCGACTACAAAGCTGGATGCCAAGCCGCCCTTGCCTTTCTTCGCCTCCACCGTTTCGGGCGTGATGCCGCTCGTCCAGAAACGCCAGCCAAGAAAGGCGAGGTAGGCGACGCCCAGCCATTTGATGGCCAGGAAGACCATGCCGAAAGTCTGTGCGACGAAAGCCAGGCCGAGCACCACGGCAGTGAGATAGGTCAGGTCGCCGAGCATCAGCCCGAACGACATGGCCAGCGACGAGTGGAAGCCGGAACCCAGAGCACGCGCAACAAGCGCGGTGACGCCTGGGCCGGGGATGGCCGCGGCGATGCCGAGGGCAGCACTATAGGCGAGGAACCCGGTGAGTGTCATGATTGGCGCTTGTCGCACAATGTTGAAGTTGGGTGAATTCCCTCGGGCCGGATTCGATTGCGCCAGCGCAGCAGGCGACACCGCCGTTCAGGAGCGGCCGTCTTCGTAGGTAACGCGCCAGATGGTGCCGTTACCGTCCTCTGTGACGATCAGGGAGCCGTCCTTGGCCATCGCGACACCGACCGGGCGGCCCCAGACGGCGTCGTTCGAGATGACGAAGCCGGTCATGAAGTCCTCATATTCGCCTGTCGGCTTGCC
This sequence comes from Mesorhizobium sp. M0664, assembly GCF_040320565.1. NCBI lineage: Bacteria > Pseudomonadati > Pseudomonadota > Alphaproteobacteria > Hyphomicrobiales > Phyllobacteriaceae > Mesorhizobium > Mesorhizobium sp. M0664. The sequence continues at coordinate 15,242 of NZ_JAMYPW010000069.1, forward strand.
ATCCCTGAATTTGAGCCTCACCAGCTTGTAACCGGTCCTGGCGCCACGGTTCCACGAACCATGCATGGCGACGAAGGCGTCACCCTGATAATCCGCCGGGAAGTTCTTGCCGTCGTAGAAGGCTATATTCATCGGCGCCGAATGCGCCTGCATCAATACATCGGGGACAGTGGCCTTGCCGGCGAGGTCTGGCCGCTCGCCCTGATGGCGCGGATCCTCGTTATTGCCGATGTAGTACCAAGGCCAACCATAGAATCCGCCGTCCTTGACCGCCGTTGCAAATTCGAACGGCACATTGTCGCCGAGTTCGTCGCGCTCATTGACGACGCACCACAATGCGCCGGTGGCGGGCTGCACGGTCATGCCCGTACAGTTGCGCAGGCCGGTGGCGACAGTTCGCGGATTTTTCCCATCCGGGTCAAAGGCGAGCACATCGGCACGGCCGTCCTCGGAGCCCCAGGCCGCCCCGAGCGGCTTTGATTTGGCCCAGGCGTCGAGGCCGCTATCCGGCTCCTTGCCTATATCCTCGGCGACGTTCGAGGCGGAGCCAACCGACAAATAAAGCGTTTTGCCGTCCTGCGAGAAGGCGATGTCGCGGGTCGTGTGACCACCCGACGGGATTTTGGCGACAATGGTTTCTGGTTTGCCGGATGTCTTCAGGTCGCCATCGCGATAGGGGAAGCGGACGATGCTGTCGCTGTTCGCGACATAAACCCATTGCGGTTTGTCTCCTGGCGGATAGAAGGCGATGCCGTAGGGATAATTGAGCCCCTTGGCGAAGATCGCTTTCTCGATGGGCCTGGCGCTGCCCTCGGCGAGACGATAGACGCGTATTTGGTCGGCATGGCTGTTGGCAACAAACAGGTCGCCATTCGGAGCGACGCGCACGACACGTGGATTGACGATGCCGGATGCGATCATTTCAGCCGAAAAGCCCGACGGCAATTCTGGCTTGGCGCTTTCGGGCCGTTCCGCCACGCCGGCGCCGTTCGAAGCGGATTGGGCGGGGTCGGCTGCCGGCATGTCTCGCGGCCCAATCAGGCGTCGGACGCCAGGCCTGTCGGCGTGCCAATCGCCAAACGCGGCTTCGCCTTTGAGCACATTCTGATCCGCCTGCTGGGCGGCTGCCGGTGTCGCAACAAGGAGGGCAGCGGCCAAGGCCGCAAAGCCGCCAGATCGGATCATCAACGTCCTCCGGGATTCGCCTCGAACAGGGGCAAACGGCATCAGGTATTGATCGTTCCAAGCGGCCGTCCAGCACACGAGGATTTGAAGCCGAACCCGTTCAGTTGCCAGAGGCGTAAAAGTCGTCGTCGAGGCGCTTTTCCAGCGCGACCAGATCGGCCGGCAGCGGTAAACCCATCGCCCGCATCTCTTGCAGCTTCTCGCGCAACTGCTCTTGTACCTCGTGCTGATCCTCTGGCTGGTTGATCATTTCTTCGAGCAGCAGACTGATCTGGGCCTTGAACGATTCCAGCGCCATTCTTTTCTCCTCCTTGCGGCAGGCCGCGGCGGCTCCTAGCTCAGCATGCGCGAAATCAGCTGCGCCGTATAGTCGACCATCGGTACTATGCGCGCATAATTCAGCCGCGTCGGCCCGATGACGCCGAGCGCACCGACGACACGCGCGTCCTTGTCGCGATAGGGTGCCACCACCAGCGAGGAGCCAGACAGCGAAAACAGCTTGTTTTCCGAACCGATGAATATGCGCACGCCTGGGCCTGCCTCGGCGAGGTCGAGAAGCTGGATCAGCCCATCCTGCGTCTCCAGATCCTCAAACAGATGCCGCAGCAATTCTATGTCGGCCTGGGCAGTGACGTTTTCCAGGAGATTGGCGCGACCGCGCACGATAAGCCGCCCAGGCACGCCGCTTTCAGCGCCTGCCCAGACCGCCAGGCCCTTCTCGACCAGATCCTGCGACAGCGTGTCGAGGGCCGCCCTGGTCTCTTCCTTGATGCGGGCGATCTCGACCCGCGCCTCGGCCAGGGTGCGACCGCGGATATGGGCGTTGAGGAAGTTAGAGGCTTCGTGCAATTGCGAGATGGTGATGCCGGCGGGCAGATCGATGACGCGATTTTCGACGTCGCCGTTCTGCGAGACCAGCACGGCCAGCGCCTTGGTCGGCTCGAGCTGGATGAATTCGATGTGCTTAAGCGCCGCCTCATTCTTGGCGGCGAGCACGAGGCCGGCGCCGCGCGACATGCCGGACAGCATCTGGCTGGCCTCGGTCAGCATATGCTCCAGCGTCGCGCCCGAGCCGGAGGCGCGCACCTGGGCCTCGATGGTGCGGCGCTCCTCGTCGGAGAGGTCACCAAGTTCCATGAAAGCATCGACGAAGAAGCGCAGGCCTGCCTGGGTCGGCAGCCGGCCAGCCGAAATGTGCGGCGCATAGATCAGGCCGAGATGCTCAAGGTCGCTCATCACGTTGCGGATGGTGGCCGGCGACAGCGACGACGGCAGGATGCGCGACAGGCTGCGCGAACCGACCGGCTCGCCATCCCTCAAATAGGAATCGACGATGCGCCGGAAGATGTCGCGCGAACGCATGTCGAGCGATTGAAGCGCGGGCGATTGCAGCGCGTGCGAGGGGAGCACGTGCGACTGCAAACCGGGATCGACTGCCTTTGTCATTTCGAGCCAAAACCTCCGCCCCGAAGATATAGACTTCCGCGGTGTCGGCGCAACCGGTCCATTTTCCTTTGCGCGTCACGCCCCGTGCGGCTACAAGCCGGCCAAGATTCCCCGGCCAAGATTCCGAAGAAAGAAAGAAGCCTGAATGCGCCCTTCCAAACGCCAATTCGACGAAATGCGCCCCATCTCCTTCGAGCGCGGCGTCTCCAAGCATGCGGAAGGCTCGTGCCTGGTGAAGTTCGGCGACACGCATGTGCTGTGTACGGCCAGCCTGGAGGAAAAGGTGCCGGGCTGGATGCGCAACTCCGGCAAGGGCTGGGTGACGGCGGAATACGGCATGCTGCCGCGTTCGACCGGCGAGCGCATGCGCCGCGAGGCTTCGTCCGGCAAACAAGGCGGCCGCACGCTGGAAATCCAGCGGCTGATCGGCCGCTCCCTGCGCGCCGTGGTCAATCTGCAGGCGCTCGGCGAGCAGCAGATCACCGTCGACTGCGACGTGATCCAGGCCGACGGCGGCACGCGCACCGCTTCGATCACCGGCGGCTGGGTGGCGCTCTACGACTGCCTGCGCTGGATGGAAGCCCGCCAGATGGCGAGCCTGAGCAAGGTGCTGAAGGATCACGTTGCGGCAATCTCCTGCGGAATCCATGATGGCCAGCCGGTCATCGACCTCGACTACATCGAGGATTCCTCGGCCGGCACCGACGCCAATTTCGTCATGACCGGCAAGGGCGGCATCGTCGAGATCCAAGGCACGGCCGAGGGCGAGCCGTTCTCGGAAGAGCAGTTCGCGGCGCTGATGGGGCTCGCCAAGAAAGGCATTCAGCGCCTGGTCAGCTTGCAGCAAATGGCGGTGGCTTAGCTGCGGTCCAATATTGATGAGATTGGCGATCCTGTGACTCCTTCCGCAATCCTGGAATCAGCACTCTACGTGACCGACCTTGCTGCCGCGGAACGGTTCTATTCGGGCGTGCTCGGGCTCGATCTGCTCGGTAAGGTCGATGGCAGGCATCTCTTCTTCCGCTGCGGCGACGGCGTGCTGCTTATCTTCAATGCCGAGGCCACCAAAGTGCCGCCGCGGGCCGACGCCAAGCTGCCCGTGCCGCCGCATGGCGCGGTCGGCCAGGGCCATCTTTGCTTCGCCGCAAGCGCGGATGAAATCCCACGCTGGAAAGCGCATCTTGAGGCGAAGAAAATCGCCATCGAAAGCGAGTTCGAGTGGCCGCAAGGCGGCCGCTCGATCTATATTCGCGATCCCTCCGGCAATTCGATCGAATTCGCCGAGCCACGAATTTGGGGCATCTGATGCATTCGCCAACTATTCATTCGCTTGATGGGCATAAGATCATCGTCGCAAGCCACAACGCCGGCAAATTGCGAGAATTCGCCGATCTGATGGCGCCATTCGGCATTGAAGCGAAGTCCGCAAAGGAATACGGCCTGCCGGAACCGGACGAGACCGGCACCACTTTCGAGGAGAACGCCCTCATAAAAGCCTTGGCCGCCGCCAAGGCCACTGGATTGCCGGCGCTGTCGGACGATTCCGGCCTGTGTGTCGATGCGCTCGACGGCGCACCCGGCGTCTACACCGCCAACTGGGCTGAGACGCCGGACGGCTCCCGCGACTTCGGCATGGCCATGCAGCGCACGGAAGTGGCCTTGCAAGAAGTTGGCGCGATCACGCCTGCCCAGCGCAAGGGCCGCTTTGTCGCGGTCATCTGCCTGGCCTTCCCCGATGGCCAGGCGGAATATTTTCGCGGTGAGGTCGAGGGCACGCTGGTATGGCCGCCGCGCGGCGAGCTCGGCTTCGGCTACGATCCGGTGTTCTTGCCCGATGGGTTCGAGAAGACCTTCGGCGAGATGAGCGCGAAGGACAAGCATGGCTGGAAGCCCGGCCAGCCAACCGCATTGTCGCACCGTGCCCGCGCCTTCCAGAAATTCGCGCAAGCCCGATTGGCCGCCGTATGACCATGCTGCTCGACCGCAGGCCTGGTTTCGGCGTCTACGTCCACTGGCCGTTCTGCGCGGCCAAATGCCCGTATTGCGACTTCAACAGCCATGTCCGCCACCAGCCGGTCGACCAGGAGCGTTTTGCCCGCGCCTTCGAGACCGAGCTGGCGACGATGCGCGGCCGCACCGGGCCGCGCGAGGTGACCAGTATCTTTCTTGGCGGCGGCACGCCATCGCTGATGAAACCGCAGACCGTGGCGGCGGTGCTGGATGCAGTGGCGAAGAACTGGACGGTGCCTGATGGCATCGAGGTGACACTGGAGGCCAATCCCTCCTCCGTCGAGGCCGAGCGCTTTCGCGGCTATCGCGCGGCCGGCGTCAACCGGGTATCGCTTGGCGTGCAGGCGCTGCACGACAAGGATCTGCGCTTCCTCGGCCGTTTGCACAATGTCGATGAGGCCCTGCATGCGATCGGCCTGGCGCGCGAGATATTCCCACGGCTGTCGTTCGACCTGATCTACGCGCGGCCCGGTCAGACGCCGGAAGCGTGGCAGGCGGAGCTCGAGCAGGCGATCGGCCACGCCGCAGACCATCTGTCGCTCTATCAGCTGACCATCGAGGAAGGCACGCCGTTCCATGCGCTGCATGCGGCAAGGAAGTTCATCATTCCAGACAATGAGCTTGCCGCCGATCTCTACGCGTTGACACAGGAGATCACCGCCGCGCGCGGACTGCCGGCCTACGAGATTTCCAACCATGCCAGGCCCGGCGCCGAAAGCCGGCACAATCTCACCTACTGGCGTTATGGCGAATATGTCGGCGTCGGTCCCGGCGCGCATGGCCGGTTCGTCGAAAATGGCCGGCGCGTGGTGACGATCGCCGAGAAAATGCCGGAGACTTGGGCCAATCTGGTCGAGGCCAAGGGCCATGGCGTTACCGGCGGCGAGATCCTGACGCGGTCGGAAGAGGCCGACGAGTTCCTGCTGATGGGGCTGAGGCTGGCGGAAGGCATCGACCTTTCCCGCTACGAGGCATTTTCAGGGCGCGGCCTGTCGACGGCACGGCTGTCGGTACTGCAGGACGAAGGCCTGGTGGCGCCGATCGGCAATGCGCGCCTGCGCGCCACGCCGGCCGGCATGATCGTGCTCGATGCGGTCGTGGCGGATTTGGCCAGATAGCACGTTGAAGAACGTTCTCTTCATCCGCAGCCAGAATCGCTTGCGCAGCCCGACGGCGGAGCAGGTGTTTTCCAAGCGGCGGGACATCGAGGTCGCTTCGGCCGGCACTAATCACGATGCCGACATTCCGTTGACGCATGAACTCGTCGCCTGGGCCGACATCATCTTCGTGATGGAAAAAACGCACCGCGCCAAACTGCAGCAGAAATTCAAGACAAGCCTGAAAAAGGCTCGGGTAATCTGCCTCGATATTCCCGACGACTATGCATTCATGGACCCGGCTCTGGTGGGCCTGCTGGAGGCGCGTGTCTCGAAGTATCTGGGTTGAACGATACATCGCGGAGCATGCGCAACCGCGCTGCGAGAACTGTCTCGACCGATCGCTAAGGTTTGCGGGGTCAAGCCTCGTGCTTGTGGCGGTGTTTGGCGCGATCTTTTTCGCTGGTCTCTCCGGAACGGACCGGCTTGATCTCGCTTTTGTCGCGTGAGGCATGGTGCTGGTCGTCTGTGGAATGTGACGCTGCGCCATCGCGGGCGCTTTTTGTTTCGAGGCGGGTGATGAAAATGTCGAAGCGATTGGGCATCGTCCGGTCAGTGCTCCATCGTGCGGTCGGTTTCGTTTGCGGGCTTGCTCTCTGCCGATCGCTGGCGTGCAAGCGGCTTCTTGGCTCTGCCATCTGCGGCTTCGGCAGGCCGGCTCTTGTCGCATGGTGCGGCGAAGCGTTTGCGGCCGGCATAGTAGGGTTCGAAAACGTCCTGTATCGTCAGGCTGTCCATCCTGCTCCTCCCGAGATCAGGGGTAAAATTCGCCGGCAACGGTTTCGTTCCCTACTGTGGCGAAGGCATGGCGGCCGGTTCACGTCGGCATCCCTTTTGGAACCAGGGCCTTTGCAACCCAGGCTTTTGCAACCAAGCGTGAGCCGTGCCAAACAGGGTCGAACGGAGTTGTGCAGGTGACCGGCGAATCGGCCAAACGCAGTTATGTGGTCGGGCAGACCGAAATCGCCGCCCGGCCGCTCGAGCCGGCGCTCTACCTGGTGGCGACGCCTATCGGCAATCTCGCCGATATCACGCTGCGCGCGCTGGAAACGCTCGCCGCCGCCGATATCGTCGCTTGCGAGGACACACGTGTCAGCCGCGTGCTGCTCGACCGCTACGGCATCCGCCGCCGCACCACCGCCTACCACGAGCACAATGCCGGCGAGGCCGGACCGAAGCTGATCGCGGCGCTCGAGGCCGGCCAAAGCGCACCGCTCCCCCCCCCCCCCCGCACGCCGCTCCCCCCCGCCCCCCGCCCCCCCCCCCCCCCCGCGGCGCCGGAC
>NZ_JAMYPW010000070.1:0-20957 GCF_040320565.1 Mesorhizobium sp. M0664
CCTCGTCGAGAGATAGCATGGAGCACTGTTCGCGATGTCCTCGCACACCTGTTCGCGATGTCTCCGGTCCAAACAGGGGGGAGATCGGTAGCTTCGCCTCTCTTTCAACATTCGCGATTGGCGAAACGATACGTGACATTCAATCTCCCCCCTTGAGGGGGAGATGTCCGGCAGGACAGAGGGGGGCGCGAAGGAACTCGACGGCGGTCAGTTAGCCTGCCTTGCCGCGACGCGGCGCATCGAAATGACTCGGCGGCGGAGGATTTCCGTGCGCATCGCCGCTAGGTGCAGCGCGAAGAAAAGCACGGTGAAGCCGAGTGCCATCACCAGCAATGGCCACAACAGGCTTGGGTCGATGGTCGGGCCACCGAGCCGGAACACCGACGCCGGCTGATGCAGCGTGTTCCACCAGTCGACCGAAAATTTGATGATCGGAATGTTGATGAAGCCGACCAGGGTGATGATGGCGGCGGCCCACGCGGCGCGCCCGGCATCGTCGAGCGCGCGGGTCAGCGCGATGATGCCGAGATACATCAGGAACAGGATGAAGACCGAGGTCAACCGCGCGTCCCATACCCACCAGGTGCCCCACATCGGCTTGCCCCAGATCGAACCGGTGATCAGTGCAAGGGCGGTGAAGACGGCGCCGATGGGTGCCGCCGATTTCAGCGCCACGTCGGCCAGCGGATGGCGCCAGACCAGCGTGCCCAGTGCCGAGACCGCCATCAGCGTGTAGCACATCATGGCGAGCCAGGCGAAAGGCACGTGGATATACATGATGCGAACGGTGATGCCTTGCTGGAAGTCCTCGGGCGCCGTGAAGCTCATGTAGAGGCCGACAGCGAGGATGATGGCGGCAACGCTCGCCAGCCACGGCACGACCTTGTCGGCCAGCCCGACGAACCGCGTCGGGTTGGCAAGGTCCATCCAGCCGGAGAGGCGTGAAGTCGTGTCGCTCATGCCGCCTTACATAGACCGCCGGCGGAGTTGCGGCAACCGCAGCGGCGGTACGGCGTCTCCCGTTCTCCCCGTGAACGGCGGGGCAAGTTGTGTGCGTCAAGTTCTGCAAAATGGCGTGGCATTGCGTTGACGTTGGCGTGTCCGCCGCGCAGCCCCCGTGTTTAGCGGAGCGGCGGACACAATCGCATTTGGATTCTTACGAAGATGGACCCCCACCCTAACCCTCCCCACAAGGGGGAGGGAACGCTGCCGCATGCCCTTACTTCCCCTTTTGGCGCCGAAAGGCAGGCAAATTTGCCGAGGTCAGCGCCAACGGAAGTCTCCCTCCCCCTTGTGGGGAGGGGTTAGGGGTGGGGGTACGTCGTAGAGCGAAAGCCTCGGCTCTCCACCTGCGATGGCGCTGCCCCCCTTGTGGTTCCCATAGGGGAGAAGGCAAGCCGCGCTGCTCAAGCGGCTTCGTTCACCGGACGGCTGAGGCGGCGGACCTCCTCGTCGTTGAGCAGGCCGCCGGCGCGCAGCAGGCTGGCGAAGCGACCGTTGCGCAGCGACAGTTCGGTGAACCCGCCCATCTCGACCACCCGGCCCTTGTCCATGAACACGACCAGATCGGCATCGCGAACGGTGGTCAGGCGGTGGGCGATGATGAAGGTGGTGCGGCCGCGCCGCAATTCGTCGATGGCGTCCTTGACGCGGTCTTCCGTCTCGACGTCGAGCGCGCTGGTCGCCTCGTCGAGAACCAGGATGGGCGCGTCCTTCAGCACGGCGCGGGCGATCGCGATGCGCTGGCGCTCGCCACCGGACAGCTGTCCGCCGCGTTCGCCGACGACCGTGTCGTAGCCCTCGCTCTTTGACAGGATGAAATCCTGCGCGGCGGCGGCATTGGCCGCCGCATGGACCTCGTCATAGCTCGCCTCCGCGCGGCCGACGCGGATGTTGTCCTCGATCGAGCGGTTGAGCAGGCCGGCATCCTGGAAGACGGTGGCGATCGAATGGCGCAGCGACTTGCGGGTCACCGTGCGGGTGTCGATGCCGTCGATCAGGATACGGCCGCTGGACGGGGTGAAGACGCGCTGCAGAAGGTTGATGAGCGTCGTCTTGCCGGCGCCCGTCGGGCCGACGATGGCGACGGTCTGGCCGGCCTGGACCTCGAACGACGCGTCGTCGACGCCCTGCCCGGAATTGCCGAACTCGAAGCAGACATTCTCGAAACGCACATGACCCGTGACGTTGACGAGATCGCGCAGCCCATCGGGCTCGGCGGCGTCGGATGCAGAGTCCTCGAGATGATAGAATTCCTCGAGCTTGGCGCGCGCCTCGGAAATCTGGTTGGCGAAGGCCGACATCTGGTCGAGCCGGGCAATCAGCAGCGTGGCAAAGCCGGTAAAGGCGATGACGTCGCCGATGCGCAACTGGCCGTGCGTCACCAGATAGGCGCCGATCAAGAGCACCACCATCATCGAAATCGTCGACGACAGGCGGTGCAGCGCGTTGGCCATCGCCCACCAGTCGAGCACCGGATTCTGTGCGTCGAGCAGGTTCTTGACGTAGCACTTCAGCGCCTCGGTCTCATGGCCGATGCGGTTGTAGCTCTGCAGGACGGCGACGTTGCTGACCGAGTCGGTCACATGCGCAAATACCTTGTGGTAGTGCCGCTCCACGGCCGCCTGGCCTTCCTTGGTGCGCCGCATCACCAGCCGTCCGATGCCGACATAGAGCGCGCCAAGCGCCAGCAGCACCATCGACATGCGGATATCCATGCTGAGCGCGGTGGGCACCAGCAGGACCAACGCAACCGCCGTCGACAGATGCTGCCGCATGAATTCCAGCCAGAGGCTGAACAAGGTCTCGACCGCGCGCAGGAGCGTGTGCAGGGAATTGGAGGTGCCGCGCTGATGATGCCAGGCAAGCGGCATGGTGATCACGCGCTCGAACGACTGGCAAAGAACCTCGCTGCGCCGCTGGTGGGCAAAGCGGTCGGCGCCGCGCGCCACCAGCACGAAGGCGATGATGTTGAACGCGCCGAGGCCGGCCCACATTGCGAGCGTCGCGAATACCGAGCCGCGGTCCGAAATGGCATCGATCACCCGGCCGAACATGATCGGCTCGAGAATGGCGATAATGGCAAGCGCGACATTCGCCCCGCAGATAAACGCAACGCGTTTCCTGTCGGCAGCGAGATAACCAAGGGCTCGCCAGTAGATTTGCAGAAGTGACACTTCAGCTACTCCGCCAATTATTTATGGTGCAGTGCGTCATTTTTTGACTCGTATCGGTTGACGCGTCGCAAAACAATGCTCGTCTAGCTCTTCCGTTCCCATTCCGCGAACAAAAGATGACGACGCTTCGAAATTTGCCGTGATCGTCTAACAGTTTGAGATAAAAGGTGAAATGTCAGCGTTGCGGCAAAATCATGGCAGCTGGAAAGCACTGCCACAATTTTAATCAGCAAGACCCTGGGCACGACGTGTAAAGTCGTGTGCAGGCATTCAGCAAGGTCAAACGCAAATATAACCGGTAGAGGCACTTGGAGCGCCCGTGCGTGCCCTGGGAACGCTAAGCGACGCTCCAAGCCCTTGAATCTAGGCCGGTATTCTGACGACCACCTCGGCACTATCTCCGGCTTTTGGCTCGAAGGACGAAGATTTAGTCTTCGTGCCATTCACTTCAAGTGAGATGGCCCGGGCCTTTTTGTCGCGGACGACGCGTACTTTGATCTCGGCGCCCAGCATCTTCAGAGTTGCCGAATAGCCGTCCCAATGGCTAGGAAGTCTCGGCGTGAACTGGAGGCGCTGTCCGCGGCGCTCTATGCCGAGAATGCTCTCGACCGCGGCGCGATAAAGCCAGCCCGCCGACCCGGTATACCAGGTCCAGCCGCCTCGGCCGCCCTTGTCTTGCCCGGAATAAACATCGGCCGCGACGACATAAGGTTCCACGCGGTAGCGCTCCGCCGCGGCTTCATCGAGAGCATGGTAGACCGGATTGAGCATTGAAAGGCAGCGGTAGGCATCGTCGGTGCAACCCATCTCGGCCAGCGCAATGACGAACCATGTCGCCGCGTGCGTGTATTGGCCGCCGTTTTCACGGACCCCCGGCGGATAGCTCTTGATGTAGCCCGGGTCCTTTTCCGTCTTCGAGAAGGGCGGGGTGAACAGTTTGACGATGTTGAGGTCGTCGTCGACGAGCGCTTTCATCGCCTGCGCCATTGCCGTGGTCGACCGCGCCGGGTCGCCCTCGCCCGAAAGCACGCTCCAGGACTGGGCGATCGAGTCGATCTTGCACTCGTCCGACTTGCGCGAGCCGAGCGGCGTGCCGTCGTCGAAGCTGCCGCGCCGATACCACTCGCCATCCCAGGCGGTGCTTTCCAGCGCCCGTTTCAGCACCTCGGCGTGCTTCGTCCAGGCCTGCACCCGCTTGGCATCGCGCTCCGCCTTGGCGACAGCGGCAAAGTCGCCCAGCGTCTTCAGCAGGAACCAGCCCAGCCACACGCTCTCGCCCTTGCCGTGCTCGCCGACGCGGTTCATGCCGTCGTTCCAGTCGCCGCCGAGGATCAGCGGCAGCCCGGCTGGGCTGCTGCGCTTGACGGCAAGATCGAGCGCCCGCGCGCAATGGTCATAGAGCGAGGCTGTCTTCTTCGAGATTTCCGGGATGAAGAAAGCATCGTGCTCGCCTTCGCCCAGCGCCTGCCCTTCGATGAACGGCAGTTGCTCCTTCAGGATCGCGGTGTCGCCGGTCACCAGCAGGTAACGGGCCGTGGCGTGGGCCAGCCAGACCACGTCGTCCGAGATCATGGTGCGGACCCCGGCCTCGGTGCGCGGCAGCCACCAATGCTGTACGTCGCCTTCGGGAAATTGCCGCCGCGCCGCGTTGAGGATCTGATCGCGCGCCAGCTTGGGGTCATGCGCCAGCAAGGCCAAGGTATCCTGCAGCTGATCGCGGAAGCCGAAGGCACCGCTCGCCTGATAGAACGCAGAGCGGGCACGGATGCGGCAGGCCAGGCTCTGATAGGGCAGCCAGTGATTGACCATGGCGTCGAGTGCCTTGTCCGGCGTCTCGACCTGGATGGTGTCGAGAAAGCCGCGCCATGTGCGCTCGTTGTCGGCCAGCCGCTGATCGAAATCCCTGGAGCGATGGGTCTGCACCAGCGCGCTGGCCGCCTCGGGCGAGGCCGCGTCGCCGAGCAGCCAGAGCAGCGTGACGTCGCCGCCGGCAGCGATGTCGATGTCGCGTGCGATGGCCGCGCAGGGATCGTCGCCGGCCTCGACACGGCCGGACAGGCCGGCGCCGCTCAGCACGGCATGCGGAAACTCGCTCGTGCCTTGCCTGCCGATGAACTCGCCGCGATCGGCGGTGACCGAATGCACAGCACCGTCGGCGGCCAGAAAGGCGATCCGCTCGCCGAAATCGAGCCCATAGGGATTTTGCGCCAGCAATGCGCCGGTTGCGGCATCCCTCGACGGAACAATGCTTGCAGCGGTGCGCGAGCGATGGCCGCCAAGAACCCATTCCGCATAGGCGTAGACGCGCAGCCGCATCGGCACCGAACCCGAATTCTGGATGCGCAGCCGCGATATCTTCACCGGATCGACGGGATCGACGACATGGGTCAGGTCCATCGACAGCGGCCCGCGTTTTGAGCGGAACGTCGAAAAACCCTGCCCGTGCCAGGTTTCGTAGGTCATTGTCGGATCACGCACCACGGCAGCCATTGGCGAGAACGCCCTGCCACTGGCGTGATCGTAGATGTAGATGCCCTCGCCCGGCCGGTTGGTGACCGGATCGTTCGACCATGGCGTCAACTGATAGTCGCGGCTGTTGCGGCTCCAGGTGAAGGCAGCGCCTTCAGCCGAAATGTGGAACCCGAACGATGGGTTGGAGATGACGTTGATCCACGGCTGCGGCGTCGTGCCCCGGCCGGCAAGACGCACGACGTAGTGGCGTCCGCCGCCGTCGAAGCCGCCGAACCCGTTCCATTGGTCGAGCCCGCTGCCGTCGACGCGGCCCTCGATCAGTGCCTGAGCGGCCGATGCTTGCGACGTCGGCACCGGCAAGGACGGCTCGCGAAGCGCTGCAAGGTCTGCCGGCTGGAGGGCGGCGTCCCGCGCCTGCAATGCCGCGGCCTCGGCGCGCTCGATCTGGTCGAAGATGGTGCCGTTGCGCGTATGCAGCACCACCCGAGCGACGGCGAGCAAGGTCCGGTAGGTCGTTTCCTCCATCAGATCGCGGCGCACCGCGAAGATGTGCTGGCGGGGTCCGAGTTCCTTGCCGCGCAACCGGCTGTTTTCGCACAGCGTCTCCACCGCGCGCTGCAGGTCCTGCACGTAGGATGACGCTTGCTCGTTGACGACGACAAAGTCGATCATCATGCCGCGGGCGCGCATGTATTCCTGGAAGCGAAGCGCCTGGGCGACGATCTCCAGATCGGCGACATCGGCGATCCTGACCAGGAAAATCGGAAAATCGCCGGATATGCTGGTCGGCCACAGGCTGGACTGCCTGCCGAGCCCGGAGACGATGGATTCGCCCGGAAGGCGCAGGAACGGATCGGGATAGATCAGATAGCGCGCCAGCTTCTGCACATTGGCGGCGTCGGACAGGCTGAGGCCAAGGTGCCGGGTCTGTACCTGCGAGCGCGTCCAGGCGAGCATCGCCTGGCGGGCGAAGCTTTCGGGATGGTCGAGCCGTGCGATGGCGGAATCCAATTCGGCACGATGGGTACCGACGACGGTCCAGAACGTCAGCGAAATCTTCTTGTTGGCCGGCACGCGCACCTGCCGGCGAAGCGATGCGATCGGATCCAGGGTGAAGCCGGAATGGCCGCCAAGCTTGGCGCCGGGATCAAAGGCAGCCGCTTCGGTGATGGTGCGGCCGCGGCCGATGAAGGCGCGCCTGTCGGTTTCCGCCTCGGCGTCTCGCGCCGATCCAGACGGGTCGGTGACGAAATGCACCATGGTGACGTCGGGTTCGTCCTTTTCGCGCTTGCGCCTGGTGGCGAAGATCGCGCCGTTGTTCGGCGCGATTTCGGTTTCCACGAACATCTTCGAAAAAGCCGGATGGGCATTATCCGAGGGCTCGGAGCCCAGCACCAGTTCGGCAAACGAGGTTACTTCGATATGCCGGTCGGCGGGGCCATCATTGTGGAGCGTCACCCGTCGGCCCTCACCATTGCCTTCCGAGATGACGATGCACTCGACTTCCGAACGCAGCGATCCAATCGATTTGACGAAGCTCGCCTTGTCGTCGGAGAACAGCGTCTGCGCACGCTCGCCGGCGGCGCGCTTCGGCTCGGCGGTGGCCGACCACCAGTCGCCGTTGCTGGCGTCGCGCAGGAAAATATAGGAACCAAGGCGGTCCTCGGTCGGATCCGGCTGCCAGCGCGTGACGGCAAGTTCGCCCCAGCGGCTGTAGCCGGAGCCGGTGGCGGTGACCATGACCGAATAGCGGCCATTGGACATGACACTGGTCGAGCGGAGCGCCCGGAGCGGATCGAGCACGATGCGGGTATCCGGGCTTTCCAGCTCGGTCTCGTCCTTCGAGCGCTCGTCGGCCTCGGTCCTGACGGTCGCAGTCGGGATGTCGCGCGGCGCCCTTTCCTGCAGCAGCAATTCGGCCGACTCGATCACCGGATCGCTGTGGAAGCGGTCGCGCAGGCGCCCTTCGAAGATCGCATCGGCAACTGCGGCAATCGACATGCCGGAGTGGTGGGCCATGTAGTTGAGCACGACGGCGTGGTCGGTGCCCTCGGGGACGCGTTGCGGCGTGAAATCCACCGCGTCGTAGAAACCATGCCGGCCCAGTGCGCCCAGCCGCCTCAGCCTGGCCAGGTTCTGCACGGATTCATGCGGCGTGAACTGCGCTGCCAGCACGGTCGCGTAAGGCGCGATCACCGTGTTTTGGCCAAGGCCGCGCTTCAGGCCGAGCCCGGGCACGCCGAAATTGGTGTACTGGTAGGTCAGTTCACGGTCGCGGGCGTTGTAGGCCGCTTCCGAAATCCCCCAGGGAACGTTCTTCGAACGGCCATACTGGATCTGGCGCTTGATGATGAGCTTGCTGGTCTGGTTGAGAATGCTGCCTTGCGGCTCCTTCATCACTAACGGCGGCATCAGATATTCGAACATCGAGCCGGACCAGGACATCAGTGCGCCCTGGAAGCCGATCTCGACGATCGGCCGGCCGAGCCGGAACCAGTGCTCGGTCGGCAAATCGCCCTTGGCGATGGCGAACAGGCTGGTCAGCCGCGCCTCGGACGCCAAAAGGTCGTAGCAGCTTTCGTCGAGCTGATGCTCCTCGACCCGGTAACCGATCGACAGGAGCTTGCGCTCGGGCCGCATCAGGAACGAGAAATCCATCTCGAAGGCGAAGCGGCGCGTGCGCTCGCGCAAGGTCAGAAGCTTGGCCCGCAACGCCGCGACCGCGTTTTCGTCGCTGTGCGCGTCGTGCACATGCGCCTCGCAGGTGGCTTCGAGCCTGGCCGCCCAATCGGCGATGGTGTCGCTCTGGGTCGACGCGGCCTCGGTGTGGATGGCTGTCGCGAGCTTGCGTATCTCGCCGGCCAGGACGGCCAGGTTGATGGTACGGATCGACGCCATCTCCGGCTGCGCCTTGATCAATTCGACCGCCCGCCGCATGCCGTCGAGACGGTCGGCGAGCCGCTGGCGCAAGGGCCGCAATTGACGCCGGTCGTCGGGCAGTTCCTCAAGGCTTTCGTCGAGGATGGTGACGGTGTCGAGGATGCCTTCGAAGTCGCCCTGCACATGCACCGACGGCGCTTCGGCCCATTCGGCGCAGGCAGCGGCCACGGCCACCAGATGGCCGGCGAGATTGCCGCTGTCGACCGCCGAAATGTACAGCGGGTAGAGCGGCTTCAGGGTCGTCGTGTCATACCAGTTGAAGAGATGGCCGCGGTCGCGCGGCATGCTCTCGATGGTCGACATGGTCGCGTCGATGCGGTTGACGGCGTCGGAGAGGCTGATCCAGCCGAAATCGCGTGCCGAAATCACCGACAGCAGGTAGACGCCGATATTGGTCGGCGAGGTGCGGGGCGCCACCACGGGGGCCGGGCTTTCCTGGAAATTATCCGGCGGCAGATGGTGATGCTCGGCCGTCACGAAGGTCTCGAAATAGTGCCATGTACGCCGCGCCACGGTGCGCAGCGCGTGGATGTCGGCGGCCGATATGCGCAGGCGGTCCTCGGTTTCGGCCGAACGGCTGATCCAGCAGGCGATGGCGGGCGAGCCGATCCAGAACAAGGCAAAGAAGAAGGCGACGAAGGCGCCGGTGGAATCGGCCAGCACCGGCACGGCGAGGCCGACGACGCCTATGATCACCGCGCCGTACATGATGCTGTAGTAGGAGCCGAGATCGTTGTCGCCGCCCTTGTGTGCCTGCGAGGCGGTGCGCCATTCGAGCAGGTTCTGGCGGCTGACGAACAGGCGGTAGAGCGTGCGGATGATCGCGTCGCCCATCATCCAGGCAAGATGCGCCATCAGCACGATCTTCAGCGCCACCAGGGCGGTGCCGAAGGCAACGTCGCGTGCCAGTGCCGAGAAATGGCCGCGCGGCGTCTGATCGCCGCTCTTCGGCAGGATGGCGTTGACGATGTCGAAAGTGGGCGCCATGAACAGCGTAAGGATCAGCAGCGCCTGCCATTGCGCGGCCTGCGTGAAGGGCAGCAGCGTCCAGCCGGCGATCGCGGCCATCACCCAGAAGATCGGCGTCACCGAGCGGCGCAGATTGTCCACCATCTTCCAGCGCGACAGCGCCGGCACGTTTGAGCGCGGGCTGAGGATGAAGCCCAGAAGCTGCCAGTCGCCGCGTGCCCAGCGATGGTGGCGCGACGCATCGACCGAATAGCGGGTCGGATAGTCCTCGACCAGTTCGACGTCGGTGACCAAGGCCGAGCGCGCCAGGGCGCCTTCGAGCAGATCATGGCTGAGGATGGTGTTTTCCTCGATGCGACCCTTCAGCGCCGCCTCGAAGGCGTCGACATGGTAAAGACCCTTGCCGGTGAAGGAACCGTCGCCGAAGATGTCCTGGTAGAGGTCCGACACGGCAAAGACGTACGGATCGAGCCCGCGATTGGCGGAAAAGACACGCTGAAAGAACGATGCCTCGTCGCCACTGGTCAGCGACGCGGTGATGCGCGGCTGCAGGATGGAATAACCTGCCGTAACCTCGCGCCGTGCGACATCGAAATGCGGACGGTTGAGCGGGTGGCAAAGCTTGCCGGCCAGCGCAGCGACGGCGTCGCGGGTGGTGCGGGTGTCGGCGTCCAGCGTCATCACGTGGACGACGCTCTCCGGCAATGGCACTTCCAACGGCAGGAAGGTGGTGTCGCTGTCGCCGCGCAGCAGAAGGTTCAATTCGTGCAGCTTGCCGCGCTTGCGCTCCCAGCCCATCCAGACGCCTTGCGACGCGTTGTAGAGCCGGCGCCGATGCAGCAGATAAAAGCGCGGCGCCCCTTCCGAGGGATAGCGGGCGTTCAGCCTGGCGATTTCGGCGCGGGCGAATTCGAGGATTTCGACGTCCGCCGTGTCGATCTCGGTCTTGGAGTCCGGCCAGTCGGAAAGCAGCGCGAAATAGACTTCGCCCGCCGTGTTGGCGAGGTGATGCACCTCGATGTTGCGGATGTTCTCCTCGACATCGTCGCGCGAGCCGATCAGCGACGGCACCACCACCAGCGTGCGCGCCTCGGGCGGCACACCGTGCCTGAAATCATAGCCGATGAGACGCGTCGGCTTCAAAAACAGCGAGACGACGGTGTTGAAGAATGCGAGCGCGCCTTCGCTGGCCGGCACCGCGAACAGGGCCAGCATCAGGACGATCGACGGCACCGACAGGCCGAGATTGGCAAGCGCATTGCCGGAAACGACCAGAAGCAGGACCGTCAGCGCAAACACCGGCACGACGATGCCCAGCCATCCGGTCTTGCGGAAGGTCCGGTTGAGCGTCTTACCGATGGTCGGCCGGTAGCCGATCGACCGCTCGAGCTCCTGCCGGCGCGGGCCGACCAGAAAGAAGCCGACGTCGGTGTGAGCGATCGGACCGTTTTCGGAGCCCGGTGCATCGGCAGCATGGCCGGCGAGCTCGATCGCCCTTTCGGCAACGCGAAATTCGGAGAGATCGGAACGGCGCGCCAGTTCCTCGATCGCAGTCCGGTATTGGTCGCGCGAAAAGAAATCGAGCGCGGCGAAATCGGTGCGTTCGCGCAGCAAGGTGTCGATGCGACTGACGCCCTCGAACCACACCGTCCAGTCGATGTCGTTGATCAGGCGCAGGCCGCGGATGATGTTGCCGGTGGTCACGTTGCCGCTGGACAGCGTGTGGTGCTCGCTGAGGATGATCTCCTCGGCGTCGGAGCCGGTCCGTTCCAGCTCGCCCTCCAGCCATTCCAGCGCCCTGCCGGCATTTTGCGAGCCGTCACGCAGCCGGTAGAGCAACTGGGTGGCGAAGGTGGTGTCCTGCGCATGGGCGCTGTAGTGGGAAAGTATCGCCTGCCGGTCGGCGCTGTCGTCCGTCGCCAGCACACGGTCGGCGACCTCGTTGGCGATCTGGCGCAGTTCCCGCGTGCGATTGACGCGGACCGCGATCCGGCGAAGGTTCTCGATCAGGACGAAGCGCAGCAGCGACGGCAGCGCCCATAATTCGCCAATCTTCAGCGGCTCGACGGACTGGAAGCCTTCGACGATCGCCTTGAACATGGCCGATGAGACGGAACTGTCGGAATGCGCGACATAGGTCCACGCGACCGCCAGCGCGCGCGGCACGCTGGATCCATCCGACAGTTTCAGCGTCGGCAACTGACGATAGAAGCGGCGTGGCAGGTCGCGCTTGACCTGAAAAATGGTCTCCTCGACCAGGTAGTTGTTATCGAGCAGCCACTGCGCCGCGGGCGTGATCGTTTCGCCCCTCGCCTGGGCAGCGTTGGTGGAACGGTAGACATCGAGAATTTTCCTGGCGCTGTCGCGGATGCGCGCCTGAAAATCGAAAGGCGTCAGACGGAACAAATCCTTGGCATCGCCATTGGCAAGGGCTGCGCCCAAAGCGCGCAGGCGATCTTCCGGCAGGAAATTGGAGCGTATCGGCTCGTCGGTGACAGCCGGGAAGCTGGCGCTCGTCTTTTCGATCTGTGCGAGATTGGTCTGGATATTCATCTAAGGTTCCGTGTTGGGGACGCAGTGCGGCGTCACCGCCACGGCAATGTCCCTAAAACCGGTCCAAATGCAATTGGTTGCATCGCAACACTTGGCCGAAAGTTTGTTTCCGCACCACGACAAGATGCCGTCTTTCGACAACTTCCAGACGAGCACTATGAGCATCGTTTCGGCTTCTGATCGGCGGAAGATTCAGGCTTTTTCGTGATGCAGCGACCAGCTTACGCGATATTTGGCCGGCGTCACGATCATGTTTGGAAACAGACGTTAATCGTTGCCGGCAATGCGGTCGATGCGGATCACGAACAGCATGGCCGGCCGGACCGGATCCAGGCGCAGTTCCGGCGCTTGCGCCCCGAGCAACAGCGCGTCGAGCGGCCCAAGTTGCATGGGCGCCGCGCCGGCCACGCTGAGTTCGCCGTCGACGCACAGGATGAGTGTTTCATCGGCTTCGGCCTGGATCTCCGTCGGAGCCGAAATCAGCAGGCGCTCGACCGTGTGGATCGCCCGGGCGCGGCGGGTCATGACGTTGAGGTCGGTGATCGGACCGGCGATCGGCGTGGCTTGCGTCGGCACGTCGGCCGGAAAGGCAAGCGGTGCGGAAGCCTTGGTGATTTCGACCGGTAGCCGGCCGGCGATGCCGAGGATCATGCCCTCGCCTTCCAGCAGGGCCAAGGTCCGATCGACGCCGGCGAAGCCGGAGAACGGCCCGCCGCCCTCGACCAGCGCCATCGAGACGCGCCAGTCGAAATCGTCGAGCCCGGCACCAGGCGGCGAGACGGCAATCTCCGTCGTCACCCCGCCGCCGTTCTTCCACGGCATCGAGCGGTATCCGGCTGCCCGAAGGATGTGCAAGGCGCGGCTCAGCCCAAAATGCCGGGCAGGTTGAGCTGGTTCTCCCGGGCGCACTCGATCGCGATGTCATAGCCGGCATCGGCGTGGCGCATGACGCCGGTCGCCGGATCGTTCCACAGAACCCGCTCCAGGCGCTTGGCCGCCTCGGGCGTGCCGTCGGCGACGATGACCATGCCGGCATGCTGCGAAAAGCCCATGCCGACGCCGCCGCCATGGTGCAGCGACACCCAGGTGGCGCCGGACGCGGTGTTGAGCAAGGCGTTGAGCAACGGCCAGTCGGAGACGGCATCGGAGCCGTCCTTCATCGCCTCCGTCTCGCGGTTCGGCGAGGCGACCGAGCCGGAATCGAGGTGATCGCGGCCGATGACCACCGGCGCTTTCAGTTCGCCCCTGGCGACCATCTCGTTGAAGGCGAGGCCGAGCCGGTGGCGATCGCCAAGCCCAACCCAGCAGATGCGCGCCGGCAAGCCCTGGAAGGCGATGCGCTCACGCGCCATGTCGAGCCAGTTGTGCAGATGGGTGTTGCCGGGGGTCAGCTCGCGCACCTTGGCGTCGGTCTTGTAGATATCCTCGGGATCGCCGGAAAGCGCTGCCCAGCGGAACGGGCCGATGCCGCGGCAAAACAGCGGACGGATGTAAGCCGGCACGAAACCCGGGAATGCAAAAGCATTCTCGAACCCCTCCTCCTTCGCCACCTGGCGGATGTTGTTGCCGTAGTCGAGCGTCGGCACGCCGGCATTCCAGAACGCCACCATCGCCTCGACATGCTCGCGCATCGACGCGCGGGCAGCTTTTTCGACGGCCTTCGGGTCGGAGGTGCGTTTCTCGCGCCACTCGGCCAGCGACCAGCCCTTGGGCAGATAGCCGTTGAGCGGGTCATGCGCCGAGGTCTGGTCGGTGACGATGTCGGGGCGCACGCCGCGCCGCACCAGTTCCGGCAGGATATCGGCGGCGTTGCCGACCAGGCCAACCGATTTCGCCTCACCGGCTTTGGTCCAGCGCTCGATCTTTTCCAGAGCCTCGTCGAGCGTGTCGGCGCGCTCATCGACATAGCGGGTGCGCAGCCGGAAATCGATGCGATCGGGATCGCATTCGACGGCCAGGCAGCAGGCGCCGGCCATCACCGCGGCGAGCGGCTGGGCACCGCCCATGCCGCCGAGGCCGCCGGTCAGGATCCATTTGCCCCTGAGATTGCCGCCATAATGCTGGCGGCCGGCCTCGACGAAGGTCTCGTAGGTGCCCTGCACGATGCCTTGCGTGCCGATGTAGATCCACGAGCCGGCCGTCATCTGGCCGTACATCATCAGGCCCTTTCTATCGAGCTCGTTGAATTTCTCCCATGTCGCCCAGTGCGGCACCAGGTTGGAATTGGCGATCAGCACACGCGGGGCGTCAGGATGCGTGCGGAACACGCCGACCGGCTTGCCCGATTGCACCAACAGCGTCTCGTCGTCGCCAAGCGTCTTCAGCGAGGCAACGATGCGGTCGAAATCGTTCCAGGTGCGCGCCGCCCGGCCGATGCCGCCATAGACGACCAGTTCGTTGGGGTTTTCGGCGACGTCTGGGTCGAGATTGTTCATCAGCATGCGCAACGGCGCTTCCGTCAGCCAGGTGCGGGCGTTGAGCTCGCTGCCGCGCGGGCTGCGCACTTCACGGATGTTGTGGCGAGGATCGGTCATGATTGTCCCTTTCGAGTGAGGTCCACCGCGCGTCAGCGTTCGGCCCAGGCGATCGCGGTTTCCAGGATCTTCTTCAGCGTGACGCGGATCGGCGCCGCGAATTCGGCCTCGTAAGGCACCGGCCAGTTAGCCGGTTCGCCCTTGCCTTCGGGCTCGCGCATATAGCCGCGGTTGGAGAGTTCCATCTGCAGCGCGTGGACGCCGGCTTGCGGCTGGCCGAAATGGCGCGTGATCCAGCCGCCCTTGAAGCGGCCGTTGACGACGTAGCTCTCGCCGGTTTCGGCGAGGATCTGGCCAACCGTCGCCTGCAGCGTCGGATCGGCGCTCTTGCCGTCATTGGTGCCGAGATTGAAGACCGGCAATTTGCCTTCGAAAAGGCGCGGCAGCACCGAGCGGATCGAATGGCAGTCATAGACGACGACCTTCCCATGCAAAGCGTGCAGCCTGTCGATCTCAGCCTGCAGGGCGGCATGATAGGGTACGAAGAACTTCTCGCGGCGCTCGTCGATCTCAGACGGCCCCGGCTCTTCACCCTTGCGGTAGAGCTGATCGCCGTCAAAGGTCTCTGTCGGGCAGAGCCCGGTCGTCGTCTGGCCGGGATAGAGCGAAACGCCGGACGGATCGCGGTTGACGTCGATAACGGTGCGCGAAATCGCCGTATGCACGACCGTCGCGCCGAGGCTCTCGGCGAAGTCATAAAGCTTGTCGATCCACCAGTCGGCGTCACGGCGGCCGAGCCAGGGCGAGACCAGCCGGCTGTCGAGGCCGGCGAGATCGATGCCGGTATGCGGGATCGAAACCAGCAGGGGTGCTGTGCCTTGGGTGACGGTGAGCCAGGAGGGTGAGGTCATCGGAAGTCTCCGCGCGACAGAACGCGACCTTGCAATCGTCCGTGAACACCGGCCTCGCTTTTTGCCGGTCGCAACGCATTTTGTTCTTGCTTTGTGCCGGCAGCTATGCTACTAAATTCGGTATGGTGCTGATTCGGCCCGACGACCCGCCTTTGAGGCGGGTTTTTTGTTTCTGGATTTGAAAGTTTCGGTGTTGCCGGGCTGAGGTTGGCGGGACAGCGCCCCCCTCTGTCCTGCCGGACATCTCCCCCTCTAGTGGGGAGATTGGCAGCTTCGGCGCCTCGCTCAGTCCTGCAACGCTGGAGATTGGCGAAAGCCGAGACGACAGCCAATCTCCGGCAGGACAGAGGGGGGCGCGACAGAACGCGGCCTGTGACGGTGAACCGTCTCACGACGTCACCCCCGGCAGCTTTACCGCGCTTGCCGCTTCGACCGCCGCGCCGCTGCGTATCATGGCGATGGCCTTCTCCATGTCGGGGTGGAAGTGCCGGTCGTTGTCGAGATGCGGCACCTCTGCCCTGACCAGCCGGCGCACCGCCTCCAGTGCCGCGCTCGAGGCCAGCGGTGCGTGGAAATCGCAGCCTTGCGCGGCGGCCAGCAATTCGATGCCGATGACGGCCGTCGCATTCTCGACCATGCCGATGAGGCGGCGCGCGCCATGCGCCGCCATCGAGACGTGGTCTTCCTGGTTGGCCGAGGTCGGGATCGAATCGACGCTGGCCGGATAGGCCTTTTGCTTGTTTTCAGAAACCAGTGCTGCCGCCGTGACCTGAGGGATCATGAAACCGGAATTCAGACCCGGCTTGGGCGTGAGAAAGGCCGGCATGCCCGACAGCGCCGGATCGACCAGCATAGCGATGCGCCGCTCCGACAGCGAGCCGATCTCGCAGACGGCGAGTGCGATCATGTCGGCGGCGAAGGCGACCGGCTCGGCATGGAAATTGCCGCCCGAAAGTGCGGAGTCGTCCTCGGCAAAGATCAGCGGATTGTCGGTGACGCCGTTGGCCTCGGTGCCGAGCGTCTCGGCGGCCTTGCGGAGCACGTCGAGCGCTGCGCCCATCACCTGCGGCTGGCAGCGCAGGCAATACGGATCCTGCACACGCTCGTCGCCGACGCGGTGCGATTCACGGATGGCGCTGCCGGCCATCAAATTGCGCAACGCCTCGGCCGTCTCGATCTGGCCGCGATGTTTCCTGAGCAGATGGATGCGTGGATCGAACGGAGCGTCGGAGCCCTTGGCGGCATCGGTCGACAGCGCGCCGGCGACCAGTGCCGACTGGTAGAGCACTTCCGCCTCGAACAAAGCGGCAAGCGCATAGGCGGTCGAAAACTGGGTGCCGTTGAGCAGCGCCAGGCCTTCCTTGGCGCCCAGTGTCACCGGCTCCAGGCCGTGCGAAACGAAGGCGACCTTGGCGGGAAAGCGGCCATGCGGGGTAAAGCACTCGCCGACGCCGATCATCACGGCGGTCATGTGCGACAGCGGCGCAAGGTCGCCGGAAGCGCCGACCGAGCCTTGCGCCGGCACCACGGGGATAACGTCGTTGGCCAGCATCGCCTCGAGCAGTTCGATCGTCCGCGGCCGCACGCCGGAGGCGCCCTGTGCCAGGCTGGCCAGCTTCAGCGCCATCATCAGCCGGCAGATTGCGACGGGCATCGGCTCGCCGACGCCGGCGGCATGGGACAGCACGATGTTTCGCTGCAACGTTTCCAGGTCGGCGGCGGGGATGCGGACGCTGGCCAGCTTGCCGAAGCCGGTATTGATGCCATAGACCGGCTCGCCCTTGGCAACGATCCTGGCGACGGCCTCGGCGCTGGCCTTGATCTTCGGCCGGCAGGCATCGTCGAGCCTCAGTGCGGCGCCGCGATAGATGGCGCGCCAATCGGCCAGCGTGGCATTGCCCGGCCTTAGCTTGAGTTCGGTCATTGTCCCCTCCAGATGCGGGCATGCAGCGGGTTGAAGCCCATGCGGTAGACGAGTTCGGCCGGGCGCTCGACGTTCCAGATCGCCAGATCGGCCGATTTTCCGGCCTCCAGCGTGCCGGTCTGTCCAAGCAGCCCGAGCGCGCGGGCAGCCTCGCGGGTAACGCCGGCAAGGCATTCATCGACGGTCAGGCCGAACAACGTCGCGGCCATGTTCATGGTCAGCAGCAGCGAGGTCAGCGGCGACGTGCCGGGATTGTTGTCGGTGGCAACGGCCATCCTGACGCCATGCTGGCGAAACAAGGCGATCGGCGGCTTCTTGGTCTCGCGGATGAAGTAGTAGGCGCCGGGCAGGATGGTCGCCACGGTTCCGGCCTTCGCCATCGCCGCCGCACCGGCCTCGTCGGTGTATTCGAGGTGGTCGGCCGATAGCGCACCATAGCGCGCCGCAAGTTCGGCGCCGTGCAGATTGGACAGCTGGTCCGCATGGAGCTTGACCGGCAGGCCCGCCGCCTTTGCGGCATCGAACACGCGGGCGATCTGCTCCGGCCAAAAGGCAATGCCTTCGCAAAAACCGTCGACGGCATCGGCCAGGCCCTCGGCGGCGACGGCCGGCAAAATCTGCTTTGCAACAAGATCGATAAAGGCGTCCTTGTCGCCTTTTGCTTCGGGCGGCAGTGCATGAGCGCCGAGGAAAGTGGTCCTGACCGTCACCGGCCGCTCACCGCCCAGCCGTCGTGCGGCGCGCAGCGACTTCTTCTCGTTTTCGAGGTCGAGACCGTAGCCGGATTTGATCTCGACGGTGGTGACGCCTTCCGCGATCAGCGCATCGAGGCGCGGCAGCGACTGGGCGACCAGCTCGTCCTCGCCGGCGGCGCGCAGTGCCTTAACCGAGGAAACGATGCCGCCGCCGGCCTTGGCAACCTCCTCATAGCTGGCGCCGGCCAGCCGCATCTCGAATTCATTGGCCCGGTTGCCGGCATGGACCAGATGGGTATGGCAGTCGATCAGGCCGGGCGTGATCCAGCGGCCTTCGCAGTCGGTCGCCTCGGCGCCTTTGCTAAGTGCTGCCGGCATGTCGGCTTCCGGCCCGGCATAGACGATCCGGCCATTGCGCACGGCGATTGCACCGTGCTCGACAACGCCTGACCCGGGGCTGCTTTCGGCCATGGTCGCGAGGCGCGCATTGCGCCAGAGGCGAAGCTCTCCTGCCCGGCTTTTGCTCTCTGCAGCCATCATCTTTTCCGTTTCAATAGGTGACGATTATGTATATACATATGAAAAGGCACTGCAAGCGCTATCATCGCACGGCAGACCGGGATTTGGAGAAAAACGTGACGGCAATCTTTGCGGAACAGGCGCTTCTGCCCGACGGCTGGTACGGCAATGTGCGGATCGTCATCTCGGACGGCAGGATCGCCACGGTCGAGGCGAATACCTCGCTCCTGCCTGGCGACGAGCGCTGTGCCATCCTTTTGTCCGGGATGCCGAACCTGCATAGCCATGCCTTCCAGCGCGGCATGGCCGGCCTTGCTGAATTGCGCGGCCCTTCCGCCGACAGTTTCTGGAGCTGGCGCGAAGTGATGTACCGTTTCGCGCTGTCGATGACGCCGGACCAGGTCGAGGCGGTTGCGGCCCAGCTCTATGTCGAGATGCTGGAGGCCGGGTTCTCGCGCGTCGGCGAGTTTCACTATCTCCACCACGACCGTGACGGCCGGCCCTATGCTGACATCGCCGAGATGGCGCAGCGCATCGTTGCCGCAGCGTCCGAGACAGGCATCGGGCTGACTTTGCTGCCCGTCTTCTACGCGCATTCCTCTTTCGGCGGCGCTGCACCAAATGAAGGCCAGCGCCGGTTCATCAACAATGTGAACCAGTTCTCGCGGCTTGTTGAGAAATGCCGCGAATCCATTCGCGCGCTGAATCAAGGCGTCGTCGGCGTTGCCCCGCACAGCCTGCGTGCCGTGACACCGGAGGAACTGGAAAACATCACGGTGATGGTGCCGGAGGGGCCGATCCACATCCACATCGCCGAGCAGATGAAGGAGGTCGAGGACTGCCTTGCCTGGTCCGGCGCGCGGCCGGTCGAATGGCTGCTTGCCAACGCCAAGGTCGACCAGCGCTGGTGCCTCATCCACGCCACCCACATGACCGAGACCGAGACGACCGATTTGGCGAAAAGCGGCGCCGTTGCCGGCCTCTGTCCGATCACCGAGGCCAATCTCGGCGACGGCACCTTTGCCGCGTCCTTGTTCATGCAGCATGGCGGCCGCTTCGGCATCGGCTCGGATTCAAACGTACTGATCGGCCTGCCGGACGAGTTGCGGCAGCTCGAATATTCGCAGCGCCTCGCCCACCGCGCCCGCAACGTGCTGGCGGTGGCCGGCGGCTCGACCGGCCGTGCTTTGTTCGATGCCGCGCTCGATGGTGGCAGTGCCGCGCTGGGCGCCGGCCTCTCGCAGATCGCAGCAGGTGCCTCGGCCGATTTCGTCTCGCTCGACGGCAAGCATCCATCGCTGGCCGGCAAGACGGGCGATGCAATCCTTGATGCCTGGATTTTTGCTAACGGCACCAAGGTCGATTGCGTCTGGGTGCATGGCAAGAAACTGGTCAGCGGCGGCATGCATGCCAGGCGCGATGCCATCGCCGAGCGCTTCCGCAAGGTGATGACGGCGCTTTCGGCATGAGCATAATCGGGACAATAAGCGCGGATTCCGGAAGCGCGGACGGCGGCGAGGTTCTTTCGCTGCACCAGCGCATCCTGTCGGACATCAGCGAACGGATCCTGTCGGGTGCCTGGGCGCCCGGCCACCGCATCCCGTTCGAGCATGAACTGACGGCCGAATACAGATGTTCGCGCATGACAGTGAACAAGGCACTGTCGCAACTGGCCAAGGCCGGGCTGATCGAGCGCCGGCGTCGCTCCGGCAGTTTTGTCCGCCAGCCGCAGTCGCAGGCAGCCGTTCTCGAAATCCACGACATCCGGATCGAGGTCGAGGCACTTGGCCTGCCCTACCGCTACGAGCGCATGGCGCGAAACAGAAGGCGCAGCAGCGCCGACGACCGCGCCCTGCTGGAACTCGACGTCGCCGGGCCCGTGCTGGTGCTGGAATGCCGGCATTTCGCCGGCAAGCGGCCGTTCGCCCACGAGCAGCGGCTGATCAACCTGGCTGCCGTGCCGGAGGCCGCCGAAGAGGCGTTTTTCGACACGGCGCCCGGTCCGTGGCTGATCGGCCGTGTGCCGTGGAGTGCCGCCGAGCATCGCATTCGCGCGGTTGCCGCCGAACAGCACATCGCGGCGGCGCTCGACATCGAGACCGGCGCGCCGTGCCTGGTGATCGAGCGGCGGACATGGAGCGCCGAGCACCCCGTCACCCATGTCCGCTTCACCTATGCGGCAGAAAACCACACGCTGGTGGCGCGGTTCACGCCGTCGCAGGGGTAAACCCTCCCCCTTGAGGGCAGGGCTATCGCATATGAGTGATGGCATTGATGAGATAGTCGTCGTTCCAGGCGCATTTCTTGATGCGATGGCTGATGGG
>NZ_JAMYPW010000071.1:0-20910 GCF_040320565.1 Mesorhizobium sp. M0664
GCTTCTCGACCTGTTCACGCCAGCCGAATGCGCAAACTACTTTAAGGCCGCAGGATATGAACCGGATTAAACAGGACGTGCTCTAGACGACCGGCTGCCGGGCCAGCAAGCCATGGCTGGTTGGCCCAGCGCCTTGTGAAAGGCAGTGCAGGACGGTTAGGGTCGCCGCGTCTCACCACGGAACAATTTCATGAAGACTGTTTTTTCGCCTTTCCATGCCGGCCATTCCGGCAATGTCGAATTGATCGCCGGCGCCATCGTGCCGGCCTTTGAAAAGCCGTCGCGCGCCGAGTTCATCAGGGCGCGGGTGGAGAGCGAGAAGCTCGGTCCGATCCTGCCGCCGGAAAGCCACGACCTCGCCGCCGCCAGGAAGGTGCATGCCAGCGACTACATCGATTTCCTGCCGACCGTGTGGCCGCTCTGGGAAGCATCGGGCCGCAGCGGTTCGGCCATTCCCTTCACCTGGCCGACGCGCGGCCTGCGCGGCGACGTGCGCCCGAAAGGCATCGATGCGCTGCTCGGCTTCTACTCCTTCGACGGTGGCGCGACGTTCGTCAAAGGCACATGGGATGCGATCAAGTCGTCCTATGACGTCGCGTTGACCGCCGCCGCGCTGGTCAAGGCCGGTGAGCCTTCCGCCTTCGCGCTGTGCCGCCCGCCAGGGCACCATGCGGGGGCGGCCTTCATGGGCGGCTATTGCTTCATCAACAACGCCGCCGTCGCCGCGCAATGGTTCCGCGACCATGGCGCCGGGCGCGTTTCGATCCTCGACGTCGATTATCACCACGGCAACGGCACCCAGGAGATATTCTATCGCCGCGGTGACGTTCAGGTGCTGAACCTGCATGGCGATCCGATGACCGAATATCCCTTCTTCCTCGGCCATGCCGACGAGCGCGGCGAGGGCGACGGCGAAGGCTTCAACGACAATTACCCGATGCCCTTCGGCACCGGCTGGGAGGTGTGGAACGCCTCACTCGAGGACGCTTGCACGAGGCTTTCGGCTTATGCTCCTGATGTTGTCGTGGTTTCACTCGGTGTCGACACCTTCGAGAAGGACCCGATCAGCCAGTTCAAGCTGAAGACCCCCGACTATCCCAGGATCGGCCGCCGCATCGCCAGGTTCGGCCTGCCGACGCTGTTCGTCATGGAAGGCGGCTACGCCGTCGAGGAGATCGGCATCAACGCCGTCGGCGTGCTGACCGGCTTCGAGGACCGCTAGAAGTGCCGCCGGTGCCTGCCAATCAGATGGCAGCGCTCGGCAAGCGGTACCGCCTGCCTGACCGATCGTTCAGCCTGCGGCGGCACGCGCTGACCCGCCCGCTATCCTGTTGTTGGACCATGATGTTTTTCCAGAATGCGTTCGCCCTTTGCGAAATGATGTTCTATTTTTTGAACCCACGGCTTGCGGGGCCTATTGATCGGAAGAACAAACGCATTTGAGCCCGGGAAAGCATTTATGAACGACGACACACCGGAAAGCGAAAGCGCCTCGGCGCTGGCGCCGTTCCGGCACGGCATCTTCCGGGCGGTGTGGTCCGCCAGCCTCGTCTCCAACTTCGGTGGCCTCATCCAGGGCGTTGGCGCCGCCTGGATGATGACGACGATCGCCACCTCGTCCTACCAGGTGGCATTGGTCCAGGCCTCGACCACCTTGCCGATCATGCTCTTCGCGCTGCTGGCCGGCGCCATCGCCGACAGCTTCAACCGGCGCAAAGTCATGCTGATCGCCCAGATCTTCATGCTCGTCGTCTCGGCTCTCCTGACCGTCTTCACCTATCTCGACCTGATGACGCCGTGGACGCTGCTCGCCTTCACCTTCCTGATCGACAGCGGCACCGCGCTCAACAGTCCGTCCTGGCAGGCTTCGGTCGGCGACATGGTGCCTCGCACCAAGGTGCCGGCGGCGATCGCGCTCAACTCGATGGGCTTCAACCTGACGCGCAGCGTCGGCCCGGCGATCGGCGGCATCATCGTTGCCGCGGCAGGCGCTGCCGCGGCCTTCGCCGTCAACACGCTGAGCTATGTCGGCCTCATCGTCGTGCTGGCCCGCTGGAAGCCGGAACTGCCGGCATCGACCTTGCCGCGCGAGACGCTGGGCGCCGCCATGGGTGCCGGCCTGCGCTATGTCGCCATGTCGCCCAATATCGGCAAGGTGCTGGTCAGGAGCTCGGCTTTCGGCTTCAGCGCCGGCGCGGTCCTGGCACTGCTTCCGCTGGTCGCGCGTGACGTCGTCAAGGGCGATGCGCTGAGCTACGGCATCATGTTAGGGGCTTTCGGCATCGGCGCCGTCGGCGGCGCGCTGACCAGCGTCAGGCTGCGGCAGCTGCTGTCCAGCGAGACCATGGTACGCATGGCATTCGCCGGCTTCGCCGTCTGCGCCTTCAACGCCGCCGTCAGCGATCATGCCTGGCAGACGTCGCTCGGCCTGCTGCTCGGCGGCGCCTGCTGGGTGACGGCGCTGTCGCATTTCAACGTCACCGTGCAGATGTCGACGCCGCGCTGGGTGGTCGGCCGCGTGCTTTCGGTCTACCAGACCGCGACCTTCGGCGGCATCGCGCTCGGCAGCTGGGTCTGGGGTGTCGTTGCCGACGCGCATGGCGCCGAAGTCGCCCTGATGGCGGCCAGCGTCGCCATGCTGGCGGGAGGCGCCATCGGCCTGCTGCTGCCGCTGCCGCAGCAGGCCGTGCTCAACCTCGATCCGCTCAACCGTTTTCAGGAGCCGCATCTGGCGCTTGATCTCAAGCCGCGCAGCGGTCCCATCGCCATCATGATCGAATATGTCATCCGCAACGAGGACGTACCGGAATTCCTCGCCACCATGGCCGAGCGCGGCCGCATCCGCCGCCGTGATGGCGCCCGCAACTGGACCTTGGCGCGCGATCTCGAAAATCCCTCGATATGGATCGAGCACTACCACACGCCGACCTGGGTCGAATATATCCGCCACAATCGGCGCGCCACCTACGCCGACGCCGTCATCGGCGAGCGCATAAGGGCGCTGCACAGCGGCAACGAGCCACCGCGCGTCCGCCGCATGATCGAGCGCCCGACGACAGCCGGCACCGCGCTGGTGATGCCGAAGGGACCGATCGAGCATTAGTGGCTGGCGGTGCGTCCAGTTGGACGAGCAAAATGAGATTGCGGCGCCTGGCCCAATCCGCGAGTGCACGAACAGGATGGCCATTGTGGAGAGACGGTTATATCAGTTGGTGTGACTATGACCACTAAGGGGAGACGATGCGCTACATACGTCCGCTTTCAATGGAAGATGCCGTTGGCCAGTTGGCCGGATCAGCCGGCACGGCCGCCATCCTCGCCGGAGGCAGCGACCTCTTGGTGCGAATGAAAGGCGGGTTTATCGAACCCGACCTGATCGTCGATATCAAGGCGATCGACGGGCTTGGCGAGATCAGGGAAACAGCCGAGGGCTTCAGCATCGGCGCGGCGGTCTCCTGCGCATTGCTGGGCGAGAACACGGCCCTGCAGAAGGCATGGCCTGGCGTCGTCGAAGCGGCCAAGCTGATCGGCTCGAAGCAGGTGCAGGGACGCTGCACCATCGTCGGCAATCTGTGCAACGCCTCGCCGGCCGCCGACAGCGTGCCGGCGCTGGTCGCCGCTGGCGCCAAGGCTGTGGTCGTCGGCCCGGGAACCAGGCGCACGATTGCCGTGCAAGCGGTGCCGACTGGGCCGGGCAAGACGTCGCTGGCCAAGGGCGAGATCATCGAGGCAATCCTGCTCGACAGCCGTCTGCCGCGTTCGGGCGATGCCTATCTGCGTTTCATTCCGCGCACGGAGATGGACATAGCGGTGGTAAGCGCCGGCGTGAACTTGACGCTCGATGAGCAAGGTCGCGTCAAATCCGCCCGTCTGGCGTTGGGCGCCGTGGCGCCGACGGTGATTCTGGTCGAGGAGGCCGCCGAGGTTCTCATCGGCTCCAAGCTGGACGAAGCCACGCTGGAGAGGCTCGCCAAGGTCTGCTCGGGCGCCTGCCGGCCGATCGACGACAAGCGCGGCACCATCGAATTCAGACGGAAAGTCGCGGGTGTGCTGGCCAAGCGGGCCGCCACGACCGCCTATGCACGCGCAGGAGGCAAATGATGGCTGGTGTGGCAGTATCAACGACAATCAACGGCGACAATGTCGAGTTCCTTTGCCAGCCGGACGAGACGCTGCTTGATGTCCTGCGCGACCGCCTGGGGCTGACGGGCGCCAAGGAAGGCTGCGGCACCGGCGACTGCGGGGCCTGCAGCATCATCCTCGACGATCGGCTGGTGTGCTCGTGCCTGGTGCTCGGCGCGGAGGCCGAGGGCCGGCACGTCGAGACCATCGAGGGCATGGCGCACGGCGACAGGCTGCATCCGCTGCAGCAGAAATTCCTGGAGCACGCCGCACTTCAATGCGGCGTCTGCACGCCGGGCTTTTTGATAGCGGCGAAGGACCTTTTGGCCAAGAACCCCGATCCGACCGAGGAGGAGATCCGCTTCGGCCTCGCCGGGAACCTCTGCCGCTGCACCGGCTATGACAAGATCGTGCGTGCCGTTCAGGACGCGGCCAGCGTGATGAAGGGAGCATGACGATGAATTTCGATCCGCGTTACTCCGGACGCAATTTCACCTCTGTCGGCACGCGTCCCATCCGTCCCGACGGCGTCGACAAGGTGACGGGCCGCGCACGCTATGGCGCCGACTTCAACATGGCCGGGCAACTGGTCGGGCGCGTTCTCAGAAGCCCCCATGCGCATGCCACGATCAGGAAGATCGACACGTCGAAGGCGGAGAAGCTCGCCGGCGTCAAGGCCGTGATCACCGCGGCCGACCTGCCCGACCTCACCGACGGCGATGCCGCCATGTACGACATCCTCGACAACTGCATGGCGCGCAAGAAAGCGCTCTATGACGGCCATGCCGTGGCCGCGGTAGCTGCGGTCGATGCCCGCACGGCGAGGCAGGCACTGAAGCTGATCGAGGTCGACTACGAGGTGCTGCCGCATGTCACCGACGTCGACGAGGCGATGAAGCACTCCGCACCTCTGGTCAACGACGCCATCTTCACCGAGGGCCTCGAGCAAAAGCCCGTCAAGCCTTCCAATGTCACCAAGCGCACCCAGTACGGCCATGGCGACATCCACGTAGGTTTCGGCCAGGCCGACTTCGTCGTCGAGCGCTCCTTCAAGACCGAGCAGACGCACCAGGGTTATATCGAGCCGCATGCCTGCGTGGCCAATGTCAGCTCCGACGGCACCGCCGACCTGTGGGTCTGTACGCAAGGCCATTTTGTCTACCGCCAACATTGCGCCCAACTGCTTGGCATGGAAGCCTCGAAGCTGCGCGTCACCTCCTCGGAGATCGGCGGCGGTTTCGGCGGCAAGACCCATGTCTGGGCCGAGCCGGTGGCACTGGCGCTGTCACGCAAGGCCGGGCGGCCGGTCAAGCTGGTCATGACGCGCGACGAGGTGTTCCGCGCCTCCGGCCCGACCAGCGCCACCTCGATCGACGTTCGGATCGGCGCCCGCAAGGACGGCACGATCACGGCGGCCGAGGCGACGCTGCGCTATAGCTGCGGCCCCTATGCCGGTACGTGGGCCGAGATCGGCGCCATGACGGCCTTTGCCTGCTACAAGCTCGAGAACGTCAGGACGGTCGGCTACGAAGTGCTGGTCAACCGGCCCAAGACCGCGGCCTATCGCGCGCCGTCGGCTCCGATGGCGGCGTTTGCAGTGGAAAGTGCGGTCGACGAGCTGGCCAAGGAGATCGGCATGGACCCGGTCGAGTTCCGGATCAGGAACGCGGCGCAGGAAGGCACCAGATCGTCCTATGGACCGGTATACGGCCCGATCGGCATCGGGCCGACGCTGGAGGCGGTGAAGAACCATCCGCACATGAAGGCGCCGCTCGGCAAGAACCAGGGCCGCGGAATGGCCTGCGGCTTCTGGTTCAATTTCGGTGGCCAGACCTGCACCGACCTCAACATCGGCATGGACGGCTCGGTCTCGCTTGCCGTCGGCACGGTCGATGTGGGTGGTTCCCGCGCGTCGCTTTCGCTGGTCGCGGCGGAGGAGCTCGGCATCCCCTATGAGCAGGTCAAGGCGGTGGTCGCCGATACCTCCAGCCTCGGCTACAACGACATGACGGACGGCAGCCGCGGCACCTTCTCCTCCTCCATGGCGACGATCTCGGCCGCCCGCAACGCCATCAAGGTGTTGCGGGAACGCGCCGCACAGATGTGGGACATTCCCGTCGACGATGTGGTCTGGGAAAAAGGTCACGCGATTGCCAAGGGCGAGAAATACGGCAACCTTGCAGCATTGTCGCTGAAGGAGATCGCAGCCGCGTCAGGGAAGACGGGGGGACCGATCGCAGGCCACAGTGAACTCGTCGCCGACGGCGCCGGCGTCTCCTTCGCCACCCATATCTGCGATATCGAGGTCGATCCCGAGACCGGCTCCACCAGGGTGCTGCGCTATACCGTCGTTCAGGACGCCGGCAAGGCGGTGCATCCGACCTATGTCGAGGGGCAATACCAGGGCGGTGCCGCACAAGGCATCGGCTGGGCGCTCAACGAGGAGTATATCTACGGCAAGGACGGGCGGCTGCAGAACCCTGGCTTCCTCGACTACCGGATCCCGGTCTGCTCGGACCTGCCGATGATCGACACGCAGATCCTCGAGATCCCCAATCCCAACCATCCCTACGGGGTGCGCGGCGTCGGCGAGACCTCGATCGTGCCGCCGCTGGCGGCGATCGCCAATGCGGTGTCGAACGCCGCGGGCGTGCGCATGACCCATATCCCGATGTCGCCGCCGCGCATCCTGGCGGCGATCGAGGCGGAACGGGGAGGCTGATGGTCGAAGTAACGCTCTGGGGGTCGCTCGGCGCGATCGCCGGAGGCAAGAGCAAGGTCGAAATCGAGGCGAAGGATATTCGGGAGCTGTTCAGGAAACTGGCTGAGCAGTATCCCGGCCTCGAGCCCTACATCGATCGCGGCATCGCCGTCGCCATCGACGGGACGATCTACCGCGACACCTGGTCGAAAGAACTGCCGGAAGGGGCGGAGATTTTCCTGCTGCCGCGCCTTGCCGGGGGATGATTTGGGCTCGAGCTCAAGCCGCGCTCCGTGCGGCCAATGCTCGTTTATGAATTCGCGGCCTAGCAAGTCTATCGCAACCTAACATCTACAGTGGAATTGCGGTCACTTCTTTGGCCGTTCGGATCACGAACATCGTGTGGTACCGCGCGACGTTGCTTCGGTCTCGGAACAGTCGCTCGCACAGCGCATCGAACTCTTCCATATCCGTCAGGCGGAGCATGAGGACGGCGTCGGTTTCGCCGCTTACACTGTGGGCCTGAGTGACGGCCGGTTCCTGGGCGGCCAACTCGAGAAAGTCCCGCATATACTGCTCACCATGACGCTCCAGTTCGACGGTGACGATCGCCTTCAAGCCCCGGCCAGCCTTTGCCGGTGCGAGAAGCGCGACGACGCGGCTGATGACACCGCTTTTCTTCAGTCGTCGTATGCGGCGCAGGCAGCTCGAAGGGGAAAGCCCGATTAACCCCGCCAGTTTGGCGTTAGTTCGTGAGGCATCATCCTGGAGCAGGTTGAGAAGCCTTCTGTCGATCTTGTCCATGTCGGTCGCGCTCAGCGTCGGTGCGTTGCAATTTTATTGCACGGAATCGCAAACTTTGACCACAAATGCGAAGCGTCTCACGCTACTCAGATGGCTCCAGGGATGATGGAGCAGCATGATGGCAATTTGCGCCGCCTTCTATCGCAAGACATTGGAGACGCTTGAAATCTATTGGGAACTGGTTCGCGTGATCGTTCCGGTTGCGATTGCCACGCGGCTGCTGCAGGACCTTGGCGTCATCCAGGCGATTTCTCCGTTCTTCTCCCCGCTCATGTTGCAGGTGGGGTTGCCACCTGAACTCGCCTTTGCCTGGCTGACGGGATTGCTGGTCGGGATCTGGGGCGCGCTTGTGATCGTATTCACCTTGGTTCCGGTTTCGGCGCTCAGCACTGCCGACATGACGGTTCTTTCGGCTCTCTTGCTGTTTGCACATGCTATTCCGATCGAGCAACGGATCATTAAGAGGGCCGGGCCGAGCTTCCTGGTCACCGCGGCGCTTCGTATTGGCGGGGGTTTGGTCTTTGCTGTCCTTCTGCATCAGATATTCGCCGTGACCGGATGGCTGTCAGGACCGGTGAAGCCGGCGTGGATGCCGACAAATGAAAGCACCGACTGGGGCGGCTTTCTCCTGGGTACGCTCAAAACCCTGGGCATCATGCTCGTTGTTCTGCTTGCGCTGAGCTGGGTGATCGAGCTTCTCAAGATGTCGGGCATTTTGGAGTGGATGAACAGAGGGCTTGCACCGCTCTTTCGGCTCGCCGGCATCGAAAAGCAGACGGTACCTTTCGCCGCTGTCGGCCTGTTTCTCGGGATTTCCTATGGCGCAGGACTGCTGATCCGCGAGGCGCGCACGCCTAGCGCGGAGCCGCGTCAGATATTCCTTGCCTGCGTGTTCATGGGTTTTGCCCATAGCCTCATTGAGGATACGTTGGTCGTTGTCACACTTGGCGCTGATGTTACGAGCGTGCTTCTCGGTCGCCTAGCGTTTGCCGTGCTCGCGACCGCCGTGATCGCAAAAGTAATCAAGGCGGTTCCCGACGCTCTTTTCTTCAAGACACTCTTCCACAAGGAAGAAGACAGTCCGCGCAATCGGATTTCGGAGCCGGCGATTAGCGGGCCGTTGACGTGAGCCCTCCTTACGCAGCAGCCGACATGTGTGTCGAATCGCTATCGGGACAGGACGCGGCTACCCCTCGCCCGACAGATCGCGCCGCGCCTTGTCGAGTTCTTCGGCATAGCGCCGCATCAGGTGGCCTTCGGTCAGCAGCCCGACCACCTTGCGGTCGGTGAAATCCTCGACCACCGCCAATTCCTCGGCGCCGGCGCGCTGGAAGGTCTCTGCCGCCGACTGCACGTTCATGCTCGGCACCAGCACCGCATCCCTGAATTTGGCGAAGGACAGCACCGGCAACCATGCCCGCGTGATGCTGCGGCGATAAAGCCCATCTTCACCTCGGGGAACTGCGTTGACGTAAACGTCAACCCGAAGCTATATGCGCCGGCGGCCGTGGCTGTAAAACCAGGCAAGCGGCGAGCGACAAACGCAAGCAGACGAGGAGAACCGCCATGAGCGTTCAGGAGATTGCCGACAACATCAGGTCGCGCGTGGCGAGTGCCGGGTTCGATCGCTCGGTGAAATTCGACACCGGCAGCGACGGCGTCATCGTCATCGACGGCGCCGATGTCTCGACCACCGATGCGCCGGCCGATTGCACCATAAAGCTGTCGCTCGACGATCTGGACTCGCTGATATCAGGCGACCTCAACCCGACGATGGCCTTCATGTCCGGCAAGATAAAGGTCGAAGGCGACATGAGCGTCGCCATGGCGCTGAGCCAGCTGATCGGCTGATCCACTCCGGTCAGGGATGAAAACAAGCCGCCGTGCAATGGGCGGCTTGTTTCTGATCCGTCACGCAGCGAGCGGCAGCCTCTGCGCCTTCAACTTGCGCCCTGCCGCCTTCAGGGTGCCTTGCGCGCCGTCGAGCGCGCCGACAACCAGTTCCCGCGCCAGCAGGCGGTGCCGCTCGTAAGGCCCCGGCATGGCCAGCGAGCCGGTCTTTGCGGCCGAAAACCCGAAGCGCTCGTAATAGGGCGCGTCGCCGACCAGCAGGATCGCCACATGGCCAAGCCGCTCGGCCTCGGTGACCGCATGGCGCATCAGCGCCGAGCCGATGCCGGCATTTTTCAGCGCCGGGTCGACCGCAAGCGGGCCGAGCAGCAGCGCTGCCGTGCCGCCCTCGCCCAGCACCACGTCCCACAGCCGCACCGTGCCGGCAACAGTGCCCGACGCATCGCGCGCGACAAAGGCAAGGCCCTCCGAAGGCCGGCGGCCGCGCCGCAGCTTTTCCGACGACTTCTTCCGGCGCTTCGGCCCCATGGCGCGATCGAGCAAAGCCTCGCGCGCCGGGACGTCGGCGGCGGTTTCGGCGACGACCGCAATCTCCGCCCTCGAGGGGGAGATGTCGCCGAAGGCGACAGAGGGGGTTGTCGCGCGTGAAGCGCCGGCCTCCATCTGCGGCAGGAGGCCGAGTCCAGTCGAACCGACCCCCTCTGGCCGCTTCGCGGCCATCTCCCCCTCGAGGGGGGAGATTCCCACGCCTTCAACAATGAGATCTGCAATGTTCATTTCCGCGATCCTGCACAAGCGGATTGTTCCACAGGCGAGCCCGGGCGGGCGACAGGCGCCCACCGGGGATGATCTGAGCAACTCTTGCGAGCCCTCAGATCACGTAGGATCGGAGAGGCTCGAAGCCGTTGAAGGCGACCGAGGCGTAGGTCGTCGTGTAGGCGCCGGTGCCCTCGATCAGCACCTCGTCGCCGATGGTCAGCGACAGGGGCAGCGGGTACGGCGTCTTTTCGTACATCACGTCGGCCGAATCGCAGGTCGGGCCGGCGAGCACGCAAGGCGCGGTCTCGCTGCCGTCATGCGCGGTGACGATCGGGTAGCGGATCGCCTCGTCCATCGTCTCGGCGAGACCGCCGAACTTGCCGATGTCGAGGAACACCCAGCGCACATTGTCGTTATCGGCTTTCTTCGAGATCAGCACGACTTCCGACTTGATGACGCCGGCATTGCCGACCATGCCGCGGCCCGGCTCGATGATCGTCTCGGGGATCGCGTTGCCGAAATGCTTCCTGAGCGCCGAGAAGATCGCCTGGCCGTAGGCCTGCGCCACCGGCACATCCCTGAGATAGCGGGTCGGGAAGCCGCCGCCCATATTGACCATCTTCAGCACGATGCCTTCGTCGGCCAGCGTCGCGAACACCTTCTTGGCGTCGGCCAGCGCGCGGTCCCAGGCGGTCAGGTCGGTCTGCTGCGAGCCGACATGGAACGACACGCCATAAGCATCGAGACCGAGCGCCCTGGCATGGCGCAGCACGTCGACCGCCATCGCCGGCACACAGCCGAACTTGCGCGACAGCGGCCATTCGGCGCCCTCGCCGTCGGTCAGGACGCGGCAGAACACGCGGGCGCCGGGAGCGACGCGAGCGATCTTCTCGACCTCCTCGACGCAGTCCACCGCAAACAGCTTGATGCCGAGCTGGTAGGCGCGCTGGATGTCGCGCTCCTTCTTGATGGTGTTGCCGAAGGAGATGCGGTCCGCCGGCGCACCGGCGTCCATCGCCATCTCGACTTCGGCAACGGAAGCGGTGTCGAAGGACGAGCCCATCGCAGCAAGCAGGCGCAGGATTTCCGGCGCCGGATTTGCTTTCACCGCATAGTAGATTTTCGAATCGGGAAGCGCCTTCTCGAAGGCGCGGAA
Organism: Mesorhizobium sp. M0664; assembly: GCF_040320565.1. Lineage (NCBI taxonomy): Bacteria > Pseudomonadati > Pseudomonadota > Alphaproteobacteria > Hyphomicrobiales > Phyllobacteriaceae > Mesorhizobium > Mesorhizobium sp. M0664. Next base: position 11,394 of record NZ_JAMYPW010000071.1, read on the forward strand.
ATTGTCGCGCACGACATCGAGGTCGACGACCAGGCACGGGCCGTTCGGACGTCGGGTGGCGAGAAAGTCAAGGATGCGCTGAGTAGCCATCGGGTCTCTCCATCAGCGCCTTGCGGCGCGCACAAAGGCTTGCGGACGCGGGCTCTCGACCTCGCGAACACGCGGTGGACAAAGGCGGGACGTCAAATCCATGGAACCAGCCGGTGGAGACCCCGGAACCATGAAGCGCCGTCTCGCGGCGGTGAACCTTGGCCTTGCCCGGCCTCGGTTCGCTTTGTCTGCCTTGGCTTGGATGGGAGACCCGTCCGCACTGCCGGCAATGAAGGTGTGCCTCTTCAGTAACCCCGGTCTTTGGACGACCGGCAGAACACCAGAAAGGCCCGCACCGTCGTTGCTTCAAGGTGTCCTCGGTTGGCGGTTGGCCGCTAAACCGACTGGAGGGGTTGGCTCCAGTTACCTTACCGATTACCCTCACCATTCGAGGATCGGCGGACACCCACAGGCACGTGCGACTTTGGGCAAGCGCGATATAAGATCGAAAGATTTCACAATCAATAAAAATCGTATGGCAGGTTGTAAAATTTGTGGCATCGAACAATGCTGCGGCAACCAGGGGAACAATGCTGCGGCAAGCACATCCGGATATCGAACGCATGACAGGCACTCGCGGCCCGCTGAACGTTTTTCTCGATCTTGATCAAGTCCCTGTTACCAATGCGCAATCCGGCCCGCTTGCCGGCTTGCGGCTTGCCGTAAAGGACATCTTCGACGTCGCCGGCTACCGCACCGGCTGCGGCAATCCGCAGAAATACCGGGACGCTTCACCGGCCATGGCGACCGCGCCGGCCGTCCAGGCGCTGCTTGATTCGGGCGCCCGCTTCGTCGGCAAGACGCAGACCGACGAGCTCGCATTTTCCCTGCTGGGGCTGAACGCGCATTTCCCGTCGCCCATCAACCCGGCAGCACCCGACCGCGTCACCGGCGGCTCGTCCTCCGGTTCTGCCGCGGCAGTCGCCGGCGGGCTGGCCGACATTGCAACCGGATCGGACACCGGCGGCTCGATCCGAGCGCCGGCAAGCTTCTGCGGCCTGATCGGCCTCAGGACGACGCATGGCCGTATCCCACTCGACGGCGCCATGCCGCTGGCGCCTTCGCTGGACACATTCGGTTGGTTCGCAAGCGACATCGTCATCTACGAAAAGGTCGGCACGGTGCTGCTCGGCGACGATCCGCATTCCCATGAACTGAGACGCCCCGTCACTCTCGCTGCGCTGGACGGCCTCGTGCTCGGCCCGCACGAGGCCGACGAATATCGCGCCATGCTCCGCAGTGTCGCTTCGGTGCTGGGCGCACCGCGCAGCGTCGGCCCGCTGTCGCATTCGACCGACGATCTCTATTGGTGCTTCCGCAAGCTGCAAGGCTATGAAGCCTGGCAAAGTCACGGCGCCTGGATCGCCGGCGGCGACCGCATGCTGGGACCCGGTGTCAAGGAGCGTTTCGAGCACGGCGCGACAATCGACGCGGCAACCGCGCAATGTGAAACGGAACGTCGCGTTTCGTTTCGCCTCGAACTGGCCGGCCTGCTTGGCGACGACGGCGTTCTTGTGCTTCCAACCGCTCCTGGTGCCGCGCCGCTCAAGGCCGCGTCATTCGACGATTTGCAGACCTATCGCGAGCGGGCGCTGAGACTGCTCTGCCTTTCCGGCCTGTCCGGCTTTCCGCAAATCACGCTGCCGCTCGGCAAGACCGGCGGGGCGCCGTTCGGCCTTTCGCTGCTCGGTCCGAAGAACAGCGACCGGCAGCTGATTGCGCTGGCCGCCCGCATCCTTTCGGCCCACCAAGGAGGCGCATGACATGGATACGCTGACCCGCATGCGCGCCTTCATCGACGTGGTCGAGGCCGAAGGATTTTCGGCGGCGGCGCGCAAGATCGGCCGCTCGAAGGCGCTATTGTCGAAATATGTGCGCGAGCTGGAGGACGAGCTCGGCGCGCTGCTGCTCAACCGCACCACCAGGCAGTTTTCCCTGACCGAGGCCGGCCACACCTATTACCGGCGCGCCTCGGAGATCGTGCGCGAGGTCGACAGCCTTGCCGATGCGGTGCGCGAATCCTCCGGCGACGTGCGCGGCAGGATCAAGCTGTCGGCGCCGCGCACCTTTGCCGACGCGCCGATCGGCCAATCGCTGATCGACTTCGCCAAGCAGCATCCCGACATCGTGCTCGACATTCATCTCGACGACCGCTTCGTCGATCTGGTCGAAGAGGGTTTCGATCTGGCAGTGCGCATTTCGCGGCTGGAAAATTCCTCACTGATCGCCAGACGCCTGGCGCCATTTTCGGTACGGCTTTGCGCGTCTCCTGAACTGATCGCCAGGCACGGCATGCCGGTCAGGCCGCAAGACCTTGCCCGCGTGCCTTGCATCATCGACACCAATGGGCGCTGGCTCACCAACTGGCCGTTCAAAGGCGACAGCGGCGATACGGTGAGCGTTTCGGTTTCCGGCCCGATCGAGGTCAACAGCCCGATGGCGGCAAGGGCCGCTGCCGTGGCTGGATTGGGATTTTCCGTCCTGCCGGATTTCATCGCCGCGCCCGACATCGAAAGCGGCAAGCTGCTGACTGCGCTGGATGACCGCATTCTGCCCGGCGGCGGCATTTTTGCCGTCTATCCGCACCGGCGCTATCTGCCTGCAAAAGTTCGCGTTTTCGTCGACTTCCTGGTGCAGTGGTTCAAGACGCTGGACAACGCATGAGCTTTCAGCCGCGTTGCGGTCCCATTTTCGCCCGCTTTCTGGTAACTGTCGGCAATTCACCGAAGTCGATTGAATCGCGACCGAGAATGCACCTGAAACGGCAAGCAATCATGCTGGCTTCGGCCTTGACCGCGACGTTTGCCGCCGTCGGACCGGCTGAGGTGCATCCCCACGTCTTCGCCGAAGCCCGCCTCGAAGTGGTCCTCGGCCCGGATCACCAAACTGTGAAGGCATTGCGCCATGTCTGGCGCTTCGACGATTTGTTTTCGAGCACGGTGATGATGGAGTTCGACAAGAATTCCGACCTGAAACTCGACGACAAGGAGCTGAAGGATGTCGCCGACACCGTCCATGCCTCGCTTGCCGAATTCAACTATTTCCAGCTCGTCACCGTCGACGGCAAGGACGTGGCAATGACCCCGCCGCCGCATTTGATGGCCAATTTCGACAATGACCAGTTGATCATCCTGTTTGAATCTGAACCGAAGGTACCGATCAAACTGAGCGGCAAGATAGATATCGGCGTCTACGACCCGACCTTCTACACCGCGATCGATTTCACCGAGGATGCCAATCTGCAGGTCGATGGGTTGCCGCCGACCTGCACCAGCAAGGTTGTCCGCCCGAACCCGGACGAGGCGATCGCCCAGAACCAGAAGACCCTGACCGAGGCCTTCTTCAATGATCCGACAGGCACCGACATGAGCAAGATCTTTGCCACCAAACTTGAACTGACCTGTCAGCCGGAAGGATAGATCCAGTGACCAAACCGTCCCTGCGTTTGGCATTCGGTCTTCTGGCCGTCGCCTTTGTGATGACGCACTTTCTCGGCTCCGCCCACGCCCAGAGTTCACTCGGCATCGGCACCAATGACGGCATGGCTCCAACCGCCACCGGCCCGTTCGCCCACATCCTGATGTGGATCAATCTGCGCCAGCAGGAATTCTATCATGCGCTTGCCGGCGCGATGAAGGCGATGCGCCAGGACGGCAGCAAGTTGTGGCTGCTCATCGGCCTGTCCTTTGCCTATGGCATTTTCCACGCCGCCGGCCCCGGTCACGGCAAGGCGGTGATCTCTTCCTACATGGTGGCCAATGAAGTGGCGCTCCGGCGCGGCATCATGCTGTCCTTCGTCTCGGCCCTGCTGCAGGCGCTGACCGCGATCGTGGTGATGCTGGTCGCCTATTTCTTGCTGCGCGGCACTGCTGTCTCGATGACAGACGCCGCATGGTTCCTCGAAATCATGAGCTATGTCTTCGTCACTCTGTTCGGCGCCTGGCTGCTGTGGCGCAAGGCCGGCCCGGCCATCCTTCGCGTGTTCGGCGCAAATCCGGGCTACAGCCTCTCGGCTGCCCATGCCGGCCATTCACATGCCGGCCATTCACATTCCGCGCATGCCCATGCGGCACATTCCCACGCGCTTGATGCGCATGACCACCACGATCATGCGCATGACCACGGCGCCCACGACCACGCCCATGCTGCGCACGATCACCACAGCCATGCGGCGGGCGAGGTCTGCGAGACCTGCGGGCACTCGCATGCGCCCGACCCGGCGCTGCTTTCCGGTGATCGCTTCGATTGGCGCACGGCCTGGTCGGCTGTCGCTGCCGTCGGCATCCGCCCCTGTTCCGGCGCGCTGATCGTGCTGAGCTTCGCCCTGCTGAACGGGCTATGGTTCGGCGGCATCCTGTCGGTGCTGGCCATGGCCCTCGGCACCGCAATCACCGTCTCGGCTCTGGCGACTCTTGCGGTGACCGCGAAGAACTGGGCGGTGTATTTCGCCGGCGACGGCCGCATGGGCAACCGCATCCATTCCTTCGTCGAGATCGGCGGCGCCGCCTTCGTCTTCCTGTTCGGCCTGCTGCTGCTTTCGGCCAGCCTGACTGGCGCCTGACCTCGTTGCGTCCGATCGGGGCGCTTTAACTAGGGATATTGCCGCCCAACTCGTCTTCGATATGGACGCGGATGATCTCGTCAAAGCTCGTTTCGGCGGCAAAGCCAAGCTCCCTCGAGCGCCGCGCCTCGAAGCGCGTCGGCCAGCCCTTGACGATCGCCCAGATCGTCTCGTCGGGCTCCTCGCGGATCAGTTTCACCGCCTTGGCGCCGGCGACCCGTTCCAGCGCTTCGATCTGTTCGCCGACGCTGACGGCGACGCCCGGCATCGTCAGGTTGCGGCGTGGGCCGACGGCGGTACCGTCGATCTGAGCCGCATGGATCAGGAAATTCACCGCCGAACGCGGGCTGGCGTGTGTGTGTATGACCGAGCGCGGCACCGGCAGGATCGCTTCATGGCCGCTCAGCGGCTCGCGGATGATACCGGAGAAGAACCCTGAGGCCGCCTTGTTCGGCTTTCCCGGCCTGACGCAGATGGTCGGCAGCCTGATACCGATGCCGTCGAAGAAACCGCGGCGCGTATAGTCGGCAAGCAGCGCCTCGCCGATCAGCTTCTGCGTGCCGTAGGAGGTCAGCGGCGTCGGGTGGAACTCGTCCGGAATGATGTCGGGAAACGGTGCGCCGAACACGGCGATCGACGAGGTGAAGACGACGCGTGGCGTATAGGCGGCCAAGCGGATGGCATCGAACAGCGCCCTGGTGCCGTCGAGATTGACGCGATAGCCGAGATCGAAATTGGCCTCCGCCTCACCCGACACCACGCCGGCGAGATGGAAGATCACGTCGGGGCGCGGCGCGACCAGATTTGCGGTCGCTCCCGGTGCGGCAAGGTCGCCGGTGTGGAGGGTAATGCTGACACCTTCGAGCACCGGCGCTTGCGGCGGCACGATATCGTGAAGATCGAGCGCGGCGATCTTGCGGCCGCCGAGCGTCCCGTCCTTGGCCAACCTGGCGATGAGTTTGCGGCCGACCATGCCTGCCGCGCCGGTAATCAGAATGCGCATGTCACTTTCCCTTTTTGCGCTGGCTGCGGCTACGCAGCCAGAACACGACGAAGATTGCCACCATGAAGATCGCCGCGACGACACCGGCAAGCACCGTCGAGACCCTGCCGACCGCCAGCATCACTGTTGGAAGATAATAGGCTGCGATGCCGAACAGCAGCAAAACCCAAGCGGCGCCGATTGCCGCATTGCGGGTGTCGCGGTCCATCACGCGGCGCCAGGGTGGCGAGAGTTCATGTCGATCGTTGCCAATGCCCAGAACTCCCGAAGTCAGTGATAATGGCCGCGGTGCGGTGCCGCATCATGCGCGTGATCGTGCTCGTCATCATGCTCATGGCTGTCGGCACATCGGCCGAATTCCGGTTCGACCGTGGCATGGGCTATGCCATGTTCCGCCGCAAGCCGCTTCTTGATCGCGCTGACCGCCATATGCGCGTCGACGCCGTCATTGAGGCAGGCATGCAACGTCGCCATGTTGCTGGAACCGTCGATCGACCAGACATGCATGTGATGCACCTCGCGCACGCCCTTGATTGTCGCCTCGATGTCCCTGGCGATCAGGTCGCGGTCGAGGCTTGCCGGCACGCCTTCGAGCAGGACGTGGGCGGCTTCGCGCATCAGCGACCAGGCCGTGGACAGGATCAGCAGCGCGACAAGCACCGACAGGATCGGATCGATGGGCGTCCAGCCCGTCGCCAGGATCACCAGCGCCGCCACGATCGCCGCGGCCGAGCCGAGCAGGTCGCCGAGCACATGCAGGATGGCGCCGCGCATGTTCAGGCTGCCGCGGTCGCCGCCATGCAGCACGAAGAAAGAGCCGATATTGATCGCAAGGCCGGCGATGGCAACGACCAGCATCGGCCCGCCGAGCACGGGCTCAGGCGTCAGCAAACGCCCCCAGGCCTCGTAGACGATCCACAGCGCAATGGCGAAGATGGCGATGCCGTTGGTATAGGCGACCAGTGTCTTGACCCGGCCGAAACCATAGGTGAGGCGCACGGTTGCCGGCCGGCCCGCGAGATGGAAGGCATACCAGGCAAGGCCGAGCGCAATGCAATCGGCAAGCATGTGGCCGGCATCCGCCAGCAGCGCCAGCGATCCCGTCAAGAGACCGCCAAGCGTTTCGACGACCATGAAGCCGGCGGTCAGGCAGGCCGCGATCAGCACGCGCTTCTTGTCGGTCGAGCCGTGCACATGCCCGGCACCGTGACTGTGGTCGTGGCCCTGCGAAGCGTGGTCGTGGGTATGCGCCATCTATAGCCCCTGCTAGAGCCTGATCCATCCCGGCAGACTCGGGATGGAGGCTCTGTCTTCTTGTTTGACCATGATCTTATCCGAAAACCGGCGTCCACTTTTCGGGATCATGGTCAGGCGCCGAACTCAGCGCGAAAATCCTCGAGCCGCCGCCTTTGCTGGCCATCGCTGTCGAAATTAGCCGGATCGAGCCACGCCTCATAGGCTCTGCGCAGATCTGGCCATTCCCTGTCGATGATCGAATACCACGCGGTATCGCGGTTTTCGCCCTTGACCACAAGATGCTGACGGAAAATGCCCTCGAACTTGAAGCCGAAACGTTCCGCCGCGCGCTTCGACGGCTCGTTGCGGTTGTTGCATTTCCATTCGTAGCGGCGGTAGCCAAGCTCGTCGAAGACGTACTTCATGAACAGGAACTGCGCTTCCGTCGCCGCCGGCTTTCGCGAGATCAGCGGACCCCAATATATGTTGCCGATCTCGATGACGCCGTAGGCGGCGTCGATGCGCATCAGCGTCTGGCGCCCGGCAACCTTGCCGCTGGCCTTGTCGATGACCGTGAAGAACAGCGGGTCCTCGCTGGCTTCTGCCTTGTCCAGCCACGGCTGGAAGGCGGCACGGCTCTCCGGCGGGTAGTCTGGCAGCCAGGCGAAGCGATCGCCGGCATCGGCCACCGACGAGGCCTCGAACAAACCGTCACCGTGTTTTTCGGCGTTAAGCGGCTCCAGCCTGACAGTTCGCCCCTCCAGCACCTTGCGTTCGGGCCGCGGGCGCGGTTGCCAATTCTTGAGATTTTCCGACACCGAAAACTCCAATCCGTTTGACTTTTGCGGGCGGACGCTCACAAAAACGCACGCTCGCTGAAAGAACCACACGGACGGGAAAAATGCTCCACACGATTTCGGCCTTCGACCGCCTCGGCGAGGAAAATGCGTTCGCGGTGCTGGCGCGTGCCACGGCACTTGCCCATCAGGGCCGCGACATTGTCAATCTCGGCATCGGCCAGCCCGACTTCAAGACGCCGCAGCACATCGTCGAGGCCGCGATCAAGGCGCTGCGCGACGGCCATCACGGCTATACGCCGGCCAACGGCCTGCTGGCGACGCGCGAAGCGGTGGTACGCCGCACGCTGGCCACCACCGGCGTCGAAGTCTCGCCGGAAGCGGTGATGATCCTGCCCGGCGGCAAGCCGACCATGTTCGCGGCGATCCTGATGTTCGGCGAGCCGGGCGCCGAAATCCTCTATCCCGATCCCGGCTTTCCGATCTACCGCTCGATGATCGAGTTCACCGGTGCTGCCCCCATCCCGGTGCCGATGCGCGAGGAGAACGGCTTTGCCTTTTCGGCCGCGGAAACACTGGCGCTGATCACGCCGAAGACCAGGCTGCTGATCCTCAACTCGCCCGCCAACCCGACCGGCGGCGTCACCCCCCGCGCCGAGATCGAGAAGCTGGTCAAGGGCCTGGAAGCGCACCCGGACGTCGCCATCCTCTCCGACGAGATCTACGACGTGATGACCTATGACGGCGAGACGCACTGTTCGCTGCTCGCCTTCCCCGAAATCCGTGATCGGCTGATCGTGCTCAACGGCTGGTCGAAGACCTGGGCGATGACCGGCTGGCGCATGGGCTGGTCGATCTGGCCGAACGGCGACAAGGGCGCGCATCTCTATGACAAGGTGCGCAAGCTGGCGGTCAATTGCTGGTCCTGCGTCAACGCGCCGAGCCAGTATGCCGGCATTGCCGCCATCGACGGCCCGCAGGACGATGTCGACAAGATGATGCGCGCCTTCGACCGCCGCAGGAAGGTCGTGGTCGAAGGGTTGAATGCCTTGCCCGGCGTTTCCTGCATTACGCCGAAAGGCGCCTTCTATGCCTTCCCCAATGTTTCCAAGACCGGCTGGAAGGCCAAGAAGCTCGCCTCGGCGCTGCTCGAGGATGCCGGCGTGGCGCTGATCGGCGGCCCCGATTTCGGCATTCTCGGCGAAGGCTATGTCAGGCTGTCCTACGCCAATTCCGAGGAGAACATCCTGCGCGCGCTGGAGCGGATCGAGGCGTTCCTGGCGAAGTGAGGACGACGAAAGGAGAAGCCAGATGTTCTATGCCATTCTTGCCTATCACGAGGAAGAAGCGATTACGGCACTGACGCCTGAGCAGGATGCGGCGCTGATGACCGATCTTCTCCAGATCAACGATCGGCTCTACCGGCAAGGCACCCTTGGGCCGGCGGCCCGGCTCGGCGCGACACAAGACGCCTGCACCTTGCGCGGGCCAGGCACCGGAATGGTTATCGACGGCCCTTTCGCCGAGACCAAGGAACAATTGCTGGGGCTCTATGTCGTCGACTGCGCCAGCCGTGACGCCGCCATCGACATTGCGCGCGACCTTCGCCGCGTCAATCCGACAGCCGTCTACGAAATCCGCCCGATTTCGCTCTATCTTCCCGGCGTGCCGCTTCCGGTCACCCGGCCCTAGCACTACTTTGGCAGAATTGATTTTGGGGTCATTCGGAACCGGATACGGCAGTGTGGACATCGTTGTGGCGGATGGTGGTTTGAGAGTGCTGCTATGACGGCGCGTCGGATGGCTGGCAGTGTCGGTTTAGGCGGGCCG
>NZ_JAMYPW010000072.1:0-20124 GCF_040320565.1 Mesorhizobium sp. M0664
CTCCTTAGAACAAGAGGGACCAGCGCAGGTCTGGGGAAAGTTGCGCGCATGGTTGAAGACCTGATGTGAGTCATGCCGGCCTCGCAACACTGAAGAGGCGCCCGACTTGAAGCCCGAAATTGCCCTCTCCCGCGAGAGCCGAAACGCCTCAAACCGGGCTATTAGCCCGGACGTGAGGAGGCCCTGGCTTCGCGTGCCCCTACGCTCACCGCAAGCCATTCCTCTAGGAAACTGCTCGGGGCGAAAGCCCCCCTCGCAGGATGAAGCGCCAAGCGCCGAGATCATCCCGCTCACCCTCAGAGAGCCAGGGTAACACCGCGGACATCACTCTTTTCTAGTGTGTGCGTTTCGCAGCACTCCGGCTGGCTATCTCGCGTAAGACGGCATGAAGAAGCCTTCCAATTTCCTGTTCGGCGCGCCCGGGTGCAATTCCTGACTCGGACAACCGAACGAGAATTGTCTTGTCGGTGCTGCGCCAGAACGCATTCGCATCCTCGCCGTTCTTGGATTCGAGCACGCGGGCAACTCCCTCGACCAACTTCCGCCGCCGATACAGCGGAAATGCCCTTATGTTTGTCACCGATCACCTTACCCATTCAGTCTCGCGATTAAGCACTGACGGTTCAGAAAATCTGGTTAACGGCGCATTCTTTGTGTTGGTGAGCATGAGCGGGAGTTCTGAGGTCGGGCGGCGGCTCGGGCGCAACTGTCGAGCAGCACGGATGGGTAGAGCGACATTGGCCAATTTCCGCTCACCAGCCAAGACGGTGCGGGCCGGCAGAGCGAATGGACTTCGCTATGTGGGCCGAGCAGCCTGGAGAAATATGTTGGTCTCTGTCGGCGCCAGCCGTGGTGGGCGGGAATCGGTTCTCGGATTCAGGAGCATGCCTGCCGCACCAAAAGGCCTGCAATGCGATGGCGCGCCCAAGGGTTCAAAGCGGGGATCCACGGCCGCGGAGCATCTAATCCTTGAGGAAGAGGCTTAGCTGCAGGTATTTCTGTGACGGATCGTTAGCCGCGGTGTCCGACGTGAACAAGCCCCATGTGCGGCCTTTCCTCCAATCGTCCCTTGGTGGACGCATTGCAGCTGATACGTATATGTGTCCTGACGGTCCGCGCGCACCGGGCAACCCTGATCCCGAGCCCTGCTTGGTGCAACAGCGCTTGATCGGCCCGGTCGCACGAACTGCGGCGGGTTTTTGTTTGATTGAACACCGGTCCGCAGCGTACGTCAGGCGAACCCAGTAAACCTTCCCGTATACAAGCGCTGCCTGAGTTCACGCTATGATTGTTGTCATAGAGAGGTGATATCGACAACATATAACCGATTTGATTCTAGACGAGGCGGCTAATGGACAAAGCCGAAACCAGTTCCGGCCATACGATGTGCCGTTTGCTGCTGCTAGCGCAGAGGCATGATGGCTAAGGCAGCGTCGTCGAGGCCCCTCGAGAGCCAAGCACCGACTATGGTCGATGTAGCCCTGCGGGCTGGCGTGTCGGCCATGACGGTCTCGCGCGCTTTAAAGGACGGCGGCCGGGTTTCCAAGACCACTCGGGAAAAGATCATGGCCGCGGTCAACGAGCTGGGCTATGTGCTCGACCAGTCGGCCGGCAGTTTGTCTTCGCGCAAGACCGGATTTGTCGCGGCGATCGTTCCCTCGATCAACAATTCAAATTTCGCCGACACGGCGCGCGGCATTACCGATGAGCTGGAAAGCACGGGACTTCAGCTTCTGCTCGGATACACCGACTACACGGTCGAGAAGGAAGAGAAGCTGATCGAAGCCATGCTCCGACGTCGGCCGGAAGGCATCATTCTGACCGGCGGCGCGCATACGGACCGAGCACGTCAACTTTTGAAAAGCACCGGCATCCCGGTGATCGAAACTTGGGAGTTGCCGGCCAAGCCCATCGACCAGGTTGTCGGCTTCTCCAACGAAGAGGCAATGGGCTTCTCGTAAAAACGCTCGCCAGGAAGGGCTACCGGAAATTCGGCTACATTGGTGGTACGACCTCGCGCGACACGCGCGGCAGCCAACGGCGCGAAGGCTTCGTCCGAGCCATCGAGGAGCTCGGTCTGCCGAATGGCCGGCTTGTTTCCTTCGGCGTGCCGCCGATCTCGATCGAGCAGGGCGGGCAGGCCGTTGTCAGCATGCTGGAGCGTTGGCCTGACATTGAGGCCGTGCTGTGCGTCTCTGATCTGTCGGCTTTCGGGGCGCTGATGGAATGTAAGCGGCGTGGAATGCGGGTCCCGCAGGACATCGCCATCGCCGGCTTCGGCGACTATGAGCTTGCCGCTTTCTGCCATCCTGGCATCACCACGGTAAATGTTGATTGTTACGGCATCGGGCAGCAGGCTGCACGCCGGCTCATCCAGATCATCCGGGGTGGCGAGAAGAACCACGGACAGGAAATCGTCCTGACTGGCTATCGCGTCGTTGAGCGCGAAAGCACCTGAGTTCAGCCTAGCGCGATCTGAACCTTCATCGATTTGTTTCGGTTGCCGGCGATCTCGAAGGCCGCAACCGCCTCATCGAGCGGATAGACGTCGGTCAAGAGTGGTTTCACATCGACGCGGCGCTGGTTGATCAGATCGATTGCGAGTGCGAACTCGTCATGGAAGCGGAAGCTTCCGCGCATTTCGATCTCCTTGGAGACGATCAGGTTCTGCGAAATCGAAAGGTCGCCGCCGAGCCCCAGCTGAACGAGAACGCCGCGCGGCTTTAGGACATCTAAACCCGCCCGCACGGCGCGCTCGTTGCCGGAGGCCTCGAACATCACGTCGAAGCTGCCTTTGTTGGCATTATAGGCGACACGCTGATCGCCGAGACCTCGCAGCGCATGCCGCAGCTCACAACTTCGCTGCTGCAGAAATACGGCGATGCGTGGACGCACTCCCTGGCGATCAATGACCTTTATTTCGACTTCATGGGACCGTCGCTTGCCGCGGCCGGCAAGGCTGGCACCGACGCGCCGATCAATGTCGCTGCCGGCGATGGCTCCGAATCCGCCTATCAGCGCATCCGTGCCGGCCAGTTCCAGAAGGTAACGGTCGCCGAACCGCTCAACCTGCAGGGCTGGCAACTGGTCGACGAACTCAACCGCGCCATTGCCGGTGAAAAGTGGTCGGGCTACCTGTCGCCGCTGCACGTCGTGACGGCGGACAATGTCGAGTTCGACGGCGGCCCCAACAATGCATTTGACCCCGGCAACGGTTACCGGGACGAGTACAAGAAGATCTGGGGCAAATAGGAATTCGGCAAGGCGGGCGCCTCACGCGATGCGCCCGCAAAGCCAGACTCACGTCGTGATCGCAACTTCAGAAAATTGCTTGACCCGCCAACTGCCGGCATCGGGCGGCAGGTGATCCCAGGTAGAAAGTTAGGAAACCCTCGTCATGATCATCCGTTACGCCCTCTTCGAGGGTGAAATCCAAGCCGGACGCGAGAGCGAGTTTCGGCGGTTCGTCAAGGAGAAGCTGGTGCCGCTGTGGACGCAGTTTCCCGGAGCCGAGGAAGTGCGAGTCTTGGACGGTGCGGTGCGGGACGTGGGCGCCCCGATCTACGCCATGGCGCTCGCCATCCGGTATTCGGACATGGACAGCTGCAACCGGGCACTTCGGTCCGACGTCCGGTCTCAGAGCCGGGACGTTACCGGCGAGCTGCTCAAGATGTTCACGGGACGTGTTCATCATCATGTCTTCGAGGCCAATGAATACGCACCTGGCCAAATCTCAAAACAGCAGCAAACGGCGCACTAGCCGCAAGCCCGGCGCACCGCTTCTGAGTGAAATGTCACTGTCAATCGGCAAGACCTTGGCGATGCCAACCATGTCGTTGTCCATCATCATTGCCGGGATCGGTTGCTCCGGGCCGCAAGACCACCAAAAAATTGCGATGGTCAGGTTTGCAGTCGAGCCGACACCACGACGATGACATAGGGCAGCGCAAGGGCGACGTGGCCGAGCAGCATGGCGGACAGGCCCCGCCCAATGCCGATGCGAAGAAGAAGATCAACATCGCCGTGCCGGTGATCAGCCACGGAATGGCGATGATGCGCACCAGCCCGATCGACCAGAACGGCAGGATGCTCGTGTCCGTTATCACACTCGCGCCTATCTGGACCACGCTCAGAGAGAAGGCGTATCGCGCGCTCCGAGAAAGCCAGCGGCAGTCAATGCGGGCAAACCTGGAGCTCGAGCGCCTCACACGGATCGATGCCTTACGGGTCTCGGAAACCGGCGCTACTCGATGAGCATCTCGCGGCGGAATGGAAGCGCGCGATCCGCACGCAGAGTCAGTTGTCGCTTTTGATGATCGATGCAGATGACTTCAGGCGCTATAATGACAGCATGGCTACATGGCGGGGGATGAGGTGCTGAAGCAGGTCGCCCATGTGATCCAGAGCAGTTGCAATCGCTCCACGGATCTTGCTGCGCGATATGGAGGCGAGGAGTTCGTTGTTGTGATGGTCGATGCCTCGTTGGTCCTAACGGGCACCGTCGCGGAACGGCTCGTCCAGAGCGTGCGAGAGTTAAGCATTCCGCACGGGTCTGAGCGGGTGACCATAAGCGTTGGTGTGGCAACCACGGTACCCAATGAGAGCCATACGCCCCATGATCTCATCAACGCAGCCGACCTGGCGCTGTTCCGGGCCAAGTCGGAAGGACGAGACCGCGTCGTGTATCAAGAATAACTTAGAGCGTCCTGACAGGGGCGCATATGGATGGCGCTGACGAGCAGCTTGTGGAGGTGGCCGCCTCTCCTCGCGACCTTTTCTGATGTCTGACCGGTTGAGCCACCTCATATGTCTCACAGGCAACCCGAATGAGAATGGCCAAGGGGTCTTTTTGCATCGTGCTGCGGGAGTGATTGGACAGAACGCTTTCCTGCCGCGTGCGCTCGGTAAACGAAGAGTGAAACGAAGGGACCGCAAAGGCTCGTCTTCCGTGATCACGGAATTACCTGAATCTCCAGGCCCACTATTATTCCCGGTGGCGGACCCCAACCCGCTGGGCCGGCGTCTACTTGGCATCTACCCCAACTGCCCCCAATGACGCCGGCCACTTGCCGTGGTCGCAGTGACGCCGGCGCTCCGCCATGATCCTGAGGGTAGCCTCGACGCCGTCCATTTCAGGCATCACCAAATCCATGAGAACGAGATCCGGGAGGTCTCGTTGACAGGCCACTACGGCCTCGCGCCCTTTTACCGCGATCCAGGCGACCTGATGCCCTGGGGTTGATGTAACCAGTAGCCGCAGAAGCTCGACCGCAAGGGGCATATCGTTGACGATAGCGATCCTCATTGATGGGTCCCCAAGCTGCGCCTCATTCTGCCGCTTGGCCTGCTAGGTCGACGACCGCGTGGAGCAGTGTTTCGTCGTAGTAGTCCGCCCCGGCGTCAAGACCGCGCCTGCGATCGCGCCTTCGGCCTTCTTGCGAGCGCCGGGTTTTGTGTAGAAGTGCATGCCAGCAATTTCGGCCCATGGCCATCAAAGTCCGGTCTCATGCTACGCCCTTCAGGAGGCGACAACATTCCGCAAGCACAGCACATCACCGGCCTAGCGGCTCGCTCCGTCCCGTGCGCGGCCATTCAATCCAGCCCAACGCCCGGCATATGTCACGCTCTGACGGCCATATCTGATGCAGAATCTCCGGCCACACTTCGTCGAGCCCATCCTGTGCCGGCTCCACCATAGATTCAGACGTCACCTCGTCGCCTGGCACGCCATGCCTCTCGGCGTCGTCGGGATTGGCGTCTCGCGGGTTAAGATAACCCTGCGCGCCTTCTGTACGCGTTTGGCCGGTGGTGTCGCGGGATCTCTTGCAGCACGGCAAGCGCTGCGGCTGGATCTTCTTTGGCCGGCCAGTGCACCGCACGCATGCCGCCGCGGAAACGAGTGTTGTCATTGTCGGCACGCAGGGCGCCGGTTTCGGTATTCATGTTGAGAATTCCCCAGGTTTGAATTCCGGCTGCCAGGCCGGGTAGTCCCATGATGCGATGCTCGGCGCGGGTAAAGAATAAATCCGAAGCAGGCGGGCGACCACCCCAATGCCACCTTTCTTTCTCGCCATCTCGCTCGTTATTAATCTTACCCTTTCGTGGGAGGGCTGTGTGGTGGTGGAACAGGTGAGCAGGAATATTATCGGCAGCTTGGCGGCATGAAGAAATCTTAAAAAAATGCACTCCGAGATAGGTTTCTGGATGTGAAGCTAACGACATCTTCAATTTGATTCGTATAGAATCGCGTGTTGTGAACGGGTAGTTGAGGAGCCACCGAAATGAACGCAAAGCTCAAAAGCGAGTCCGTCGCAAGGTAATTCTTAGGATACCTTAATAACGAACCGTTGAATGATATTGCGACCAAGATCGGATGCTCACTGGCGAGTTTAAGGGTCAGCGCCAGTAAACTCGGTTGCACATGGACCCCGACGGAGGCGGCGGAATTTCGGCGTGACTTTCATGTGCCGGAACACAAACGGGAAGATTACAACCAGTTGATGATCTATGGCCGATTTGCCTGCAGATCCTTGGGTACTAACAGTGTAATCATCGGATTTAGAGTAATATTATTTCGGAGTGATACTGTCACTTGAAGATTTTCTGTGGACCACGAATAACTTTATTGTGGCTGGTGAAACTTTGGGTAGGGGTAGAAAATGACTCTGATGGATAGACACGGTGATGCTGTTTCGGGTAGGCGATACATTGCGACAACGACAAAGTATAACCATGAGGCGCATACGACGCGGCGATCTTATGTTTTTCCTCCAGATCGTGCATCGGGCGCAGGGGTCGGGGAGCCAAGAGCACGCAGCCTGGAATCTATAACCGGCATGCTTGATCGCATCGGCTGCGGCTATCTCGTGCTGAACCGCGAGAGGAAAGTGGTCGAATGGAACGCAGCCGCTCAAACCACGCTGGAGCGCCAGGGAGAAGTGGCCGATACGGCCAGCGGTCTTTCGGTGGCCTTGAGGCGGCTGATCGCGAATGTTCCGGCCCATTTCCTGCCGGGCTCACTATCGTGGGTGGTGATCCGCAGCAACGGCGACAGGCCGGTGATATTGAACGAGAACGGGTTTATCGCTCCTGACGGAACGAGCATTGTGGCGTTACTGGACCGCGAGAACAGGTCGGGGCCAAATCCTCAGACACTGCAAAAGATGTTTGGCTTGACGAGCGCGGAAACGCACTTGGCGTTGCGCTTGGCTCAAGGCGATGCGCCGCTGGAGATCGCCCGCAGTTGGCGCCTCAGCCGCACCACGATCCGCTCCCAGCTTGCCTCGCTGTTCGCCAAGACCGAAACGAAACGTCAGGCGGAACTGGTGGCTCTTCTTGGGCGCATTTCAGTTTTGCCATAAGGGCCGTCGTTTGGATCCATCTCAGCAGACAGCCAATCCCGAAACGCTTTGATCTTCCGCTGGGCGATGGCGCGGGGCGGGCAGAGGAGTATCAATCTCGAAAAAGAGATTCACTCGCAGGCACCAAAGCCGCAATGCGTCTACGGACAAGCACACAGGCACGTGGTTGATAGCTACTGCTGTGCTTAGGGTCGCCTACTTCGTAGCCCATTCATATTCCCCTGATTTGATGCGCCTCATCGGCATCGCGTTTGTAATTTGCGCCTTCTACCGCACGCACAATCCTTAGATGTCACCGGCCTCGTGGTTGCCGTATTATGCCCCGGCCGCTTGTTCTTGACGTAGTCCAAAGCCTCGACCTGCGTCCCGTCGACATCTGTGACGAGCACAAGTTTCGGCGAGAATGCGCTGGTGCCGTCGGTGCCGACGACCTTGACTATCCGTCCGCTTTCGGGTGGATGGCATCGAATTGGGTGGAAAGGGCGATATGTCGTTTTCTATTTTCTCTCTCCTCAGATTGAACCGCCGGTTGTCATGGTGTGATTATGCTTTTGCCTGCCTGTCTGTGCCCCTCATAATGGCCAAAGAACCGGATTCAGAAGCATGCTCACAACGTAACAACGAGAGAAAATTATCTTCCACGTGCTCATCAGCTCTTCTGGAAACGGCTTCATGAGATGTTCCGGGTCAGGGTCGTCAGCCAGGTCATGTAGTCTTCGGCGCCAGAATCACTGGCATACGGTTGTGGATCGTCGCCATGAGCGGATTCGGCTCACAGGTCAGCAGCTTGAAGGTGCGGATGTTGTCGCCGGTAGCGGGGGCGCGCCAATCCTCCCAGAGCGCCGCCAAGGCGAACGGCTCGCCCGACTTCATCGCGATGGCATAGGGCTGTTTGTTCTTGCCCGCGCCGAAGATGTCCTTCGATTGAAAGAAGCCGTTGATCGGCATCAGCGCGCGGCGTGACTGATAGGCGGCTTTGAACATGCCGTCGGTCTTTACGGTCTCGGTCTTGGCGTTGATCGAAGGTGCTGCGCTTCGAGCTGATGATAAAAACGTGGTCTGCATGGGCAGCCACAAGCATCAGAAGGGAGAAGCGCAGCATGAATCATTATGCGGGATTGGATGTGTCAGTGAAAGAGACCGCCATTTGCATTATCGAGGAAACAGGCCAGATTTGCCGCGAGATAAAGGTGGCGAGCCATCCGGAGGATCTGGCACGGGTGCTCAAGGAGCCCAGCTGGTGGGTTGAGCCGGTTGGGCTTGAAGCCGGGCCCTTGTCGCAGTGGTTGTTCGAAGGCCGGCCAGGGCCGGCCTGCCGGTGATCTGCATGGAGACCCGCCACACCAAGGCATTCCTTAAGGCGCAGGTGAACAACCGACCGCAATGATGCCCGCGGCATTCGCAGATGCGCAGATGATGCGGGTCAACCTGTTTCCCCCGGTGCATGTGAAGACCCTCACGAGCCAGAAGCGCCGGGCGCTGCTGACCGCCCGCAAGCTCTTGCAGGAAAAGGTCATTGCCGTTGAGAACGATCCCCGCGGCTTGCTACCGAACTTCGGAGCGGCTGCATCTCGCGTTCGAAGCCGCGCGGCTTGCATTCGGCGTACGGGACACGCACATCGCGGATTCCAGCCTACATGCGTGAGCCGGTCGCGGGGCTGCTCGACAAGGGCTGCGAGGAAGCTCGCGAAGTTGCTTGATCCCGGCAAGCGCGTGCCACTGCCGAAGTCGCCGGCGCCGTCGAGCGACACGATCTAATCTCATGGTAGTGGACCGCGACTCCACGACGCCACACTTCTGACTGCGCAGCGACGGCTGATCGGCACAGGCGGCCCGACATCCCCCCAACCCGGACGCCTGCCGCCTGTGCCAGCCCCCGCCAAGCCATTGCGAGCATCTGCGCAAGTGCCCAAATTGTCGTTAGCTTCGCATCCGAATACTTATCCGGGCGTACATATCTCGCTCTTGCACGCCGTCCTTTGGCTAATTCGGACGACCTTCGTCAGTCCATCAAAAGCACCACAGCGGGATGCAGCTTCTTCAGATTCGGCAATGATTTCGATTGCCAGGGTATGTCTGGCGTTCCACGCACGACCAGTCGAACATCGGGATGCTTGCGCACCTCGATGGTAAATTTCGCGAGCAGGTTGATGCCGGAAGAGTTTAGAAAGTGAAGATCCTTAAGATTGAGCGTAATGGAAGCGGGATTACAGTCAAGAACACTGGTCGCCAACGCCGAGATAGGCGCACCGGCCTCGGAACTGGCAAGCCGCATTGCACCGTCGAAGAAAATTTCGCTTCCTTCAGTCCACACACGGTAGTCGTCTGTCTTGATTTCCATAGCCGGGCTTCGTTTCTTCTAGTTGTGAATTTGCGAGATCGGAATAGAGGCATATGTCTCCACGCAAAGCCGATCGCTTTCGTCGGCGGCGCTGAATATCCAAGCCAGGCGTGCGCCGTAGTCGCTCATCAATGTCAGCAATCCAAGTCCGGAGCCTGCCACGTCGGGATTGGCGGCATTCTTTTCAATTCGCTGTATCAGCAGGTCCATGGGATCGCCGACCGTGAGATCCGCCAGGAGACTTTGGAATTTAGAGGCACCTTCACCATCCACGTCATTCGACACTTTGAGCTTGAAGCACGCCGAATCCATCGACGCCTCGATCAAGATCTCACCTGGTGCGCGAAACTTGACCGCATTTTCGATGAGTTCGTTGACCAGATATCCGATACTGTGCCGCACTTCTATGTAGTCATTGCGGGACGACCGGAAGCGCAACGCGAAAAGATCGGCGATGAAGTCCGCGGTCGTGGCACAATGACGCCAACTCAAGTCGAGAGGTCCGTCGAACAGCCGCACGCGACTGGCGCTCTCCTTCATCCCGGTTGCAATGTCAGGGGTACCGAACAGCGTTGTCATGGCTATTTGTGCCTTATGATCACGAGGGTGATGTCGTCGTGGATCTTCTGGATCCCGATATGGGCCATCAGATCGTCGATGATCCCGGTTTTGATATCCTCGGCGCTGCTGCCGTGACGTTTTTGTGCGCTCTGGCAGAGGCGCTCGAACCCGAACAATTCTCTGTCTTGGTCTTCGGCCTCGGTCACCCCGTCTGTGTGCAGCACGATCACGTCGCCGCTCCCGAACAGGATGTCACGCGTGGCAATGAACTTCGATATGTCATTCTCCAAGCCAACCGGCAGACCCAGATCAATTGTATCGATACGTTCAACTTCCCCATCCGCACGCACGACGAGAACGTCCTCATGCTGGCCGGATAGCGTTACCCGCTCATCCTCGAAGTCAAGAAAGGCCAACGAGAGATGCTTGCCGGTGTTCGTCCGCTCGATGTTCTTGTAGATTGCCCTGTTCAATCGATCCAGAAACTGGTGCGGGTCCCCATCGTTGGTCTCCTGCAGCGCACGTGCAACAGATTGGACCATCAGCATCAGCACGCCGCTCTCGAGACCATGACCGGTGACGTCGCCGATGCCGATCTTGACCCGTGGCCCGTTCTGCAGGACGTCGTAATAGTCGCCGCCGACCTCGTCGGCCGGCCGCATGTAGGCTGCGATCTCCAGCCCCGGAATCGCTTCGAGTTCGAACTGTTTCGGCAGGACCATCATCTGGATCTGTCTGGCGACCGCGAGTTCAGCACCAAGACGAACGTTCTCGTCCTGCAGCTTTTCGTTGAGTGCGGAAATCTCCTGATTTGCGTCCCCAAGTTCCCTGGTTCGTTCGTCGACGAGTTGCTCGAGGTTTTCGGTGTGAAAGCTGATCTGCTCAGCCATGCGGTTGAAAGCGAGCCCTGCCGCTCCAACTTCGTCGCGCGTTGGGATGCTCACTCGGACTGAATAGTCTTTGGACTGGAGCCGCTGGGCGGCGCTGGCAAGCGCCCTCAGGCCCGCGGTGATCCGCTTCGAAATTCCGAGCACGGCGGCAAAAACAATCAGAAGCGAAACGACGATCGCCGCGATCTGAAAGAGCAGGATACGGTCGGTTGCACGGGAAATACTCTTCTGCGCGGCGAATAGGGATGCATAGATCTCTCGTTCGGGAACGACGATCCCGACCGACATTATTTCGGACTTGATCGGTCCCGAACTCCACAGATTGGTCGGCTTTAATCTTTTGAGGACAACAATGTAGGGTACGCGTTCGCCCTTGTCGGCGAGCATGACATGCTGAATTACACCGTCATTGTTCCGGTCGAGAGGCAGCGACGCGATAGCCGGCTGCGTGCTTCCCCGCAGGGACCTCTCCAGGCCGGTGACGCCCTGGGTGCCCGCATCGCTCGATGAAGTCAGGCCGATGATTGCCTGGCCTGACGGATTGATCGCCACGACGTTGCCAGTCGACATTGTGAGAAAGCCGAACCCGGTCTCAGCGATCTTCACACGTTCGACGACTTCCGCGAGTTGATCGAGAGTGATGTCTGCTCCCGCCGTACCAGCGACACCGGTGCGATCGCGCGTCCACAGCGGGTGGAAAAAGCTGACGATTAGCTTTCCCGTGATCGCATCGGTGTAAGGCGCTGTCTGGGTGATATCGTCAGAGACCGGATGTGAGGCTGGATCCCTGGCCCATTGCTGCCATGACCCATAGATTCCCGGAAAGAAAAACTCCCAGAACTCTGCCTTGTTGTGGCCTGGGTAGAGCCGGTCGAAGGTCTGTGCCTGGTCCGTATACGGTACCGTCCTGAAAATCGGCCGTTCCTTTGGACCAATATAATACATTTGCAGCTTGGACGACCCGCTGGCCATGAGCGTCGGCGCAACGAGGTCCAGCACGGTGCTGTCTTCTATTTCCTGCTGAACGCTTGGCAGCGGACTGTGGTCGGCGCCCAGCAGGTAGCCCCAGACGCTGACCACGGAAGGCGCTCCCGGCAGGTTCTGCGCCCAATCGCCCCGCGAGTCGTAGACGACCTTCACGGAGCCCGGCGCCTCCTGTGAAAGCGTGGCTCCGAGCTGTTGTTGCCTGCTTGGATCGTCGATCTGGGCCTGCAGCACGCCGGCCAACGCCTTGACGTCCCCATGGACTCGATCGAGCAGCAGGTCGACGCTTAACGCTGTCGATTCGGCATAGGAACGAATGTATTCCTGGTTTGCGATCGTCAGGCCCTCACCGACTTCGGATGTGGCGTCGCGCGACAGCTTTTGAACATTCCAAAGCGCCAGGCCACCGCTCAAAAGGAGGTCGAACAATACT
The DNA here is from genome assembly GCF_040320565.1 of Mesorhizobium sp. M0664. Classification (NCBI taxonomy): domain Bacteria; kingdom Pseudomonadati; phylum Pseudomonadota; class Alphaproteobacteria; order Hyphomicrobiales; family Phyllobacteriaceae; genus Mesorhizobium; species Mesorhizobium sp. M0664. The sequence goes on from NZ_JAMYPW010000072.1 coordinate 12,571, forward strand.
GCGCCGCCAACGACCAATACGAATTTCGCTCGAAAGGAGCGCAGGCCGAATCGCGGTGTAGGCTCATCGTCGGCTTTCATTGCGGCCGTCGCCCCGATGCGACCCAGATCGGCCACCCCGCATAACCCTTGGGGTGGAGCGCAGCGAAAATATGATCCTCGAAGCCCTGCCGGAAGCGCGCGACGAACTCCGGTCCATCGCCGCGTCTGGTCGCCATCTCGCCCGCATAGACGTCCGCCCAGGCCGCAATGACATCGGCGAAGTCCTGCGGATCCCCGTCCAGGTTAGTGACCATGAAGGTCTCCACACGGATGTCTTCGAATCCGGCTTCGATCAGGTATCGCCGGCTCTTGGGCCCAAGCTCGACATCCATCTCGAAATGCCCGAACAGCTTCGCCACCTCGTTGTAGGTCCAACGAATGCTTTCGGCGCGCGGCTCGCCGAGGCAATGCGAATTCTTCTCGTTGGTGATATAGACCCGCCCGCCTGGCTTGCAGATGCGGTAGAGCTCCTTGAGGATGAGTTCAGGTCGATTGAAGATTTGAAGGGAATGTCGGCAGGTGACCAAGTCGAACTGCGCTTGGTCGAGCAGCATCTCCGACGCATCGCCATAAGTATATTCGATGCCCCGAATGTCGAATTCCCGCATCACTTGTCGAGCATAGTTCAGGCTGGATATGGAGTGGTCGAGGGCGACGATCCGCGATGGCTGGAACTCCTTCTGGGCGAGCACGGCGAAATCACCGATGCCGCAACAGACATCGGCCATGACGATTCCGGGCCTCATGCCGTGTCGCGGCAAGATTGTGCGCTCGTGGCGCCAAGTCATCTTTGTCTGAGTGCGCAGGATGGGTACGAACCCGCCTTCCTCAAGAAAACCCTGCCCCGGATAGAATTCAGTGTCATACTCTTCAACCGTGATGTTCGGTTCGATTCCGCTCAGGCGACCGAATTTTCGCGAGGTCCATCCGACGACACTTGAGGTGATGACCACGAATTTGAGATCGGGTCGAGCGCGACAAGCGTCGATGATGATCCTCGAAAAGCTGTGAAACGCAGCGTTGTTCATCTGCGTCAGGCGCCTGACATTGAGGTAGAGAACGCCGCGCACATGGCCGATCGCCTCGCGGAGCAATGCTATGCTCGGCCCAAGCTCATCCATCGCCTGAGGGCGGACCACTCCCGAAATGGAGAACTCCTGGTTGTTGGCGTCGTATTGCGCCTTGAAGCGCGGGAGAAGGTCGTAAGGGCTCAATGTTGCAAGCCCTCAAGCGGAAGGTCCACGACAAGCTTGATTGCATCGCCGTCGGCGTCCTCGATCCAGAGTGTCGCGTTGTAGTCAACAGCCAATTCCAGGAGTACGACCTCGCGGCTGGGCGTGAGATCCCCAGACACCGAATTGAGATACCGCTCTCTGGCCTCCGTTCCTACGAACTGCGACACGGCTTCTTCGTAGAATTGGCGCTCCTCTGGCACGCAAGGAAATATTAACTCGATCCTATCCGTCGCGCCATGGCGAGACACCCTGCATGCCAGTTCGCCGTCGGCATGGCGAGTACGAAAGGCGACTTCCAGCAATTCGTTGAAGGCAGAGGAAAAAAGATTTGAATGGTGGACCGAGTCTGACCTGTTTTGACTGATCATCCGGGCCACGTATGTCGAGACATAATCGCAATGCTTCCAAGCGGAGATAAAAGCTTTGATTTCCATGTCGATCTGGATCATCGGCTCAAAAGTCGGCTCGCCAGCCAGGTCATGATGAACAGGTCCCATCGGCATCCTCACTTGTTCCCATCAGTATTGAGCTCTCGCGGGGTGATGGCCTGCGAGATGAAAATTTCTCCGCGCCCGTAATGAGTCTGTCTCGCATCCACTCGAAGAATTGCGCGGTATCTGCGTCGATCGTTCTAGAAATCTCCGCCTCACCATTAACGAAGGCCGCAAGGCGCTAGAGCGCTTGTTTTGATTCCTCCATCGCGCGTACCACCCTCAGCGAGGACCGCCTGATGAAACCGCTGATCGCCTCGGCTCCAAGCGGCTTTCCCAGGAAGTTGCCTTGCAGGCAATCGCAATTCTCCTTGATCAGCCACCGTGCCTGTGCCGCGGTCTCGACCCCCTCGGCAGTGACATTTATCCCGAGGCCGTGCGCCAGATTCATGATCGATCGCACGATCGTTTGGCTTTTGAGATCGGTCTCCAAGTCCGCAATAAAGTACTGATCTATCTTCAACGTATCGAAGGGAAAATTTTTAAGGTAGCTCAACGATGAATAGTATGTTCCAAAATCGTCCAGCGATATTCGTATTCCCAGGACATTCAGCGTATTCAATGTGTCTATATTGTCGATCGTCTTCTCAAGTAGAACCCTCTCGGTTATCTCAAGTTCAAGTCTGTCGGCATCAAGCCCAACTGCGTCAACAATCTGAGCGACGGTGTCCGTCAGCAAACCGCTAAGGAACTGAGCCGGCGACAAGTTCACTGCGACCGTCAGCGGGGAAGGCCACGTCAACGCCTGGCGACAAGCTTCCTCGAGCACCCATCGTCCAATCTCGTCCATCAGACCGTCGGCTTCGGCGATCGGTATGAACACGTTGGGTGGAATGATTCCGACCTCGGGGTGCCGCCACCGCAGCAGCGCTTCGAAACCGGTCACTGACGAGGGAGGCTGAATGAGCGGCTGATACTCCAGATAAAGCTCGCCGCGCTCCAGCGCGGTTCGAAGGCTGCGCCTCAGATTCTCGCGTTGCTCGAGCAAGAGCAGCATCGAACGGTTGAATGTTCGAGCGCAGCCGCGTCCATCTGTCTTGGCCGCGTAAAGAGCAATGTCAGCGGCTTTCATCAACTGTTCGCCGTCGGTCCCGTGCTCCGGCCCGAAAGCAATTCCGATACTCGAGCCGACGAACACGGGAATGCCGTTGATGACGAACGGGTCCTTGAACGCGTCGACTAGAGATCCGGCGAGGCGCTCAGCCTCTGCTGGCTGCTCCTTTCCCAATTGGATGACAGCGAACTCATCGCCGGCATACCGGTATGCGGATTCGCCGTCCTGCAGCGCGTCGCGGATACGACCCGCCGCGAGTTGAAGAAGAGTGTCGCCTGCTCCATGGCCGAGCGTGTCATTGACCGCCTTGAAATCGTCAAGGTCGATTTGCAGAAGGGCGGCTTTCGGCTTTGATCCGCCGAGGGCCGCCATTGCCTGCTGGAGCCGCTCGCCGAATCGCCGCCGATTCTGCAGTCCAGTCAGCACGTCGTGCGTCGCCTGATGAAGCAGAACTATATGCTCTTGTTCCTCCGCTGCGCTCCGCCCGCCGTCCTCCCTTAGTTCGATGATTCCCGCACCATTTGCCGTGGTGAACACAAAAACGGACCGGTGCGCTCCGCCCGATGTTCGCGGCAAGTCGATGCTGGCCGGAGAGCCGCCCTGGAACACACGAAGAAATTCATCGCGATGGCTCGTATCGAGAAAGCTCGGGTAGATCTCCCAGACGGCGGCGCCCGGCGCTACCGCGCCTCCGTACAAGCCTTTGAGCCTGGCCGCGTAGTGCGTCAGGCGAAAGTCACGGTCATAGAACGACAAAAGTTCGGTCGTGTTCGCCAAAAGGTCTGCGAAAACCCCATCGCCGACACGTGCAGCGTCGCTCGATGAAGGCCCCTCACTCTCCGTGCCGACGCCTGAAGCCTCTGAGGGCAAGGACCACCTCCATAGGCGGTGCAGACTCGCGCCCCCCAATCTAAAAATAGCATAACTGTCAAGCTTGGCAAACTTTCAAATCGCGCTCTTAATAAGACCCCCCACAGCCTAGTTCCATGTATGCTGCGCCGTGATTGGCGGCAAATTATCGATAACGATGAACCGTCACAGTTCGTTAACAAACCGTGAATTGGCGAGAATCAGCTGTGTGACTGATGCGCAGTTGGCGCGACACGAAGATATTGTGGTCCATGAGGCGGCGTGACCTTCGCCGCCCCGGGCCACCCCTCTTCTAAGTCCGCCCAATCAGCTTCGCGATCCTGTAATCAGTTTCCGAGCGCCTTGAGCCAACCTTCAAAGGAAGAGGCCTCCTGGCCTCCGGCATGCGAAACAGAGTGGGCGGGGCGCGGCAATACCACAGTACTGCGGCCTTCGCGGGGGCTGTAACCGAATTCCTTGCTGAATGCTCGGCTGAAATTAGCCGCTGAACTAAACGCAAAGGCCTCAGCAATTTCAACAATGCGCCGGCTGTCCGCAGGATCGCTAAGCGCAACATGGGCTGCCATAAGGCGGCGATTTTGTATGTAATGGAGAACGCCACCGCTCGGTTCGAACACCTGATAGAGACGAGAGCGCGATACGCCGAGCGCCCGGCACATTGATTCCGGTGTGAGACGAGCTGCATCCAAATTGTTTTGGACGTATCGACGCGCTCGCTCCATTAGAGCGACGCTCCTCAATTGTTCGGCGGCCGCAGCCTGTTCGGCCGGAGGCCCGACGCAGGCAATGATCATGCTGCGTGTTACGTGCACGATGCGGGAGAGATCTTCAGCGGTGAGACTGCGCAGCCTTGCTTCGATGCTGTTGAGGTAGTCGACCAAGAGGTTGGCAAAGTTACCGGACAGAATTGAATTGTTCTTTGCATCAAGGGTTGACGCCGCATCAGAGAACAAATCACGCGGCAGATAAAGAAAGAGACTTTCCGAGTCCGTTACCCTCCCGCGAAACGGATAGCCAAGTGATCTGATCTCCAATTTGCCCGGTCGGTTTTCCGCAACGCGGCGATCGATCTCCGTCCACGACCGGCCGGTGCGAGGCAGGACGATATACCAGTGATCGATCGAACTGGAGCGGAGCTTCGCGGCGGAACGCATGAAGCTATGTGCCGGCGCGCGCTGTTGAATCATCAGCATGCCACCGAGATTCCAAGCCGTGTGGTCGGCGGGAAAGCCATCGTTCAACGATTTGTCATCCGGCAACCTTACCTCGACAAGCGGCGCCATATGCGCTTGCCAAGCGGCGAACTGATCCTCCGGCGCCAGTTCCAGCGTTGAAAAGCGCAGAGGTTCGAACGCCGGCGCGGGCGAGGGAGCTTCCTCATTGTGGGATTGACCTTCGCGTGGCCAACGACGCCGATCACGGTCCCGCGGCTGCCCCGCACGGACCTCGTCTTGCCTCTTAGTGTCCATCGCGTGGTGCCATATCCGAATCGGGTATGCCCATGCCCCTCTCAATCATGTGGTGTACTTCGGGCATCTGGCAAGACTGGTGAACTCGAATCGACTGAAACGGCGATCATGCTGGATTACGGCAAGAAATGCATTCCAAGATAAGTTTCTGGATGTGCCGCCAACGACACTCTTCAGCCTGGTGCCTATAGAATCGGGCATCGTGGAATATTAGTTGAGGAGACCACCAAAATGGCCACTAGGCTCAACAGCGAAGCTCGTCGGAGGATAATTCTGGATGGATACGGTAACAACGAGCCGTTGAGAAATATTGCGGCAAAGGTCGGATGCTCACTGGCGAGTTTGAAAGTCACCGCCAGCAAACTCGGTTGCACTCGAACTCCGAAAGAGGCAGCCGAATTTCGGCGCGGATTTCACGTCCCGGAAAACAAGCGGCAGGATTACTATAGACTTATGATTACCGGACAATATAAGGCCCGTGAGTGTGCGCTTATGCTAGGATTAATAAAGGAGCAATCAGGAACCAAGTAAGTCATTCCTGGTCACTGCAGATGACAATGTCATTTTGACAGCCACCGCTTCAGCGGTTCATCAGCAAAAAGCCCGCCGCAAGCACGGTAGCGGGCCCTGAAAGGTTCGCACAGATGCTGCCTCGGCATTTCAATCGCACCTGCCTCAGCCCTCATGATCTGGCTATTTGCGAACGCGTGTTCGATCAGGTCTGCGCGGATGAGCATCTCGACCCTTTGGACCCGGCGGCCGAAATCTTGACAGTAATGGTCGTAGCCATTTTTCGAAATGCTCACACCACCGAGCGCGAACTACTTGCGGCTGTCAAGTCTCATTGGGAAAAGGCTGCGGGAAGGCGCGTCGCATGAATTCGTTCAATCGCGACGCGCTGTTGCCAAGACACCGGACTTGAAAACCTCGGCGGACACGGGTTCACAGTTCAATACTATTCCCTCCAGCGGTTGATATTTGCTTCGGGAGATCGTTTTTGGTGCAAGCGGACCTGCTGTCGCGGAAGTCTCGATTGCTGCCATCTTGGCGCAAGCGAGTGCGCCGATGGTTTCGCGGCTATCACCTAAGTCGCTATTCGGTCGCGTCCGTCTCGCTTTCGTCATCGATCGAGCACCGGCAAATATGAGCTCGTTTCCAGACATTCTCCCAGACCAGACATGCTCCCAGAATGGTCTCACGACTCTACGAGCCGGACTCGAAACTCGGTTACGCACGACGCGGAGCTGCCATGCGGCGAAGCATGAGGCCGATCGAGGCGATGAAGATCCACGCCTCGGCGCTGGCGATGGTCGCCTCGAAGTCTTTGGCGATGACAACGTCCCAGCCAGGCGAAAGTTCGCTCGAGGACCCATCGTCGTGGCAGCACCTCAAAGCCGTTGGCCGCGTCGGAGCGCTTGATGATTTCGATGGTCCATGTACCGAGATTGGCCAGAGCCTGCGACAGTTTTTCTCCGGCATAGCCGCCGTCGGCGAATAGATGGCGCAACCAGGGATAAGGCCGTCGAATGGAGGCGATGACGCCGACTGCCCCATCCCTGTCCTGGATGTCGGCCCGACCAAGTGTCCCCTGATGCCCCTTCCGGTCTTTGACCTTCTTGCCGGCGTCGTTACCGCGCAAACCGGCAACGTCCGTGGTCTTTGCCGATTGGCTGTCGATGACACCGGCGCTCGGGCTCGCCTCGCGACCAACTGCAGGCGTGCCGCAGCCACCAAGTGCAAGTTGATGGTCTTCCACAGCGCGTTGTCCCGCCAGGCATAGAACTAGCGTTGAACCGTCGAAACCGGCGGGAACCGGTCCGGCAATGCCCGCCATTGGCAGCCGGTCCAGGCGATGTAGAGAAGCGCGTCCACGACCGCCCGAAGTTCTGTCGTCCGCGGTCGTCCCGTTGTCTTCGTTCCCGGCAGGAACGGCTAGATCAACGCCCATTCCCTGTCCGTCAACGCGTTTGCATCTCGCTGCCCGGCGCGGCAATATCGCCGGCGGGCGGTCTCCGTCCAACCCATGTCGTGATCCCGTTCAAGTCTAGACAACTCAAACGAATCACAACGGACGGGGCCACTCAACCGCTTCCACCCCCCTCGGCATTCGTCTCCACAGTCGATCTCGGCCAGCAGTGTGCGTTGCCGAATTGGAGTTCTTTCGACCGCGCATGCTCGGTTGAATTCGAGCCTTGCCGCCGGAGGAACAGGTTCTTGCCCGTGCCGTAACCAAAGGTCGCAAATGATAATCACTTTGAACAGCCCGGTGGGACGGCATCGCTGTCAAAACCGGACATCGGACCCTTTCCTTAGGTCGTGTGGACTCTTGGGATTCCCAAGGCTGAGCAAATCAGATTCAAGGCTGTCTTTTGGAGGCAGCCATGGGTGTTCTCG